>JAISTU010000031.1 GCA_031272415.1 Bacteroidales bacterium | reverse complement strand
AAATTATGTTAATGCATCACAAATTACAATCAAGGACAGTGGTTCCATACATTTTGCAAATTCGGTTATTGAATTAGAAAGTTGGGGTAGTGAAACTTGGTACAATTATTCAAGCAATGCTATCACTTCCGCAAATTCCGCAGGCTCGTTAATAAGATTTACCACTTCTTATAGCACCACTTATAGAAAGTTACTCGCAAAAATCAATGACATTTATCATAATGTTGAAATATCAAACGATGGAGGCGGTATTTTGAATGGCACTTACAATAAAATAACTCTTTTAGGGAACAATTTTTTGGATAATATTTCTGAAACGGATACATTGGTTTTGGCAAATGATGCATCATATATTTACTCATTCTATGATACGGTGAAAATCAATGAGTTTGCCTCATTGAGCGGTACACCCTGCTATATGATTTACTTGCAATCGGGCATCGAGACCACACCCGCCATTTTTGACATCAAAGCCACCGCCGCCAACCTCCCTAACGACACTTTATGGATTGATAATGTGTATGTTCACGGCATCAAAGCCCTTAACGGTGCCGATAATGCCAAACTCAAAAAAGGCAACCAAAGTCCCGATGTGGACGTAGCAGGGAGCAGTTGGGGTTACGGCTTGGGCATCGGCAACTACAACACGGGCTGGGCTGCCATGTTGCCCTATCAGTCGGGCAGAACACCCAATTGGGACCATGATTTTTACATCCCCTGCCTCGCGTTTGACATTATGCTCAATTCCAACGGCATGTTAGCCACTTACGGTGCCACTTATGAATGGAGACGCGACAGCCTCAACTCGCCCATTATTGCCTCCACACCCGAATATCACGCATTAGACAGTGCTACCTATTTTTTGACCATGAATTACGGCAACGGCTGTACGGCAACAGATAATGTTACGCTGATTGTTACCAAAACTTATATTGATACAACGCTGATTGTAGATACCATTTGCAGAGGTGTAACATATTCTCAATATGGCTTTTTAGAGAGCGATACGGGTGTATTTTATCAATATTTGCAAGGCACTCATGGGTGCGACAGTATTGTGGAATTGACCTTGCGATATTGCCCGCTCCCCAAAGACACCATCGTTGCTGCCATTTGTTTGGGAGGCAGTTATACTTTAAACGGTTTTAATGAAAATCAGGCAGGAATATATGACACAATCACCTCAACATCAGAAGGTTGCGATAGTTTGACTACATTGATACTTTCTATCAACGACCTGCTAAAAGACACCATTGTTGCCGCCATTTGTTTGGGCAGTAGTTATACTTTAAACGGTTTTAATGAAAATCAGGCAGGGATATATAATTTAATGACCTCAACATCAGAAGGTTGTGATAGTTTGGCAACATTGATACTTTCTATCAACGACCTGCTGACGGACACAATTATTGCCGCCATTTGTCCGGGCAGTACTTATACTTTACATGGTTTTAGCGAAAGTCAGGAGGGAATTTATAATTTAATGACTTCAACGCCTGACGGTTGCGATAGTTTGCTCACCCTTTTGCTTTCCTTTACCGATTTACTCAAAGATACACTCACCGTTTCCATTTGTGAGGGCGAGAGTTATCTTTTTAGTGGTCAAAGTTATTCAGTATCAGGAATTTATGATTATCTTACACAAACGGCAACAGGCTGTGATAGTTTAACAACGCTCGTTTTGACGGTTAATTTTGTATATTCGGATACAATTTTTGCCCAAATTTGTTCCGGCGAGACCTACAATTCCGATGGTTTTTATGTAGAAACCTTGCGTGCCACGTCTCCTAAGGACACGATTATTATTCAAAACCTACAAACCATTAAGGGTTGCGATAGTATTATTACGCTGATTTTAAGCGTAAATCCTACTTATTCAGACTCCATTTTTGCCCAAATTTGTGCCGGCGATACTTACAATTCCAACGGTTTTTATGTAGAGACATCGCGTGCCACGTCTCCCAAAGACACGATTATTATTCAAAACCTACAAACCATTAACGCTTGCGATAGCATAGTTACTTTGATTTTGCGGGTCAATCCGAGTTATTATGATACCATTTTTGCTCAAATTTGTGCCGGAGAGACCTACAATGCACACAATTTTGTTGTAAAAACGGACTATGAGGTCGACTATCCTTATGATACAATTGTTGTGCAAAACTTGCAATCCGTGCATGGCTGCGATAGTTTGCGGGTGTTGTCGCTGTATGTGGATAAGGCAAAGGTAAAAATAGACGAGCCTACATCAGATTTTTGTCATGAAGGGAGCGTCGTATTGTTTGCCAATTCACAACAAACTGATTTTGTGTGGAATACGGGCGAAACAAGTTCATCTGTTACCGTCAAAGAGCCGGGATTTTACAAAGTTACTGCCTATTCGGGCGATTGTTTTGAGAGCGATTCCATAGAGATTGTGTGCGAGTGCAGAATAGAGTTATCCAACGTTTTTACCCCTAATGCTAACGGTGGCAATATGCAATGGCAACCTGTTCTATTCTTCTGTGCAACAGAGAAATATGAACTCACCATTTACAATCGTTGGGGTGTCAAAGTGTTTTTCACCACCGACCCGCAAGCAGCATGGAACGGCATCAATACCATCACTCACCAAACTGTCGAAAGTGGTGTCTATTTTTGCATTATCAATTACACCCTCAAAAACTCCACCCAAGTCCAAACCCGACAAACAAGCATAACAATAATCAATTAAAAAATTGTAGAAACGGCATCCTGCCGTTTTGTTTAATTGAAAATGAAAAATGTTCTTGTTCAATTTTAGAACATTTTTATCCCAAAATGCAAAAAAAAATGGCTTACTCTTCAGTCTATACACTAAAAAAACCTTATTTATCGAGGTTCCCTTAGTCGCCAAAAAGACACCCCACCATTACCCTTATTTTTTGTTAATAAGGGAATAAGGGAAATTAACAGAAAAATCCTTGCTACTAAGGTATCCGCGAGAAATAAGGTTTTTAATTTTTAATTGAAAAAATTGTGTATCTTTGTATTTATAATCAATTTTTTAAAAATAAAAAAAACTATAAACACTATGACAGATATTATAAAACTGCCGTATGAAGAAACGGCATTAGAAGGAATAATAAGTGCAAAAACGCTTGATTTTCACTATGGTAAGCACTATGCAGGCTATGTAACCAATCTCAATAAGTTGATAGAGGGAACGGCACTGGCGGACAAAGATTTGGCATATATTGTCAAAAATAGTGAAGGTGCGACTTATAACAATGCGGCTCAGTCGTGGAATCATGCTTTTTATTTCCAACAATTTACTGCACCTCATCAAAGTGAGCCTGTGGGAGCATTAGCAGAGGCGATTAAGAAGCAATGGCGTGATTTTGAGACTTTTAAACAAAAATTTTCAGAAGCAGCCGTTGGACTTTTTGGTGCAGGCTGGGCTTGGCTCTCCAAAGACAGCAAAGGTGAACTGGTGATTACACAGGAAAGCAATGCAGGCAATCCTATGTTGAAAAATTTGACCCCAATTATGACCTTTGATGTTTGGGAACACGCTTATTATCTTGATTATCAAAATAAACGTGCCGACCATGTTGCAGCATTGTGGAAAATTATCAATTGGGAAACAATAGACGCAAGGTACTGTAAATAAGTACATTACGGTTATTGTTTATTTTTCGGATATTCATTTTTTTTATAAATGTTTAATGTATTTTTAAAAAAAAATTGGGGCAGGATAGATTAACATAAAAATCTTCCTGCTCTTTTTTACCAATAACAAAGTTGAAAAAATGCCAAAGTTAAATGTTTTTTTATTTATCTATTTGATTTTCATGTGGTTACAGGCTTCATTCGTAGTGCATGCACAATCTTATGACCCGCCATTGCGGTTAGAGATTGATGTTGCTGCCGATAAACAGCCCTATCGATTGCAAACAGTGGGAAAAAGTGGAATTATTTTGATTTCGCAAGCAGAAAACAAAGACAAAACAGATATTTTGATACAACATTTGGACACAAATTTTAAAGAAATTGCCAAAAAAAATATCCCTTTAATAAAAGGCATTTCGCTGTCGTGCATACAGTCGCAAGGAGACTTGTTTTTCGCTGTATATCAGACACATACAGCATTTAAAGAAGATATTACCAACACTTATATTCTCTCTTATAACACGCTGAAAAAAAAGTTGGATATATTTTCATTTTGTCAGCCTAATGCCAACATTATCAGGGAAATAAAATGGTTTGGAAATGGTTTTGCATATATCGCATACAATGAAAAAAATGATGTTGTTTTTTATCTTTTTGATGCTAAAAAAATGAGTGTCAATGAGTTATATGAAAATTCACCCGCAATTGATTTTTACACTACTTTTGGGGATACATTGACGCACTCTTTGTGGATCATCAGCAGCATAAATAAGACCAAAGAAGATGGCTATTTGTCTGTTACTCAAATAGATAGCACAGGAGAGAAAAAATCGGACAGACATTTGGTCATCAATGGTGATAAAATTCTCAATTCTTGCATATTAAAGCGTTCTGACAGAGAGCATTTATTGCTTTTTGGGAATTATACTATCGACAATAAAGCCGTTTTTTCAAGCCCCAAAATTGACGGAATTTACACCATGAAATTCGATGAGCAATCTTTTTCAGATGTTACATTTTTCTCTTTTTCTAATTTGGAAAATGAAATGTTTTTTCCAAAAAAGAGTTCCAATATTTATATAAATACTTATTTTTTGTCGCAAAATGATAGCCTAATTCTCTTTGCATCAGACTTTTACACACCTGAATATAGACAGCAAACAGAGTCCGATTTTACACGTACTTACACTTGGTCAGGCATGCCTTATTATTCGACAAGTACAAAATTTATCGGCTATCGCTACCAGACAGCAGTTGTATTTATGTGCAATCAAAATGGACAAATTTTACGCACTAACTTCCTCAATTACAATGGATTACTGCTTAATACAAACTACAATTTACTCCAATCCTATATTGACAGCGAAGAGGGGAATATTTTGCTCTTTTTTGTCAATGATAGTAAGTTGTATTCATTGATATACAATAGAAATCAACTTGTTCAGCCGGTCAAAACGGATAAAATTGAGACCACGATAAGGTTTCAATCTGTTGTGGGCAATCGGCAAAATTTATCGCGACATTGGTACGATAATTATTTTATTACTTTTGGTTATCAGCGTTTAGCAGACCGCTATATGTCCAAAAAGAATGTACGTAATGTGTTCTATATCAACAAATTAGTGTATGAATAGAAAATTGGGGATTTTTTTGCATTTGGGGAGAAAATTGTTCTAAAATCGAATAAAACAAAATGTGTAAAATATTGATAATCAAATATTTACTTTTGTATTTTCAATTCTCTTTGGGCGAATACACCCAATCTTTCACATTTCTCATTTTATTATCCATTTCCACGCCGATTTTGAAAACTTTTTTCTCGGAGATGTTAAATTTACCTGCATAATCTTTAATGTCAATTTGTTTTAAGGCATCTTCGGCGGTTCCATTGCCGTCCATTTTGAACTCGAAAATGAATATTTTGTCCTTAAATTCAACAACTGCATCAGGTCTTCCTACGGCATAATGTGGTTCAACTGTAATTCTCTGTCCCATCAATGCGAAAAGTATGTAAAACACTGTCTGATAATGCTTTTCAGTCTTATTTTCAAGGTCATAACTAAATCCTGAAAAGAACACCTTCAACCGCTCCATAAAAGTATCAATCTGCTCGTCCAACAAATCATCAACAAAATTGTTATAATCAATCTCTGTAAAGTCGTCTTGTTTAGAGAAGTATATCGGCACCAATTCCTCTAAAAAACCATATTTTACCTCCTCATTTGGGAATCCAAGTACATATTGATTTCGTTCTTCGTCAAAACTCTTAATGGTCAGATAACCACTTTGATATAACACAGGTACAGGGTTTTTATTTTCATAACGATAATCCATAATTGATTGTGCTGCAATGCGAGTTTCATTTTCGAGTTTTGGAACATCAAGTTTAGCATTTTTCACCATTTCTACCAAAAAAGTTGGAGTACC
>JAISTU010000161.1 GCA_031272415.1 Bacteroidales bacterium | reverse complement strand
ATATACATACCTGCACCATTACTTGCAGATTGATTATCATTGATAAGAACGTTGTATAGTGCAGAATTAGAATTATTATCCTCGTAAATGCCGCCACCTGCTGTAGCCGTATTATTGTCAATCTCTACATTGATTAAAGTGGTTGTTGTGTTAGTATTGAGAACACCTCCTCCATTCGTAACCGCATTATTGTTTGTTATGCAACTTTGTTGTATAGTTAATGTAGAATTAAAATTATACATGCCAGCACCTTCGATTGCAGTATTATCTGAAATAAAAGACTGTGCAATTATTGTATTTGATATATTTTCGTTGTACAGCCCCCCTCCAGATTGTGCAGCATTATTGTTAGTAATATTTGAGTTATACATGTTAATGTATGAACTAAAATTATAAATACCACCACCATTGCGACTTGCTCGATTGTTGTGAATATCTGTATCGCGAATCTCTACATGTCCACATCCAATCAGTGCATACCCTGCGCCATCTGAAAATGACTGATTCTGATAAATATTATTATGCAAGAGGTCGGCAATCGTGCTATTTTCTAAGTAAACACTTGCCCCCATGTCTGCGAAATTTCCCCAAATATTAGATTCTTTTATCAAAATAGACGGAGAATTAAGCGAATATACTCCTGCTCCTTTTCGTATAGCAAGGTTATCGCTAATATCTGTATATCCCATTTTAAATGTAGCATTGCCAATGTAAATAGCACCTCCACAATCTCTTTCTATTATTGACCCTAATACAGAAATATTGCCACCTCCATTTGCAGTTCCATATTGAAAATAGAAACCTTCTATCCCTGATATGCCCGTGGCATTAACGGCAATAAGAATATGATATGCCCGCAAACCACTATTCAAAAGACCTGTTAAAATGGTTTGGTTAGTTATCCAATTTCGTGGGCCTCCGCCTGTAGCAGAATAGCCACCACGTAGAAAAACACCATTGTGTATAACAAAGGCATTATCGGGATTTCCCGGTGTAGGCGGTCCAAAAACATTACTTGCATCATAAATTGGCTCGTATGTTCCTGAGCCTACCCAAATCTCATCCCCTGGAGCAGACGCATTTATCATCGCCTGCAAATCCGGCGAGGCATCTGCCCAAGATAGACCTGTCATTGCACCTGCACCTGTTACTGTTACATAACGCGTTACTTGCGACTTCAAACTTACTGTGGCTAAAAATGCCACTAAAATTAATAATATTAACTCTTTCATAACTGCATTTTTTTATATAAAATTTCTTAAAATACAAAAATACACTTTTTATTTTGCGGAGAGTTAAAAAATATTTTTTTTTGCATTTTGGGAGAAAAACGTTCTAAAATTGGGCAAAATCATTCTTAATTCTCCATTCTCAATTCTCCATTTATTTCACCCTGTGCCATTTTTGGCAAGTTATGCCGTTGCCCTACAATCACTTTTAATTTTCTATTTTCAACTCTCAACAAAAAAAATTGTGTATCTTTGTAAAAAGGTAAAATATATATATAAATTTCTAAATGGAAGAAATATTAGAAAATAAAGAGCAACAACTAACTTCGCTTTCAAAAATCGGTGAATTTGAATTGATAGACCGTCTTACAAAGAAGATTGTGTTAAAAAATTCGTCCTCTCAATTAGGAGTAGGCGATGATGCGGCTGTGATTGATACACAAGGACGTATGCAGGTCGTTTCTACCGATTTATTAGTTGAAGGGATACACTTTGACAGTCATTATTCACCTCTTAAACATCTGGGTTACAAGGCAATAGCAGTTAATTTATCTGATATAGCCGCCATGAATGCCCGTCCCGAACAAGTGTTGGTAAGTATAGCCGTTTCGTCAAAATACAGTGTTGAGGCAATAGAAGAGTTATATGCAGGGATGTATATGTGCTGTGAGCGTTATGGAGTAGATTTGGTGGGCGGTGATATGACTTCTTCGGTGCTTGGTTTAACCATTAGTGTTACCGCTTTGGGGTATGCGCAGGAGAATAAAATCACAAAACGTTCCGGCATGCAGGACAAAGAATTGATTTGTGTTACAGGCGATTTGGGGGCTGCATATATGGGCTTGTTGGTGTTGGAAAGGGAGAAAAAAGTGTTTATGGAAAATCCAACCATACAGCCCGATTTGAGCGGTTATGACTATCTGTTAGAGCGTCAATTGAAGCCCGAACCGAGATTGGATATTGTTCAACAATTGGAACAGATGGAAATTATCCCTACGGCGATGATTGATATTTCAGATGGTTTGGCGTCAGAGATAATTCATCTTTGCAGGGCATCCGACCGCGGGTGTCGTTTGTTTGAGGATAAAATACCGATAGACCCTAAAACGTTTGCAACGGCTTTGGAATTTGGCATTTCACCTACCACTGCGGCACTCAATGGGGGAGAAGATTATGAATTGCTTTTTACCGTTCAACAGTCTGATTTTGAGAAAGTTAAGAAAATGAAAGATGTTTCTGTTATCGGATTTGCAACCTCATCAGGAGTAGGACGCATGTTGACAAGCAAAGAAGGTGTGCAAATTAAACTAAAAGCACAAGGTTTTGATGCCTATAAACCTCATTTGGCAGAGCCTGAAAATGAAGAAAACAATGCACAAGTGCATGATAATCAAAATGATACGGAATAATTAAATCTTTTTATAACTTATTAAAATTTGTAATGCAGTGAAAAAGAACATTTTAGTTACAGGCGGAACAGGATTTATCGGCTCTCATACTTCGGTAGAATTGATTGAGGCAGGATACAATGTGTTGATAGCCGATGATTTAAGCAATTCAGATATAAGTGTTGTTGATAAAATTGAGCAAATTACGGGGATAAGACCGACTTTTGTGAAAGTGGATTTATCCAATGCCGAATTGACCCACAGATTGTTTGAACAGGAACAAATTGATGCCGTAATACACTTTGCTGCAAAGATTTATGTAGATGAGTCGGTACGGCAGCCCCTTTTGTATTATAAAAATAATCTTTGCGGATTGTTGAATATTTTGCAGGAAATGAAGAATTTTGGCATTAAAAATTTGGTTTTTTCATCATCTTGCACGGTGTATGGTGTTGCCGACCAATTGCCTGTTACCGAGCAAACGCCGATAAAACCTGCCACTTGTCCTTATGGCAACACAAAGCAGATTTCGGAGGAGATTTTGCATGATATGACGCTTTCTTCTCCTTTAAAAGCCGTTATTTTGCGGTATTTCAATCCCATAGGGGCGCATTCGTCGGCATTGATTGGGGAGGTGCCAAAGGGAGTGCCGCAGCATCTTTTGCCTTATATTACGCAAACGGCGATGGGTATTCGAGAGTGTTTGCAGGTTTTTGGCAATGATTATCAAACCAAAGACGGCACTTGCTTGCGGGATTATATTCATGTGGTAGATTTGGCAAAATCACATGTAGCAGCATTATCGTATTTATTTGATAATCAAGATAATAATCTTTTTGATGTTTTTAATATAGGAACAGGTGAGCCTTATTCTGTTTTGGATGTTATCAATGCTTTTGAGAGTGTTACAGGCTTGAAAATCAATTACAAAATGGCTACTCGTCGCCCGGGTGATGTAGAAAAAATTTGGGCAAATCCAACCAAAGCCCAACAAATCTTAAATTGGAAAGCCCAACATACACTCTCTCAAATGGTTGAGTCTGCATGGAAATGGCAACAATATTTTTCAAATCAGAACAAAAAACCGTAAAACAATGCGGAGAAAAAAGACATTATTCTACGCAAAAATGCGGAGAATAAATATATAAATAGAAAGCCATGTCAAAATATATTTATCAATACAAAAAATGGACAGATTTTTGTTGGAACGAACAGAAAATCAATGCGTTATTTGGTGAAGTAAAATTATTACAGGGCGAATTGCGTGGACAGATTCAGTTAATTGGGTTTTCATCAAAAGCAGAAAAAACACTTGAAACCCTTACGCTTGATGTGCTAAAATCGTCTGCAATTGAGGGTGAGTATCTTAATTATGAACAAGTACGCTCCTCAATTGCACGTCGTTTGGGTATCAACGTTGCCGGACTTGCAGCCTCTGCTCGCAATGTGGAGGGAGTGGTTGAGATGATGCTTGATGCAACTCAAAATTTCGCTAAACCATTGACAAAAGAGCGTTTATTTTCGTGGCATGCAGCACTTTTCCCGACAGGATACAGCGGATTACAGAAAATAGAAGTGGCAAAATTCCGCACCGGTGAAATGCAAATTGTTTCCGGGGCTTTGGGACACGAAAAAGTACATTATGAAGCCTTGCCATACAAAAAAGTGGAAAAAGAAATGGATAAGTTTTTGTTGTGGTTAAATTCAGATAACAATCAGATAGACAATGTTTTAAAATCTGCAATTGCCCATTTATGGTTTATTATCATCCACCCTTTTGATGACGGAAATGGACGAATTGCAAGAGCCATTTCCGATTATTTACTTGCCCGTAGTGAAAATTCATGCCAAAGATTTTATTCTCTCTCAAACCAGATTCACACTGAAAAAAAACAATATTATGAGTGCCTGCAAAAAGTACAACATTGTGAAAAAGACATCACAATTTGGTTGATTTGGTTTTTAAATTGTTTCAAAAACGCATTGCTTGAAACAGAAAAAAGTTTGCAAAAAATAGTCGAAAAAGCAAAATTTTGGGAAGAAAATAAATATGTACAAATCAATGAACGTCAGCGATTTATGCTCAATAAATTGTTTGATGATTTTTTTGGCTCCCTTACTTCTTCCAAATGGGCAAAAATGACCAAATCTTCACAAGACACTGCCATTCGTGATATAAAAGACCTCATAGAAAAAGGAATTTTGCAACAAAGCGAAGCAGGTGGCAGAAGTACAAACTATGAATTAAAGAAAAAATGATTATTTTTTTTTTTTTTTTTATTTTTAATTTTTAATTGAAAAAAAAGTGTATCTTTGTAAAATACTCGTTTTTTAAAGAGTTTTCATCTTTTTTAAAAGTACTTGAAAGTAGGATGTCTTCGTAGCTCAGTTGGTAGAGCAATTGACTCTTAATCAATGGGTCCAGGGTTCGAGCCCCTGCGAGGACACAGAAAAAATTATGACATATAAAGGATTGGTTATCAAGTCTTTAGGGAGTTCATACAGCATCCGTTCTGATAACGGTGTCTTTTATGAATGCAAGTTAAGAGGCAAATTTCGGACAAAAGGTATAAAAACGACCAACCCTATTGCGGTCGGGGATAGAGTTGTTTTTGTCAAAGAAGAAAACTCGCCTTATGGGGTGATTATGGAAATACTTCCGCGAAAAAATTACATTTGCCGAAAGTCTATCAATTTGTCAAAAATTTCTCATATTATTGCTGCCAATATTGATGTTGCTTTTTTGATTATCAGTCTAAAAGACCCCAAAACACCGCTCGGATTTATAGACCGTTTTCTTATCACTGCCCAATCGTTTCGCATCCCAACGGTGATTGTTTTCAATAAAACGGATATTTATGACACTCAAAATATTCTGCAAATGACTGATTTACAATCAATTTACCAACCATTAGGTTATCATTGCATTGCTACTTCGGCGGTTACAAAAAGCGGAATGAATGAACTTAAATCATTCATGCAAGATAAAATAACGCTTTTTTCGGGGCAGTCAGGTGTTGGTAAATCAAGCATTATCAATACTATTGAGACACATTTGCAACTAAAAACGGCAACCATTTCACACTACAATTCAAAGGGAAAACATACGACCACTTTTGCCGAACTTTTTGAACTCTCTTTTGGAGGCTATATTATTGATACTCCGGGGATTAAAGAATTTGGACTCATTGACTACACACCGCAAGAAATCGGACATTATCTCCCTGAAATGTTAGCCTTATTGCCACATTGCAAATTCAATAATTGCACCCATACGCATGAACCACAATGTGCTGTAAAACAGGCACTTAACGAAGGAAAAATCGCTCCCTCACGCTACAATAATTATCTTTCTATTATCAATGATGATGATATTGAACTCAAAGAGTGGATTTAGTGTAGAGTGAAGAGTATAGAGTGTAGAGTGTAGATTTTGCATTTTCGCACCTCCTTGTCTGAACTGTGATTTGGAATGATTTTTTTGATTTATGTGATTATCTGTAATCACAATTTTAAAATCATAATAATCACATCAATCATACTAAAATCAAAGTTCAGACAAAAAAATTATGAAAAAAAAATAAAAAAAACTTTTTCTCATAACCATCTCTTTATCAGCATTTTAACACATTTTCCACAAAAAAAATAAAAATTTTTTTTCGCAAAATTAACTTTTGTATCAAAAAAAAAAAAGTGTATCTTTGCAAAGACCTTGACTTTGGGATTGCAAAAGTCCATTGTTTGGGGATGATGCTTTTTTTGAAAATTTGAAATGAAAGAGATATAATTAAATACAAATATAATATATACATTATCAACCATGGAAACAGAAGATAATAAAAGTACAACGAAAGTGGATACTTTGCAGAGCAATGCTAATGATTTATCAATAGACGCTCGCAAAGATGCAGGAAATGGCTCTCAAACGCATTTTAAGCGATTTAGAGAGACGATTTCGTTGTGCCATGTACCCCCCCCCCCCAGCGAAAGTCGCTGAAAATCAATTATTTAAGCGAATTTTACGGCTATGTTAGAAGTTGCTTTGTATGGATTTTCTATTGGGTTAATCGGGTCGGCAAAATATGGCAGGAAACAGGGCACAGATATAGACGGCTGCTGTCTGTCGGCGGAGGACATGAAAGAGAAGAAAATATTCCCCTACTACAATCCTGCAAGGGGAATGCGGCATCCAACTTTGGTGAGATATTTTATCCCACCCTCTTCTGGTACAGGGAGTTCGGGTGACTGCGGTCCCCGAGACGACTCCACTATCGGGGACATTAAAGGGCAAAAGCCCACAGTGGTAAAATGTAAGCCTTTTAGCCAAACATTCTACTGCGAGGGGAAAGAGCAGACACTCTTATCAAAAACAAAACTCATGAAAAAAGATTTTAAAACGTCAGTTCTTTCTCTGGTTTTTTAACCAACTGATGAGATTTATTGTTAACGCTGAATTGTCGAAACTCGATGTGAGAAAGATAGAGTGCGGTGAGGAAGCAAAAAAATAATTTAAATATGTTTAGTAAAATAGCAAAAACGAAAATGTATATAACAGTGGCAACCATGGCCCTAAGTATGGCAGTAGCAAGCATTTTTGTTGCTTGTGAAAAGATGCACAATCCGCCAAATGATGTGTCTGAATCAATGCTCTTGCAGAAGGCAGTTGAAAGAAATGACACGATATATCGTGCGGCATGTAGTGGCTGTAAAGATTATAATACTTGTAACGGACCAGATGGAGCAGGTTGCTTACCCCCGGTGGTTATCCGTGCTAATGTTTTTACAAACGTCACTAATGTATTTAACAATATGACAGGAAATAATGTCTTTGACAATATTCCCATTATTGTTGATAATGCCTCGTTGTTTGCAGAAATTTTAGATGCACATTGGATGGAAATGGTTGCTGCAGGTCAAACTTCATTTGAAGTAGAACATAATAGTTCCACATCGAATAGGTATATCTTCCGTGCTATGTATATAGAGGACAACGGAGATATTACTCCTGCTGGAATTGCGTTTCCTGTATTTATTGATTAATTAGAATTTAAGAATATTGTCTATTTTTCAGGCAGTATCCTTTTTATTTATTTTTACGTTAATAAAGATATAATTAAGATTTAAATTATGCAAAAGTATATTATACTGAATATTAGTTTATTTTTTTTGCTGTTTTCTTGCAAAACGACAAAATTAGTCGAAAAGACAAGAGTTGTGTTTGAGACAGGGTTTCCGTTGGAAAAGATGAATTACGGCACTTACTATGATAAAGTTGCAAAGAAAGAATATATATACATGGGGGTAGTGGAAACGGATAAAAAAAGAATCTGTTTTTTTGATGCAACAGGAAAAAAAGAATTTGAAATCCCACTACACGTTGAATTGGCACACCTACTTTGGATAGAAGGAGTTTTTGTTTATCAGCCTGATACTGTGATTGTTATAGATAGATATGTAAAAGAACCAAAAATTGCTTATTTTAATAGAGAAGGGAATTATTACAGTATTATTCATATAGACTCTGTCTATAATACGGGAACAGAAAGGTATCGCCCAATTCCATGCATGCAAAATATTAAAAGCCCGCATCTATACATGCATTATTTTTGGAACTGGGAAAATATAAAAGAAGAAAGTGATTTCCAAAAAGAATTTCCTAATAAGTTGGAATATGTTCGTGCCTATATGAACAAAATGCACACTGTTCCGCAAATATGCATGTTTGATATACAAACGCAGCAATTGCAAGTATTTCCTCAAAATTTTTCACGTCTTTATTTTGAAACGGATACCTCTTTGTATGTTTCTGCACTTTTGAATGTGTTTTTTGAAAACGACAAATTATTTATCTCGCCTCATTTTAACAATAAAGTATTGGTATACAATCCTGTTGTTGACAAATTTATAGATACTTTTCGGATAATTTCCGATTATGCAAAACTTTTAATGCCACATTATAATATTAAAGAATATTGGCTAAATGTCTATACTTCCGTTGATGAGTATAGAATCTATGGTCAATTGTGGAATATTATATATGATAAAAACAATCATCTATACTATGCCATTGTTCACCATGCCATGTCCGAAGAAGATTTTTGGATGGAATATACAGAAGAAAGAGATTTTTCAATTATCATTTATGATAAAAATTTTAATAAACTCAATGAGCAATATTTTAGCAAAGACGAATTTGATTATCGCTATATTTTCCTTTCATCGCAAGGACTTTTTATATCTGAAAGTGGCAACAGCCGAGATTATGACCCAACAAAATGTAAATTTGTAGTATATGAAATTGAAAAATAATATCATTAAAAATGCAATTTTTATTATGATAAGCATCTTTTTTGCTGCTTGTCAGGGACAGGCAAATAAAGATACAATGTACGAAACCATAAAAGGCTATCTATCAACTATTTCGGATACTTTAATGATAGAAAAATACGATTGTATTTTGTATGTTTCCGAACATGGCTGTCCAACTTGTACAAAGTCATTTGACAAAATAGTTAAAGAAAACGCATTGAATAAAGAGCATATTTTAATCATTGTCAATGCAAAAGGTCATATTTTTGATATTATGCCTTATTTTGACAGCACAAACAGTAATGTAGTGAAAGATTTTACATCTGTTTTTTATAAGTTAAAAATATCTCCAACATCTTGTATTATTATATTGAAAGACAAGCAAGTAGAGCAAATAATCGAAATGAAAGCCGAAACTTTAGGTGAAAACCTGAGCATTTTGCAAAAACTTTTAATAGAACATCAATAGAGAATAGTTTTTTTTTATAAAGTGTAGATATTTCATGCAAATCAGAGGGAATATTGTTAAATCGTGGTGCAAAAATTGTTTTTTTAGAACAAATTTCTCCCAAAATGCAAAAAATCTCTACACTCTACACTCTA
>JAISTU010000115.1 GCA_031272415.1 Bacteroidales bacterium | reverse complement strand
AAAAAATACGTAAAAAAATGTAAAAATTACTATTTTTTTGTTTTCTCAAATTTTTGTGTACTTTTGCAAAAACGGAGCGATGTTGAAAATCCGTAGAAGAGAGTAAACGCGTTTTTTTTATTAACAAAAATATTTTTTTCAAAATGAAAAAAGTTTTAATCGCAGTAGCAGCAGTAGCGTTGATGGCTGGTTTTGCATCTTGTGAAAAAGATTGTAAATGTACATGGACAGTTCCAGGTACAGAAATATCTGGGTCACACACTTACACTGCAGATGAACTGGATCAATTGGGAACAACTTGTAAGGAAATAAAAGATGTTCTTAGTGGCTATGAAAATATTTCTTGCAAGTAATGTGAAAGCAAAATTTATTTAGTTTTATCATGTATAAGCAGGTTGTTCGCAAGACAGCCTGCTTTTTGTTGAGGTTATATCTAAAAGTGCAACTCCAATTTTAGAACGTTTTTATCCCAAAATGCAAAAAAAAAGTAATTCTCCATTCCCAATTCTCCATTCTCCATTCTTTTAAATTCTCAATTTCAAAAAAAGCCTAAAATTATATCTATTTTTTCTTTAATTGAGTGCAAATCAAATAAAAAAGTTGATTTTTTGATTGGTTGTAATAAATTGATTATCAAATGGTTAAAGTTATTAACAGCATTTTGTCAAAAACTATTTTAAAAAAATAACTTTTAAATGCAAATAATGACTATTTTTGCATTTAAGAAAACGTTCCATTATTGGAATTGTGTAATGTATTCAAAATGAGTAAATTACCGATTAAAAAAAAAAGTTCGTTTTTTAGAATGATATTTGAAAATTAGCGACATGAGCAAAAAAAAAGTTAAAATAAGATAATATAAATACATAATTATATATGGGCAGTAGTTTTTTTAAAGGTTTATTTAATGATAGTATAAAAATGGAATACAAAGAAATAAAAGAGATAAACATGGAATTGGAAGATAAGAGGAACGCTGATAAAGAGGCACTTGTGAATGCAAGATTACACAATCGCCCTATTGAAATGCAAATTTCTCAGGAAGAGTCAAAAAGCATTTCCGAACAACAGCAGGAAGAGGCAAAAGCAGTGAAACGGCAAGAGATTAGACAAAAAGAAGCCTTGCCGATTTATCAGCATGAAGAAGCAGAAGTCGCGACAAAGGCATACTTTGACGGCGACCAAATAAGTGCAGATGTCTGGTTAGATAAATATGCTTTGCGGGATTTGGATGGCAATTTAAGAGAAAAAATGCCAACCGAAATGCACCACAGATTAGCCAAAGAATTTGCACGAATTGAAAAAAAATATCCTAATGCTGTGCCTGAAAATGAAATATTTGAACTTTTGGACAAATTTCAGTACATCATTCCGCAAGGCAGTCCGATGTTTGGGATTGGTAACAGGTATCAAATTTCGTCTTTATCCAATTGCTTTGTAATCGGTCATGGTGAAAATGCGGACTCTTACGGAGGCATTATGAAAATTGACGAGGAACAAGTGCAATTGATGAAAAGACGTGGCGGAGTTGGGCATGATTTATCTCACATACGTCCAAAAGGCAGCATTGTTCACAACAGTGCTCGCACTTCGACAGGTGTGGTCTCTTTTATGGAGCGATATTCTAATTCTACCAAAGAAGTGGCACAAGAGGGGCGTAGGGGTGCTTTGATGTTGAGTATATCTGTCAAACATCCTGACGTTGAGAGTTTTATAGATGCAAAATTGGAAAACGGAAAAGTTACAGGTGCCAATATTTCTGTTAAAATTGATGACGAATTTATGCGTTGTGTTCATGAAAACAGACCTTATGAGCAGCAATATCCTGTCAATTCACCCAATCCGATAATGCGTAAAAAAATTGACGCCGGTAAATTGTGGAATAAAATCATTCACAATGCGTGGAAATCTGCCGAGCCGGGTATTTTGTTTTGGGATACTATCAAAAAAGAATCTATTCCCGATTGTTATGCAGAATTAGGATTTGCAAGCATATCTACCAATCCTTGCGGAGAAATACCGCTTTGTCCGTATGATAGTTGCAGATTGTTATCTGTAAATTTATATAGTTATGTAAATCAAGCATTTACGAGCGAGGCTAAATTTGATTTTGAAAAATTTAAACAGCATATTCGCATTGCACAGCGTTTGATGGACGATTTAGTGGATTTGGAAATAGAAAAAATTGATGCCATTTTAGACAAAATTCAAAAAGACCCCGAAGAAGATAGCATCAAAAATGTGGAACTCAATTTGTGGAAAAAAATCAAAGAGAAAGCCGTTTTGGGGAGGCGTACCGGTTTGGGCGTTACAGCGGAGGGCGATATGTTAGCCGCACTGGGCATCCGTTACGGCACACAAGAAGCCATTGATTTTTCCACAGAAGTACATAAAACGTTGGCATTAGCCGCCTATCGCTCTTCGGTTGAAATGGCAAAAGAAAGGGGTAAATTTGCCGCATTTAACCCCGAAAGGGAAAGAAATAACCCTTTTATACAGCGTATCAATCAAGAAGACCCTGATTTATATGCGCAAATGATGTTGCAAGGTCGTCGCAATATTTCTTTGCTTACTTTGGCACCCGGCGGCTCTGTAAGTATTTGTACGCAAACAACTTCCGGTATTGAGCCTGTATTTTCTATAAAATATAAACGCAGAAGAAAAGTCAATCCCAATGATAAACATTTGAACGCAGAAATTATTGAAGCCAATGGACATCAATGGGTTGAGTATGATGCTTATCATCCCAAATTTTTGGAGTGGGCAAAAATGTATAATTATGATGTCTCCAAAATGAATGCCGAAGAATTGGAGGCTACCATTGCTAAATCGCCTTATGCTAATGCAACTTCTCACAATATTGACTATTTAATGAAAGTGAGAATGCAAGGGGCAATTCAAAAATGGGTTGACCATTCCATTAGCGTAACTATCAATATGCCCAATGAGGTCAGTGAGAAAACAGTAGATGAGGTTTATAAATTGGCATGGGAGGTCGGCTGCAAAGGAATGACTATCTATAGAGACGGCTCACGTGGCGACGGAATAATTACACATAAAACGGGCGAAAACGCAAAGCCTCAACCCGAACAGCCACAAATTTCAACTTCACATGCTCCTAAACGTCCTGTAAAATTGAAAGCAGATGTTATACGATTTTATAATGAAAATGCAGAAAAATGGGTGGCATTTGTAGGTTTGTTAAACAATAGACCTTACGAAATTTTTACAGGAAAAGAAGCCGGATTTTATTTGCCTGATTACGTTACAGAAGGTTACATTGTAAAAGTAAAAGAAGAAGACGGCTCAAAAAGATATGATTTTCATTTCAAAGACCAAAGCGGTTATGAGGTAAGAATGTCTTATTTATCGCGTATGTTTGACCCTGAATATTGGAATTATGCAAAACTGATTTCAGGTGTTTTGCGACATGGAATGCCATTAGCACATGTAAATCAATTGATTAAAGGGTTACGATTTAATACCGAATTGATAAATTCATGGAAAAACGGCGTTACCAGAGCATTGGAAAAATATGATACAGGTGAGAAAGTTAAAAAGCCCATTGTAGGCGAGAATTGTCCTCAATGTGGTGAGCCACTCATCAGAGAAGGGAAGTGTAAAAAATGCACTGCCTGCAACTATCAAGGTGATTGTGAATAGAGAATGAATCAAAATAATTGTCCTCATGATTTTCAGTGTCGGTTGTCCATTCAAATACGGATGACCGACATTGATCCTTTGAATCATGTAAATAATGGAATTTTTGCCTCCTATTATGATTTGGGACGTTTGAATTATTTTCAAACGTTGGGTAGTAGTTTTGCCTTGTCAGACATAGATTTGGTGTTGGTTCATACGGAGTTTGATTTTATGGAGTCGGTTCGTTTTGAGGATAAAATTGCTGTAGAGTCCAAAATAACACATTTAGGCAAAAAAAGTGTGCAAATGTGGCAACGTATTATTGACCTTACAACGATGAATGTTAAAAGTACTTGTTTTTCAGTGCTTTCCGGCTATGACAAAGTGAATAATACATCCAAAGAAATTTCTGCTCAATTTGTGGAATTGGTCAAAAAGTTTGAAAAAATAGAATAATTTTTTTGCAAAAATAGAATAAAAAAAATGCAAATTGAAAAGACACAATATGCTGATTTAGAACAAATTATGAATGTTTACGCTTTTGCTACTCAACTTATGCGACAAAGTGGCAATTATCAGCAATGGACAAACGGTTATCCCGCCAAAGAAATTGTGTTACAAGATATTGAGAACGGAAATAGTTATATTTGCAAAGAAAATTCAACCATTGTGGGTGTTTTTTGTTTTTTTGTAGGTGAAGAGCCAACGTATGCAAAAATTTATAATGGGCAGTGGCTCAATGATTTACAATATGGAGTTGTACATCGTTTGGCAAAAGGTGAAAATGTGAAAAATATGGCTCAATTTTGCCTGCAATGGACACTCAATCAATGTAATAATTTGCGTATAGATACCCACAAAGACAATCTTATTATGCAGCATATTTTACAAAAAATGAAATTTACTCGCTGCGGAACTATCTATCTCAAAGACAGCACCCCACGAATTGCCTACCAAAAGACGACGTTTTGAATGGAGAATGGAAAATGGAGAATGGAGAATTATTTTTTTCCATTTTTTAGAACGTTTTTATTCAAAAATGCAAAAATGTCACTTTTTTAAGCGTTTTTTAGGAGGCGGAGGCGGAACCCAATAGTCCTCAAAATGTATTCCTGTTACTTTATATGCACAATTATTAAATTTTTCTCTAATATCTAATAAATTCAGATTCTCACTACGTTTTTTTGTTTTGTCTTTTATCGAAATGTGATTCCCAATGATTATTGCAACTAATTGGTATAAATCGCTGAACTGCTCGTTCACGTCCATACTTCCAAAATATTCAGATTGCGTTTCTTTTGCCAAAATATTAACATATAGAAATGATTCTTGATAGCATGATGATTTTAAATATGTTGTATCATTTTCATTATTGTAAAAAAAATTTTTTGTGTCTGCTAATATCTTTTTTAACAATGCATTAAATAATCGTTGTTCAGATTGGGAAATGGTAAATAAGTAATTTCCTTTAATACTGTCCTTTAATTGGTAATACAAATCTACATTCCATGTTGTATCATGTATTTTTAAGTTAAAATTAGATGCTATCACATCCTTTTGCAGATGTGCAGTCATGAAACTCGCTATCATGATACTGTCCACATCTAAATCTGAAAAAGGAATATCTTGTTTGTAGAAATAAGTATTCGTTTCTATATTGAATAAAGTGTCACTTGATGATAAATAGCAAAAATATTTCCCCTCCCATTCAGTAATAGAGCGAAAACTATCGTTTACCAGAAATACACAATACGGATCCCCTTTATATATTGTCTCTTTATTTGCTTGACAATAAAGGAACTCATTGCAAAACAATATCAAAACAAATAGCACTAATAATCTTCTACATTCCTTGTTTTCCATAAATTAAACTTTGAATTAACGTTATGGTTCAAATCTTATCATTTCTTTTATTTCAGCAGTAGTTTTTTTTATGTTGAATTTTTTAAAGAATTCTTGTAAAATGAGTACTCCTTCTTTTTCCATGACTTTGTCTGCTTGTTTTTCTTGCCAATGGTGCATGTATCGGGTATTATTGTTTGTCCCATTCTTCTTTGCAAAATATCCCAATTCTTTATATACATGAGAGTTATCTAATTTTTTATTGTCTGTATAATCCTTTACAAATTGCCTGCCGTGTACCAATATTTCATGAGTATAAGCCTCTACTCCACTACCGCTCTCAAACATCGCATCTATCGCAATATCTAACACTAATCTCTTTTCTTTAATTGTTGCTCCTGTTAGTCCATTAGCACCATGTGTCATACCTTTCCCGCCTATAAACTCAACATCAACACCTGCAGTATGGTATGCACCACTTTTTTCAAATGTTATTCCAGCCACCTTTTGTCCGGCTGCAGCATATTTTGCCAATTCTGCTTTACCTCCTTTCGTATTTGCAAATGCTTCAAAAGATTTTATCTGTTCAGGATAGATATAATTTCCTTTGCTGTCTTTTTTATACAATTCAGAGACATTTATAGAATCCCCTGTCAAATCCACTAATCCCACCGGATTATTCGCACAGTATGCATACGGCGACATAAATGGCATCTTTGAGAAATATTTATCCCTCGAAATAAATGTAGGCGGTGCATGGTATCTATGTTCAAAATAATACATCCCATTTTCCTCATCCAATTCCTTTCC
>JAISTU010000147.1 GCA_031272415.1 Bacteroidales bacterium | reverse complement strand
TACTTTTTAGTTTCAACTCAAAAAAAAGTGTATCTTTGTAAATGCCTCAACAATCGTTGAGAGTGTCTTAATACAGAAAACAGTATTTGTTTTCAATAATCATTTTAAAATATAGCAGTAATGGCAAATAAAATTCAAAAACTTGATTTGACAAAAATAGCGTCAAAAACAACACAAGAATTACGCGCACTCGCAAAAAGCCGTAAATTAAACGGTTATGAAAATTTGGATAAACAAGCATTGATTTATCTACTTACGGAATGGCAAAATACACAAAATCTTGTCGCAACGAAAGTAGCACAATCAGCAACACTTGTTCAAACGCCAACAATGGCAGCAAATGTAGAACAACCTGTAAAATCAACAAGAGGTAGAAAGAAAAAGGATCATTCGCAGGCTACTTTGCCGCTCTCTATGGACGAGCAAAGAAATAATTCAGTCTCGGATGACAAAATGGAGAACGAAATCAATGCCTATATAAAGGATGTAAGAGAAAAAATTGCAGCCCGAATAGAGCAAGAAAAATCAGAATCTATTGAAAAACAATCCATTATGGACGAAGAGCCTGAACTCCCCATTCTACAACAACAGGAGCAAGAAATAGTACAGCCTGTTCAAAATCAGCCTGTTCAACCGCAATCGCAAGCACAAAATCAGCCTGAAATACAGCCCAATGGACAAGCATTGCCATTAGGTCATGTTCCTAAAAAGGCTGAATTTTTTGGGCATATTGTGGCAGAGGGAGTATTGGAAATCATGCAAGATGGTTATGGTTTTTTGCGTTCGGCTGACTATAATTACATGCCGTCGCCGGATGATATTTATGTTTCTCAATCGCAAATCAAACTTTTTGGGCTCAAAACAGGAGACGTAATAGAAGGTACCATTCGTCCGCCAATTGAAGGAGAAAGATTTTTTCCTCTTTTGAGAGTGGATAAAATTAACAACAAAATGCCCAACGACGTAAGGGATAGAATACCTTTTGACTATCTGACGCCACTTTTCCCCGATGAGAAAATCAACCTTGTCAGAAAAGACATCAATGCTTGTTTTTCAACGCGAATTATAGACCTTTTTTCACCTATCGGCAAAGGTCAAAGAGGCTTAATTGTTGCTCAACCTAAAACAGGTAAAACAGTGTTACTCAAAGATATAGCCAATGCAATTGCAGAAAATCATCCAGAAATATATCTTATCATTTTGTTAATAGATGAGCGTCCTGAGGAAGTTACGGATATGCAGCGCAGTGTAAGGGCAGAAGTGGTTTCTTCTACATTCGATGAGCCTGCCGACCGCCATGTACGCATTGCAAGCATTGTGTTGGAAAAAGCCAAGAGATTGGTCGAATGCGGACATGATGTCTGTATTTTGTTGGACTCAATTACGCGATTGGCAAGGGCATACAATACCGTCGCTCCTGCGTCAGGCAAAGTGCTTTCGGGCGGTGTGGAAGCAAATGCGTTACAAAAGCCAAAACGTTTCTTTGGTGCGGCACGAAAAATTGAAAATGGAGGCTCTTTGACCATTATTTCTACTGCTTTGACCGAAACAGGCTCTAAAATGGACGAAGTAATTTTTGAAGAATTTAAAGGCACCGGCAATATGGAATTGCAATTAGACCGTAAATTGTCTAACAAACGTATTTTCCCTGCTGTTGATATAGTCGCTTCTTCGACCCGTAGAGATGATTTGTTGCAAGATGCGCAAACTCTGCAAAAAATATGGATTTTACGCAATCATTTAGCCGATATGACACCCGTTGAGGCAATGGAATTTTTGCGAGCAAGAATGGCAAATACTCTCTCTAATGACGAGTTTTTGATTACAATGAAGGGCTAAATTGCCTTAAATTGATAAAATTTTGAACAATGAACGGCAAAATTGTAATATTTTCGGCGCCGTCAGGAAGCGGTAAAACTACACTCATTCGACATATTTTGGAAAAAGGATTGCCGATTGAGTTTTCCATTTCAGCCACCAATCGAACACAAAGAGAAGGCGAAATCAATGGAAAAGATTACTATTTCCTAACAACGGAGGAGTTTAAGCAAAAAATTGAGGCTCAAGCATTTATCGAATGGGAGGAGGTATATCAAAATCATTATTATGGTACTTTGCGGTCGGAATTAACACGAATATGGTTACATAATAAACACGTAATCATGGATTTAGATGTTGTTGGCGGTTTAAATATCAAAAAACAATTTCCGCAAAATTCACTCTCTATTTTTGTAATGCCTCCTTCGCACGAAATTTTAAGGGAAAGGTTACTGTTGCGTAATTCTGAAAGCCCTGAAAATTTGGAAAAACGCATCCAAAAAGCCATTTATGAAATGCAATTTGCCGAACAATTTGATAAAATATTTGTCAATGACCATTTACCTACTGCACAATCCGCTGTTTTACAATGTGTTAAGTCTTTTTTAAATGAATAAAAATACATCTCCATGAAAAAATACGATATTATTATTGCAGGCAGCGGATTAGGCGGTTTGCAGTGTGGCTATTTATTGGCTAAACAGGGACTTAAGGTCTGTATTTTGGAGAAAAATGCCCGCATTGGAGGCTGTTTGCAAACTTTTGAGCGACATAAGGCGGTTTTTGATACAGGGTTTCATTATGTCGGCGGTTTGGAAGAGGGACAATCGCTCTATTCGCTGTTTAAATACTTCAATTTGTTGGATTTACCGTGGTTGAAAATGGATGAAAATGCTTGTGAGGAAATTATTTTGCAAAATCAACATTTTTATTTACCTAATGGTTATGAGCGTTTTACAGAAGTTTTGACAGAACAATTTCCACACAATAGAAAAGAAATTGAAAAATATGTTCAACTATTACAAAGCACTGGAAATCATTTATTTGACAGTTTTAATCGCAAAAAATCCGAAAAATTCTACCGCTCTAAATTATTTTCAACTTCGGTGGAGCATTTTTTCAAAAAATACATCAAAAATCCGCTTTTGAGAGACGTTTTGACCGGAAATTCGTTAAAAATGGAACTTTCTCCACATTTACCACTCTATATTTTTGCACAAATAAACAATTCTTTTGTTCAAAGTGCATGGAAATTGGACGGCGGTGGCAGTCTTATTGCACAACATTTAGCCGATGATATTCAAAAAATGGGCGGTGAGGTTCACACTCATGCAGAAGTTACACAATTTGTTGAAAATAATGGAGTTATAACAAAAGTAAGTGTCAATAAGGGTGAATATTTTTTGGCAGGAGATATATTTATTGCCGACATACATCCGCAAACGGCATTGGGATTGTTGAAAAACACATTGCTAATTCGCCCCATTTACAGGCATCGTATTAACCGCCTCAACAATAGTTTTGGGGCTTTTACCGTGCATTTGGAATTTACTTCTGATGAAATTAAACCACTCAACAGAACGCTTTATATTTATCCGAACAATGTTTCCCCAATAGATGCTAATACTTTGGAAATCAATAAGTTATTGGTGCATTTTTATCCGCCCTCTCCCAAGACACGCATAGATTTGATTACACCTGTTTTGTGGAAAGAAGTAGAGCCGTTTGCTAATTCAACAATTGTCTCTCGCAGTGAGCAATATTACCGCTGGAAAGAGCAAAAAGCGAAACAATGTATCTCCATTTTGCGGTCGATTTTGCCGTTTTCGGATACTCAAATTGCAAACATTTACACCTCCAGTCCGCTCACATGGCGAGATTATACAGGCACTGCTAATGGCTCCGCATACGGTATTCTCAAAGATGCCGATAATTTGCTCAAAACCATGTTGCCTGCAAAAACTCCGCTCTGTAATCTCTTTTTTACTGGTCAAAATCTGAATTTACACGGTGTTTTAGGCGTTTCAATGACAAGTTTACTCACTGTCGCCCAATTTTCAGATATAGGAAAAGCACTCAAAGAAATCACTGACATTTGAGTTCCCTTTTTTCTCACCTCTCAAAAACTACGTTAGTATTTTTTTGACACAAGTTTGCCACTTTTCTTCTATTTTACAAAAATACACATTTTTTGAATGGAGAATTGAAAATTGAGAATTGAGAATTATTTTTTCTCCAATTTTAGAACGTTTTTGTACAAAAATGCAAAAAAACTTTCCGCTCTACACTCTATTTTGGGTAAGGCATGCCTTACCCTTTCATTTTATATTCCTTTGATAATCAATTCTTTATCATTGATAGAGATTTTATATTCTTTTTGTTGAGAAAAAACTGTGGCAGGAATATTTATTTTGAGAAATGTTTTTTCGCCACTTTGCAAAATTGCATTTTGGGATAAAACTGTTATAACATTTGGGATATTTTTAATGCTAACTTGCAGAGAATCAGCACTTTGATTAGCGATTTCAAGCAAAATTTCATATTGTTTATAGTCAGACAAAATGGGCAAAAAAAGGCTGTCCTTGGCAAGAGAGAGCGGTGAAAGAGCAGTGCTTTCTTTTGTTTGTGATTGATACTCAATGATTTGTATTCGTCTCTCCAATGCTGCGGCAATGCTGTAAATAGAATTACGTTTGTCGTTAGGATTGTCGCTGACATATTTTGCGGCTTCTTTTTTTCCACGCGGGTCAATGTGCAAAATCAATTTATTGCCGCTTCTGGCGGTGTCCATATAAGGGCGAATTTTGGGTTGCAAATTTAGATAATTGATAAGGCTGGAAATGCGTCTTGCAGAAAGATTTGTATTATAATTATCTGTAAATAAAGGAGATGCAAATCCGATAATAGTTATATCAACTTCTTTCCCCGACTCCAAATCGGTGAGCAACCATTGGCAAAATTGCTCCAAAAGTTCAAACCCTTTGCCTACTTTTTGCGTAAAAAAAGTGTCAATATCGGCAGTGGCTTTTGCTTTTTGGTCGCCTGTTAAGCCCTCACAATAAGCATTTTGATACTCTTCTTTGAGTGCAAAATAGGCATCCAAAGTGCTGCGATAGTCTTGTTTTGTTGTGGTAGAGAGCGTGTTAGGGTCAGGTTCGTCATTATGAAAATACAAAGTAATCGGTAAAATATTGTTTATTTTTTGCATAATGAGAGAAATATTTTCTAAATAAAGCGTATCTCTAAAAATTTGGTTTTTTTTGTCCGTAAAATGAAATTCAAAAATATTATTGCAGCAAGTTTCGTCAATCAAAGAAGAGTCTGTGCGTCTATTAGAGGTCAAAAAACCGCTTTGATTGTCTGCATTGAGCGTAAAATAAATATCATTTGCCTCCGAATTGAGCGGAAAACCAACATTTTGCGGCTTCTCCCACGCCCCAAAAGCCCCTTTGGAAGAAAAAATATCATAGCCCCCCAGTCCAGGCTGCCAATCAGAACTGAAATAGAGTGTTGAATCCTTGTAAAAAGGCGATATTTCATTGCCGGGAGTGTTGATATTGCTGCCCAAATTGACAGGCTCGTGCCACTGATTGCTTTGCCAAATGGAATACCATATATCCATTCCGCCATTGCCTCCCGCCCTGTCAGAGCAAAAAAACAAAATTCTGTAAAAATCCATCTCCACTATAAAAGGAGTCGTATTGTTGGAGTGCGGAAGGTTGATTTTTGCGTCCAAAGGAAGCGGTTTTGTCCATTTATTGTCTTGAAAATAAGAATGATATATTTTTCCATTGCCCTCTTTCCCTTTAATAATTTCATTTCGTGTGAAAAAAATCTCTCTTTGATTTCCTGCAAAACAAATTTTTGAATTGTTATATTTTAAATTGTTAATCGCTTTAGGTAAAGCAATCGGCTTGAGTTCTCCATTTATTTTATAAGGTGTTTCATAAATCATTGTAACAGATTGATTTTCAATAATTTCAATATGTTGAGAAGAAACAAATGGGCGTGTTGCCGAAAAATACAGTGCTTTTGATGGCAACTCAACCGCATTAAATTCCGAATATTCCGTATTGATAGTTGATGGCAACAATTTAATGCGAACAGGCAAAGTATCCGCTCTTAATTGCTCTGCTTGTCGGCAGGCTTCTATTTCTTGTTTTGTCCTGATTATCAATGACTTATTACGCTCGCCAACTACAGTAAGATAACGCTCCAAAAGCAAGATAGATTGCTGATAATTGACTTTATTTTTTTTGACCATTGCCAAGTAAAACAGCGCATCAGGATAGGTGCTTAAACTGTCAGAATCAACAACATACGTCAAATAAACTTCCGCATCCGTGTAATGATACAGCGACAAAAACAGCAGTCCGGCTTTGTAATAAACGCCCACTGCCGCCTCCGGATAGGTGGATAAATAATCCTTGTAATAGAGAGCAGCCGTTTCAATTTTACCTGCATTTTCAAAATTTTGCGCCAAAAACAAACTTTCATCCTTTTTTTGGGCAATAATGCTACTCATATTACACCCCACAAGTATCAAAAACAAAATGATATTTTTTCTCATTTCAGCCCACAATCACAAATGCAACATTTTTCCTTTTTTACAAAGATACACAAATTCTTCAATTAAAAATTAAAAAATAAAAATTGTAGAGGCAATAGCATGCCTTGCCCAAAAAACGGATAAAGAACGAAAGGAGCAAGGAACAGAGTGAAAAACGACTTTCAACTGTCAACTTTTTTGCATTTTGGGAGAAAAATGTTCTAAAATTTGGACAATCTTTGTCTGAACCACGATTTTCATAAGATTTTTTTGATTTGTGTGAAATCATAGTAATCATGTTAATCATTCCAAATCATAGTTCAGACAATGCAAAAAAAAAACTCTACACTCTCCACTCTACACTCTGCAAAAAAATATTTA
>JAISTU010000061.1 GCA_031272415.1 Bacteroidales bacterium | reverse complement strand
TAACTATGATGAGAAAATCTATACTTCGGATGCTTTCTAAAATTGCAAAAATACATGACGTACAGATAATTACAGATGTATCAATTGGGGATGCACTTAACTCTTTGATTACCGAAGTATATGAAAAAAACATTTCCAAAGTAGTTATTTTGATTGACGAGTATGATAAACCGCTGTTAGACAATCTATTTAAGTCGGAAGAACAAATTGAAGCCATCAAAGAATTTTTGAGTGATTTTTACACGCAAATCAAAGCAAATGAAGAGTGTTTAAAATTTGTTTTTCTGACAGGTATATCCAAATTTGCGAGAGTAGGTATATTTTCCAAATTAAATAATCTTACAGATGTTTCATTTGATGCTCAATACGGCGAAATGTGCGGCTATACAGAAGATGAAATTAAACAGTATTTCCCTGATTATCTGCAAGATACAGCAGATGCAATGAACATCACCACCGACGAATTGATGGATAAAATCCGCAATTATTATGATGGATTTTGTTTTGACGGCATTCACAGATTATACAATCCTTATTCAACATTGTTGTTTTTTGCAAAAAAAGATTTTTCTAATTACTGGTTTACATCCGGCACTCCCAAAATGATTGCTGATTATATGAAAGACAAGCATTTAACGGTAGAACAATTTCGTAATTTTCCTATTGAAAAAGATTTTGCACAAAATCCCGCTGACATTGATGTCGCAGGACCTGAAAATTTTCTCTATCAAAGTGGTTATTTAACTCTGCGTGAGGGAACTACAAACGATTATAGTTTGGATTATCCTAATACAGAAGTGTTAAATTCGATGTCGAAACTTTTGGCAATGAATATTGTGTCATTAGATAAACAAAATAATTATTTGAATTTTGAAAAAGAATTAAGGAACTCATTGTTTTTCAAAGATATAAATGGTTTAAAATCTGTTTTTAACCGATTTTTGGCACTTATTCCGTATGATGATTTTAGAGGCGCAGCAGAGCAAAATATTTCGATTGAAGGAGTGCGTTTGCCTGTGCAAGAATGGTTATATCGCAGTTGTTTATTTTCATTTTTGCAAGGCTGTGGTTTAGTGGCTCATGCAGAAGTACATCAGGCAAAAGGACGCCCCGATTTAGTGCTTGCATACAAAAAAGATTTCTTTATTATCGAAATCAAAGTAGCCAACAAATCCGAAGACGTGCAAGCAAAACTCACCGAAGCAGAAACACAAATCCGTGAAAAAGAATACATTAAACCATACCCGAACGCCATCTGTTTGGCAATGGTAATTGATGATACACAAAGACAAATTGTGAAATGTGAGGAAGTGGGGAATTGAGAATTGAGAATAAAAAATTGAGAATGTTTTTATCCAAATTTTAGAACGTTTTTATTCAAAAATGCAAAAAAATAACTGTCAATTGTCAATTGTCCTTGTTTCTTTTGCCCTGTACCATTTTGGGGGCAAGGCTTGCTGATTTATGGGGCTGTTGAAAATTTAACTTTAATATAACATTGTGTTTACGTTTATGTAATATTTTTTTGCTATCTTTGCAAAATTAGTAAATTTAGTTAAAATAATATAGCAAAAAAATGAACAATTTAATTTTTAATCGGCTGATGCCGAAGGAAACAAAGTTTTTTCCGTTATTGAACGAGATAGCAGATGTAGTGTTAACCTCTTCGGATTTGATGATTGACTGTCTCTCTGTTCCTACTTATGAGGAGGCAGTGGAATATTACAAAAAAATCAAAGAACAAGAGCATACGGCAGATGTACTTATTCAAAAGATTTTCAATGAGTTAAATACTACATTTATCACACCTTTTGACCGCGAAGATATACATGATTTGGCGGATAGTTTGGAAAATATTACCGATGGTCTCAATAGTTCTGCCAAAAAAGTGGCTCTATATCACCCTTTGCACACCCCTGATGAAGCCATAGAATTGGCTCATTTGATAAAAAAGGCTGCCGTTTGCATCAAAATTGCTGTTGAAGAATTGGAAAAACTTAAAAAAAATCTACCCTCCATCAATCAACAATGTGAAAATTTACATCAAATTGAAAATCAAGCAGATGATGTATATGAAAATTTTATCACCCGACTGTTTAAAGAAGAAAAAGATAGCATTGAACTCATTAAATTGAAAGAAATTACAGGTGAGTTGGAAGATACTACCGATTTGGCAGAGCATGTAGGAAAAGTGATACGTACAATTGTTGTAAAATACGCATAAATTATTGATTATGAGCATTTTAATTATAATTATTATTTTGGCATTGCTCTTTGATTTTATCAATGGTTTTCATGATGCTGCCAATTCGATTGCAACTATTGTATCTACCAAAGTGTTATCGCCATTGACGGCAGTGTTATGGGCAGCATTTTTTAACTTTGTAGCCTTTTTTATTGCCAAATTTGTGATAGGCGAGTTTGGCATTGCCAATACGGTTTCTAAAACGGTTTATGAGCAATTTATCACTTTACCGATTATATTGTCCGGCATTATTGCGGCTATTGTGTGGAATTTGCTCACATGGCGACTCGGCATACCGTCTTCGTCTTCGCATACACTGATAGGCGGATTTGCAGGTGCGGCTATTATGGCAAATGGATTTTCGGCTATACAAGTCCCTGTAATTCTGAAAATTGCAGCATTCATTTTATTAGCCCCTCTCATCGGAATGATAGTCGCATTGATAATTGCCGCATTGGTGAGCCTTTTATGCAAAAAAACCTTGCCACACAAAGCCAGACAATGGTTTAAACGGCTACAATTGGTTTCTTCGGCTTTGTTTAGCATTGGACACGGTTTGAATGATTCTCAAAAAGTGATGGGAATTATTGCCGCTGCAATGATAGCCGCCAATGGAAGTGAATTACATATCCAATCTATTGCACAAATGCCTGATTGGGTGCCGTTTGCATGTTTTACCATGATTTCATTAGGCACAATGTCGGGCGGTTGGCGAATTGTCAAAACAATGGGGTCAAAAATCACAAAAGTATCGCCACAAGAAGGTATGATAGCCGAAACTGCCGGCGCTTTGACGCTCTATTTGACCGAATGGCTAAAAATTCCGGTCAGCACTACCCACACTATTACAGGTGCCATTATCGGAGTAGGGGCTACAAAACGTTTATCTGCTGTTCGTTGGGGAGTTCCCAAAAGCCTTTTAATTGCGTGGTTACTCACCATCCCTGTCAGTGCAGCACTCGCCGCAGGAATTTATTTTTTGGTCGAGAAAATTTGTTGATAAAAAAACACAGATTGTTCTAAAATCACTGTTTTTCTCTCTGCATCGTCATTGATTTTGGAATGATTTTTTTGATTTTCAAGATTTTACCAATACAAAGTGTAGAGACTGTGCATGCAACGTCTCTACATTTTTCCCTTCGTCCTTTTCCCCTTTGGGGGCTAACCCTCTCCCGGATTTTTAGAGATTTTTTTAATATCCTCTCAATTTGTTTAAAATTTCAATAATTTTTACTGCGGCTTCGCTGATGACAGTTCCCGGTCCAAAGATGGCGGCGGCACCTGCTTTGTACAGAAAATCATAATCTTGTACAGGAATTACACCGCCTACAACTACCAGAATATCAGGGCGATTCAATTTCTTTAACTCCTCAATAATTTGAGGTACAAGTGTTTTATGTCCCGCTGCTAAGGAGGATACACCTACAATATGTACATCATTTTCTACTGCTTGTTTGGCTGTTTCGGCGGGCGTTTGGAACAGCGGTCCCATATCAACGTCAAAACCTATATCCGCATAGCCTGTTGCCACTACTTTTGCACCTCTGTCGTGTCCATCTTGCCCCATTTTTGCGACCATAATACGCGGACGGCGACCTTCTTTTTTTGCAAACTCATCTGCCATACTGCACGCATGACTAAAAATTTCACTCTTATTTGCCACTGTTGAACGGTAAATACCTGATATTAAATTAATTTTTGCTTTATATCTTCCAAAAACTTTCTCCATTGCAGAAGAAATTTCACCCAAAGAGGCTCTTAAACGGGCTGCATTGATGCTCAATTCGAGCAAATTACCATCTCCTGTTTGGGCGCATTCTGTAATTGCCTCCAAAGCCTTTTCTACACTTTGAGTATCTCTGTTTTCTTTTAATTGTTGAAGTCGTGCAATTTGAGCCTCACGCACAATTGTATTATCCACTTCGAGCGTATCTAATGCGGCTTCTTTTTCGAGCCGATATTTATTAACCCCTACAATTGTATCCATTCCTGCATCAATGTTTGCTTGTTTGCGGGCGGCGGCTTCTTCAATTCGCATTTTGGGAATACCCGTTTCTATTGCTTTTGCCATACCGCCCAATTTTTCAATTTCTTGTATATGCTCCCATGCACGGTGGGCTATTCTATCGGTCAGATATTCAACATAATAACTGCCTGCCCAAGGGTCAACCTCACGACAAATATTGGTCTCTTCTTGAATATAAATTTGTGTATTTCGGGCAATACGAGCCGAAAAATCGGTCGGCAAAGCAATGGCTTCGTCCAAAGCATTAGTATGCAAAGATTGTGTATGCCCCAATGCTGCCCCCATAGCCTCAATACATGTACGCGTTACATTGTTGAAAGGGTCTTGCTCAGTGAGCGACCAGCCCGAAGTCTGACAATGTGTTCGTAATGCCATTGATTTAGGATTTTGCGGATTAAATTGTTTGACCAACTTTGCCCACAGCATCCTGGCGGCTCTCATTTTGGCAATTTCCATAAAATGGTTCATACCTATTGCCCAAAAAAAAGATAAACGCGGCGCAAAAGTATCAATAGGCATACCCGCATTCACGCCGGTACGAAGATATTCCAAACCGTCTGCCAACGTGTAGGCTAACTCAATATCGCAGGTAGCCCCTGCCTCCTGAATATGATAACCTGAAATGCTGATAGAGTTGAATTTAGGCATATTTTGTGCCGTAAATTTAAAAATATCGGCAATAATTCTCATCGAAGGTGCAGGCGGATAAATATATGTATTACGCACCATAAATTCTTTTAAAATATCATTTTGAATAGTGCCTGTCAATTTTTCCATTGGCACACCTTGTTCTTCGGCGGCTACTATATAAAATGCTAATATAGGCATCACAGCACCGTTCATAGTCATAGAAACCGACATCTGGTCAAGTGGTATTTGGTCAAAAAGAATTTTCATATCCAAAATTGAATCCACAGCCACCCCTGCTTTGCCGACATCTCCTACAACTCTTTGATGGTCAGAGTCATAGCCTCTATGGGTCGCCAAATCAAAGGCAATTGACAATCCTTTTTGACCGGCAGCCAAATTGCGCCGATAAAAAGCATTGGACTCTTCGGCAGTAGAAAATCCTGCATATTGCCGTATTGTCCATGGTTTCATTACGTACATGGTCGAATAGGGACCTCTCAAAAAAGGCGGTAATCCTGCCGCATAATTAAGATGTTCCATACCTTTTAGGTCATCTGCCGTATAAAATGGTGCTACTTCAATTTGTTCACAAGTGAGCCATTTTGATAAATTTTCTCTTTTATTTTCCTGTTTTGCAGTCGATTGAGTACTGCTTTTAAAATTTACTTTATTAAAATCAGGTTTCATTCCTTCTTAATTTTAATGCTAAATTACAAAAATACACTTTTTTTTGAATTGAGAATTGAAAACTTTTTTTTCAGAGTGTAGAGTGTAGAGTGTAGAGTGTAGAGTGAAGATTTTTTTTGTATTTTCGCATAAATTTGTTCTAAAATATTTTTTTTCATTTTTTTTGTATATCATTGATAATCAGATAAAATAATAAATAATTGATAATTAAGTAGATATGAAAAAACTATTTATTTTTCCTCATTTATTTAAATATTAGTTATTGCTGATGTCTGTTGTTATTTCTTCTTGCTGAATTTCTTTTTCAAATTTTACTTTCTTTTTCAATTGGTAATATTTAATAATCGCGATTATCAAAAACGAATAATAACGAAAAGCATCTATATATGGTTCCATTTTCCAAATAATTGTTTGTTGTATACCAGTATATTTGGAATGCGAATAAAAATTGAAAGGGAAAAGCATAGTGATTGTTACATATATTCCAATAATAAAAGGTATAATCCAAATCTTTATTTCAGGTATTGCTTTTGCTTTATAAAACCAAAATAGAATAAGAAGTATTGAAATAAAAAAGGTTTTTAATTTTTAATTGACAAAAAAGTGTATCTTTGTAATTTTAGTATTATTGGAAAAAAGTTAAATAGATGATACCAACACATATAGAGCATATCGGAATAGCCGTAAAAGATTTAAAATCAGCAATTTCATTTTATGAAAATCTTTTTGGAATCAAATGTTACGCAATAGAAGAAGTGGCAGACCAAAAAGTAAGAACTGCTTTTTTTAAGATAGGAGCGACAAAAATTGAACTGCTTGAGCCTATGGACGCAGACAGTTCAGTGGCGAAGTTTATTGAAAAGAAAGGCGAAGGAGTACACCATGTCGCCTTTGCTGTTCAAAATTTGGCTGATAATTTGGCAAAAGTAGAAGAAAAAAATATACAATTGATTGATAAACAGCCTCGTAAAGGTGCAGAAGGGCTAAATATCGCCTTTTTACATCCTAAATCAACGGGTGGCGTTTTGATGGAATTGTGCGAAAATCCGAATCAGAAATAAAAATAGAATTTTAACAAAATACAATATATTATATGGGTATGCAGGAAAAAATAAACGAGTTATTGTCGCTCAGGACGCAGGCAAAACTCGGTGGCGGTGAAAAAAGAATAGAAAAACAACACCAACAAGGAAAATTTACCGCAAGAGAAAGGATAAATATGCTGCTTGATGAAGGCAGTTTTGAGGAGTTTGACATGTTTGTTCGACACAGATGTACCAATTTTGGCATGGACAAAGATTCATACCCCGGCGATGGCGTGGTTACCGGCTACGGTTCCATTGACGGCAGATTGGTATTTGTTTTTGCGCAAGATTTTACCACTTATGGCGGTTCGCTTTCAGAAACGCAAGCGGCTAAAATTTGCAAAGTGCTTGACCAAGCAATGAAAGTTGGGGCTCCTGTTATTGGTATTAACGACTCCGGCGGTGCACGCATTCAGGAAGGTGTTAATTCTTTGGGAGGCTATGCGGAAATTTTTAAGAGAAATATACTCGCTTCCGGTGTTATTCCGCAAATATCGGCTATATTTGGACCTTGTGCCGGCGGTGCGGTTTATTCGCCCGCTTTGACCGACTTTATTATGATGGTCAAAAATACAAGTTATATGTTCCTAACAGGTCCTAAAGTAGTCAAAACAGTTACAGGTGAGGACGTTACGACCGAAAATTTAGGAGGCACGACCGTTCATGCCTCCAAATCAGGCGTGGCTCAATTGATAGCCCAAACAGAAGAAGAGGGTATTGCACAATTGAGACGTTTGTTGTCTTATTTGCCTTCAAATAATATGGAAACGGCACCGGATACAGTTTGTAATGACCCTATTGAACGCATCGAAAATCGGCTCAATGAACTTATCCCCGACAATCCGAATAAGCCTTATGACGTAAAGGAAGTGATTTGCCTTTTGACCGATAATGGTGAGTTTTTTGAAATTGCGACTAATTATGCCAAAAATATAGTGGTCGGTTTTGCTCGCATGGGAGGCATGTCGGTGGGAGTAGTTGCCAATCAGCCCTCTCACATGGCGGGAGTGTTGGATATTAACGCCTCTCGCAAGGGTGCCCGTTTTGTACGTTTTTGTGATGCGTTTAATATTCCATTGGTTACGTTGGTAGATGTTCCCGGCTTTTTGCCCGGTACAGGACAAGAATACGGCGGTGTGATTGTGCATGGTGCTAAATTGCTGTATGCATACGGCGAAGCCACTGTGCCAAAGGTTACGGTTACGTTGAGAAAATCTTATGGAGGTTCACATATTGTAATGAGTTGCAAGCAGTTAAGAGGCGACATCAATTATGCGTGGCCCACTGCCGAAATTGCAGTTATGGGAGCAGAAGGAGCAGTTGAAGTATTGTATGCAAAAGAAATTGCGGCAGAAACTGACCCGCAAAAGCAAGCAGAAGCATTTTTGGCAAAAAAAGAAGAATACAATAATTTGTTTTGTAATCCTTACACGGCTGCCAAATTCGGCTATATTGATGACGTAATTGAGCCGCGCAACACCCGATATAGGGTCATCAAAGCATTGCGTTGCTTGCAAACAAAACGACAGGAAAATCCTGCCAAAAAACACGACAATATACCCCTTTAAAAAAATATGAATAAACATATCTTTGTATTGTTGGCATTGATTTTTACGCTTTCGGGCTGCGACCGTTGCAACCGTAACTCATCAAAGGTCGTCCCCAAAGTGAAAGCATCAAAAATTGAGTCCATTCGCCAAAGAGAAAAAATTGATATTAAAATTCTGCGTTGTGAGCAAGCCTTAGCCGCCTTTGATACCAATAATATGACCGCCGGCTTGCAAGCGATGCAAAAAGATTACAGTTTTTTTATTGGTGATAATCCGCAAGACCCTAATGTTGCAGAAGGTTTGAAAATGTTTTTGAATTACCCTGTAAATCAACAACTTCTCAAAGCAGTCAATCAACAATACAAAGATATTTCCGATTGGGAAAAACAACTCAATAATGCTTTTTCGCTGTTGAAATACTATTTTCCGAAGGCAAAAATTCCACGCGTTTATACTGCCATATCAGGTTTGGACAATATACCACATGCGTTATATGTTGATAGTCTGTTGATTATCAATTTGGATTGGTATTTAGGGAGCAATTTTTCGCTTTATAAAAAATTAGGAGCGGAAGTACCAAAGTATATAAGTAAAAGATTTTCAAGACAATATGCAATCCCTGATGCGATGCGAGAAATTTCATATCAATATATATCTTGCAAAGAAAGTCGCTCAACCATGCTCGAAGAGATGATTACGGAGGGAAAAACTTTGCTTTTTATGGAGGCACTTTTGCCGGAATTGCCCGATAGTGTTTTGTTCCCCTTTGAACAGCAAAAAATTGATTGGGCGACCCAAAATGAAGGTCAAATTTGGGCTTATTTGATAGAAAAGAACCTTTTGTATTCCACAGATAAAAAAAATATTCGCAAATTTGTGGGTGATGCACCTTTTACGGCTGCATTTGGCAAACAATCACCGGGGGCTATCGGCAAATGGATAGGCTGGCAAATATGTCGTTCGTGGCTGAAAAATAATCCGCAAAAAACACTCTCCGATTTGGCAATTCAATTAGACGCTCAACAAATTTTAACAGAATCAAAATATAAGCCTAAAAGAAAATGAACACCCTTTTATTTCTTGATTTTCTGAAATTTACATTTTCCGACATCATAGATATTTTTATGGTGGGGGTGTTGTTTTATTTTCTTTTTCGTTTGATGAGAGGCACAGCCGCACTGCATATCTTTCTGGGGCTGTTGGCATTATATCTTTTTTGGAAAGTAGTGGTTATTTTTCACCTTACTTTGCTCTCCGAAATATTAGGGCAATTTGTAAGTGTGGGCATTATTGCGTTAATTATTGTTTTTCAGCCCGAAATTCGGCAATTTTTGCTCTTTATTGGCAGTAAAAATCCGTTTAAAAGAGCCAATTTTTTGATTTGGAAAGAAAAAAGAGGCAAACAAAAAGTGAAAATTGACCGTATTGTAAATGCTTGCCAAAAAATGTCTCAAACACAAACGGGGGCTTTGATTCTCATTGCTAAAGAAAATAAAATGGAAAATTATATCTCTACCGGCGAGATTATCAATGCAAAAACATCAGCCGAATTGATAGAAACCATTTTTTTTAAAAATACGCCTCTTCATGACGGCGCATTGATTATCATTCAACAGACAATGGTGGCGGCAAGGTGTATTTTGCCTGTTTCACAACGGTCTGATATTCCGTCAGATATGGGTCTCCGTCATCGCTCTGCCATTGGTGCTACCGAAACGGCGGATTGTATTGCTATCGTGGTCTCCGAACAAACGGGTGCAATTTCCCACTGCTGCGAAGGAAAAATCACCTCCCACGTTACACCCGCCGACCTAAAAACTTACTTAGAAACCGCCCTTACATAAAAGGAAACCGAAGAGGATAATTAAAAATTAAGATTTTAGAGTGGAAACTGTAAGGCTTTTTTTGCATTTTGGTATAAAAACGTTCTAAAATTCTCAATTCTCAATTAAAAAAAGGTTTTAATTTTTAATTGATAAAATTGTGTATCTTTGTATTTTTTTTTAACAACAAATTATAAAAATAGTAGAATGATGAAAAAGGCATTATTTTTGGCTCTATCATTGAGCATAAGTGCGTTATCGGCACAAAACACAACGCTGACTTTTACGGCGAAAACAACTGATGATACTTATATCGCATTGGATAGCGTTAAAGTAACCAATACAACACAAAATTGGTCGCAAATGTTGGTATTCCCCGACACAGCGATAACAATTGAAGGTAAAAATGGAGTGGAAAGTTTTGAAAATAAGCATTTTTTGCTTTTGCAGAATGTTCCTAATCCGTTTAGCAAAACGACCAACGTTGAATTACAATTGCCTGAAAATGAGACTGTTGAGATGGTTCTCTACGACCTTACCGGAAAGGTTTGTTTAGCAGAAGAAAAACAATTAGAGGCAGGCGTTTATTGCCTTGAAATGTCGGTCGGTACGGCACAAACTTATCTTTTACAGGTAACAACTTCCAAAGGCAGTCAAACATTGAAAATGCTTTGTTTGGACGGAGGTGGCGAGTTTGGCTTAAAAATTGCAAAAACAGGTAAAAATGTTGCCAATTTGCATAAATTAACTACCCAAAATCTTTGCAATGCAGGCGATAGATTTATTTATGTAGGCTATGTAACTGCCGAATATGGAACAGTCGTAACCGAAACAATGCCGGATATAAAAGGCTATACAGATGAAAAAATAACATTTATGATGAACATCCTTATCGAAACAGTACTTACTTTTGTCGCACAAACAACTGATAATCAACATATTGCATTGGATAGCGTAAAAATAATTAACACAACAAAAGATTGGACAGTAACTTTGCTCTCGCCTGACACAATCTTGGTGTTGCAGAGGGAAAATGAAATCAAAATTGTTGCAAAAAAGCAGAAATTAAATATCGCAAATCCTTTCGCTGCGGGGGATAATTTAACTTATGTAGGTTACTCAAAATTCAGCGGAGGTATTGTAATGAACTCAATATCAAGCACAAAAGATGCCAATCATGAAACCATAACTTTTACAATGGATACTTCTTTTGTCGATTACACAGAAACTGTCAATGGAGTAAGTTTTGATATGATTGCTGTTGAGGCGGGAACTTTTTTAATGGGGGCACAAAAGCAGAATCCGTTAGATACCCATTATGACGAAAATGCTTATACTAACGAAGCCCCTGTGCATGAGGTAACTTTGACAAAAAATTATTATATCGGAAAATTTGAGGTAACACAAGCATTGTGGAATGCAGTGATGTGCGATAGTAATGATTATCATCCTGGGTGGGAAGATTGGCGTGGATTGGGCGATAATTATCCCGCATATCTTGTCAGCAGGAATGATATTGAGTTGTTTATCCATAAATTAGACTCATTAACAGGAAAACAATATCGATTATTGACAGAGGCGGAATGGGAATTTGCAGCACGTGGCGGTACTCAACAGCAAAATTATAAATATAGTGGTAGCGATACATTGGATAAAGTCGGTTGGTATTGGGATAATATTCAACCCGGTTATGGCACCCAAATTGTCGGGCAAAAACAGCCTAATGTGTTAGGGATTTATGATATGAGTGGCAATGTTGCAGAGTGGTGTCAAGATTGGTTAAATACTTATCCTTCAGATCCACAAACTGACCCTGTAGGCACAATAGTAGGCACTTGGCGCGTTCCCCGTGGGGGTTATTGGGGTACAGGTGCAATAAATTGTCGTATAACCGTTCGTGGCAACAACTATCCCAATGATCGTTACGCGACAATAGGTTTTCGGCTTGCCTGTACTTCGACTGTTGAAAATTAGCCCGCCCTCCTCTCACAGGAGGATAATGCAGGGGCAATGGCATGCCTTACCCCAAAAGGTACAGGGTAAAAGGACAGAGTTCAGGGTGAAAGATGAAAGGGGGCAAAAATAACTACCCATTTTCATTTTTTATAACAATTTTATCCCAAAATGCAAAAAAATCTACACTCTACACTCTACACTCTAAAAAAATAAACGGCAAAAAAACAGAAAAGAGACTCCCCCCGAAAGAATAGCCTCTAAATAAATACGATGTAGTACTATTAACTATTCTTCTAAAATAGCCTCAATATCAATGATTCCGATTTGTAAACAAAAGAGTATCAACACATTACGATTTAGCGGGGGGGGACACTATATTTCAAAAATCCGTTTCTTAAAAATATAAAACACTGATAATAAGGAAGTTAATTTTTTTTTCTCAAAATGACAAGACCGTCGAAGTCGGGAAAAAATATACAATAATATCGGTGATTTGACGTTAAAAAACAATGTAAGACAAAACTTTGATAAAATGAAAGATAGAATAGAAGAAATTACAAAGCATTATTATACCGGCAATCACCTGAGTAGCACGCAGTTAGTAACAGATGGGACGGGTGAGGCTGTACAGCAGGTAGAATACGCACCTTTCGGAGAAGTGGTGAATGAGTATAACATCGATTGGAGCAGCGGACAAGTGCCTGATTTTAAGTTTAATGGGAAGGAATTAGATGAAGAAAGTGGCATGTATTATTTTGAGGCGAGGTATCAGAGTCCGCCGGTGTTTATAAGTAGGGATCCGCTGTTTGAGAAGTATCCTACTTTGTCGCCGTATAGTTACTGTGCGAATTCACCACTAAATTTTATTGATCCCACAGGGAAGATAGTAAGAATTTCTGGCGCAGCAGCTAATGCTACTTTTCAGCAATTAAATAAATCAACAAGTCTAAAACTTAAAATGATAGACGGTGTTGTTACTGCAAAAGGGAAGGCTAAAACAGACGCAGATAAGTTGTTATTATTAGCAATAACAGATGAAAATGTAATCGTTGATATAAATGCAACAAATTCCGGGCACACGGAAGATGGCAAGTGGTTTGTTGGTGGGGCTTTTGAAGGAAGTGAAATATGTGTTGATGATGGCAAGGTATATACTCGACAAACGATTAATCCTAATATGGCAAAGATAATTGATGATTTTTATGAATTAGGAGAAGGAGTTACAACTTTACATGAGGTGTTAGAATCTTACATAGGAGGTGTAGATAATCCGGGTGCTGGGCGCCCTCTCAAATCTGCCAATGGACAAGTAAATAATCCTGCAGATATGCAAGCATACGAGAATGCGCATTCAAAAGCACAAGACGCTGACCCCCGGCATAAATCTACTATAATGGTTTTAGATGGGAGTACATACCCTGGTAAAATATATATCAAAAATGGTTGGGATAGAAAATTAATAAATACTATAATTAAAACAGACCCTGAACAATGAAAAATGTATTGATTATGATAATTTTGCTACTATCGGCAGGATGCTCTTATTTAAAAAATGTTAAAGATAAAACATTAAAATCAGAGAGAACAGAAAATATAGGTGATTTTGATGGCATAGATTTAGTTGATTTTAGAACAATAGACACTTTAAAATTATTTATCTTTAACATTAAAGAGTATAATTTATCTTTATCATTAGAAACGATAAATAGTATAAACGATACAATACTTGTTGTTATACCTAAAGAGAATTTTAATGAAAATATCATAAAAAAAGACCAAATGTATGATTTTGAATTATTTAGATGCTGGTTGAGAGTCCCCCAAATGGAGTCATTAACATGGTTCTATCCGTTATATTTTGCCTATAAAACAGATACAATATGTAAATGTGTTGAATTTAAAGATTGTCCGCGAATATATTTTTTCAAAAGTATAATCTGATTTTACTATTTTTTTGCAAAAAAACATAATATTATAGTCAAATTAACGTTATATAAATAAGACAATGACAGAATATACTAAACATTATTACGCTGAAAATCAGAGGATTGCGAGTAAGGTGGGGAGTGGGTATGAGAGCAAGGACAGTATTGACAGGAACGATTTTTTTCAAATTATTTTGTATATTCTTGATTTACAATTGTTTATTATTCTCTCTGATTATCAATGAGATGCAAAAAAAAGGTTGAAAAAAATATTTTAGAACAATTTTATGCGAAAAT
>JAISTU010000022.1 GCA_031272415.1 Bacteroidales bacterium | reverse complement strand
AGAGTGTAGAGACGTTGCATGCAACGTCTTTACTTGTGTAGTCTGAACCACTGATTTTCACATGATTGACGTGATTATTATGATTTTTAAATTGTCTGAACCACGATTTTCATAAGATTAGCACGATTATCAGGATTAGATGAATGTAGAGAATTTACCTGAAAGGTTTGTCCTTTCAGGACGGGGAGAATGGAGAGTGATTTTCATTTTTTAGATTTTTTTTTGCATTTTGGCATAAATTTGTTCTAAAATCGGATAAGTTTTTTAATTATTTTTGCTCTTCTATTGCCTCCGCAAAAGAAATAAAAAATGCTGCCATAAGAGACAGCATTTTTCAACTAAAACAACAATAAAACCTTATTTTTTAACTTCTTTCAAACGTTTGGCGTCTGCTTTTTGGGAAAGGTCATATATCAGTGATGTTCCAATAAATATAGAGGAATATGACCCTACTGCAATACCGCATAGTAATGAGAATACAAATCCACGTATTACCTCACCGCCAAAGATAAATATAGCAATCAAAACTATCAAAGTTGTACCGGTAGTATTGATAGTACGTCCCAAAGTAGAGTTGAGTGCCGAGTTCATATTGAGCAACAAATCACGTTTAGGATACAATACACGATTTTCACGGATACGGTCAAAAATAACCACACCATCATTGATAGAATAACCAATAATGGTCAAAATGGCTGCTATAAATGATTGGTCTACCTCCATTGTGAAAGGCAATAAACCCGAAAAAATGGAATACATACCAATTGTAAATATGGTTACGTGTGCCAATGCTGCCAAACTGCCCAAACCATATTGCCATTTGCGAAAACGTATCGCTATATAAGCAAAAATGGCTAATAATGAGAACAATACAGACATGATAGCACCAATAGTTATATCTCGCGAAACAGTTGCCCCCACTTTTTGAGAAGAAATCAAACCTACACTTTGGTTTTGAACACTAAAATCGGTTTGAGATACTTCTGTATTGAAAAATGGCTTTAACCCTTCATACATTTTGACTTCTGCCAATGAATCCACTTGCGAATTATCTTCCGACACACGCCATTTGGTAGTGATTTTCATTTGATTATCAGAGCCAAATGTTTTTACCTCAGGGGCAATTCCATCAAATGCGTCTGTAAGCGATGCACGTAATTCATCAGGCTTAACCGAATGGTCAAAACGTACAGTATAACTACGTCCGCCCGCAAAGTCAATCCCTAAATCTAAACCTTTGACTGCCAATGAAATACCACTTAAAACAACAATACAACATGAAATAATGTAAAATATTTTTCGTTTGCTCAGAAAATCAATATGTGTATGCGATAACCAATTATCATTGAGTTTGCTGCTGAAACGAATCGTTTTACCCTTATCCAACACTGTTGTAAAGATAATGCGGGAGATAAATATCGCCGTAAACATTGATGTTAAAATACCGATAATGAGCGTTGTAGCAAAACCTTGTACAGGACCGGAACCAAATACATACAAAATAATACCTGTAATAATGGTCGTTAAGTTACCGTCAATAATGGCTGAATAGGAGGCTTTATAGCCGTCTGCTATCGCTAATCGTAAGGCTTTGCCCGACCGTAGTTCCTCCTTAATACGCTCAAAGATAATAACATTCGCATCGACAGCCATCCCCAGCGTCAGCACTATCCCCGCAATACCGGGCAAAGTAAGTACTGCTCCCAAAGATGCCAATGTACCAAAGATAAATAATACATTGGTTATCAATGCAATACAAGCCACTATACCGCCTCTGTTATAGAAAAATATCATGTACAACAACACCAAACAGAAGGCTAATGCAAATGAAATCATACTTAATCGGATAGATTCTTGCCCCAAAGTAGGACCTACAATTTCCTCCGATACAATAACGGCAGGGGCTGCTAATTTACCCGCTTTGAGCAAATTGGCTAAATCCTTTGCCTCTTCGAGTGAAAATTGACCGGTAATGGAAGAGCGTCCGTTAGGAATTTTGTCATTTACCATAGGATAAGAATAAACAATATTATCCAAAACGATAGCAATTTGAGAGCCTTTGCTTTCTTCTGTTATTTTGCTCCATTGTTTAGCCCCTTCTTGGTTCATGCTCATAGAGATTTCATTACCGCCTTGTTGGGTGAAATCTTGTGAGGCATCGGTAATTACTTTTCCGTCCAAAACAGCACCTTGTTCGCCTACTGCTTTAAGAGCAACCAACTGGTGAAATGCTGTTTTTTCTTTACCTGTTTGTGCATGCCATGCTAATCTTAAATCTGCGGGCAACATATTTTTTACAATATCCATTGCAAAAATACGATTGACTTCGGCAGTATCTTTTTCATGTACATAGCCTACCAATGCGCCGTATTTTCCATTAGACATCGCCTCTCTTTGACCCACTTGCAATACTGACCATAGCGGATATTTGGCTCTGATTTCTTCCTCTGTCATCAGAGACTCGTCCCTGGCAATGGTGTCTGCCCCCGAAAGTCCTACTTTTGCAGTGTCATTGGCAGCCAATGCGGTCGTATCGCCTTCCAATGCTGTTGCATCTTCCTTTTGGGTAGAATCTGTGGTAAATATTTTTAATTCAGCCAAACGCGTGTTAACGTCGTCTAATGCTTTTTGAATATCACCCATGTCATAGGTTTTCCAAAATTCCAATTGAGCAGTACCTTGCAATAATTTACGTACACGTTCAGGCTCTTTTACGCCCGGCAATTCAATCATAATTCTGCCTGTATTAGCCAATTGTTGAATGTTAGGCTGTGCCACGCCAAAGCGGTCAATACGTGTTCTCAATACGCGGAATGTATTGTCCAATGCTGCATTTGCTTCTTCCCTCAAAGCCTTTACTACATCATCATTAGTAGGGTCGCCCTGTGGCAATGTTAATTTATTGCTCCTAAAAATGGTAGATAATTTGGCATTTGCAGGTGCAATTTCTTTAAAAGCCCCCGCAAAAAGGGTTACAAAATCGGTTTGTGAATGTTTTTGACGTTCAATCGCCAATTCCATTGCTTTTACAAAGAGCGAATCTTTTGCTCCATTGCCCGCCAAAGAGCGAATAATGTCAGGTACGGATACTTCCATCATGACATTCATACCGCCTTTTAAATCCAAACCTAAGTTGATTTCCAACTCTTTACATTCCCTGTATGTCCATTTGGCTACCAAAAGGTTGTAAACCACTGAATCAGACATCATTGAAAGATACTGATTCTCTCTTGCCTTATTAGCCGAGTCAAGCAAATAAGTTCGCAAAAAAGCGTTATCACCTGCTCTTTCTATCAAAGCCTGTTTACCAGGGTCATTTTGCGCATATTCTTTTGCATTCTTCTCTACTACCCTCGTTACAAGGGTGAACGATAGCGTGTATAAACATACAACGGCAAATGTTATGGCAAAAAATAGTATAAATCCTTTGTTTCGCATTTTTTATATTACTTTAAAAATCAATTATTTATATTTTTTATTTATAATTTCTAACCGAATTTACAAAGATAGCAAAAATATTGATACAAACGTTTTTTTTCAAAAAAAAGTGTTTTTTTAATGCCTGAAAATGGGTGTTTTTTGACCTTTTTTATTACCTAATTCATTTATTTTCAATAACTTATAGTTTTAAAAACTTTTTTTTTATTATTTTTTTTTTTAATTGAGAATGGAGAATTAAGAATGGAGAATTGAGAATTGAGAATTGAGAATTATTTTTTGAAAACAAATATAAAATGTTTATAAAATCTACATTTTAATTCGGGCAAGGCATGGAGAGCCTCCGACAAAAAACGGCAGGGATGCCGTTTCTACAATTTTTAATTGATTTTTAATTTTTAATTTTTTAATTGAGAAAAAGTGTATCTTTGTAAATTGCATCTAAAAAAAAGATTAAAAGACGTTGAATAAACAAGAAATTTTAGAAGTTAAGTCGTTGATTAACAGTCCTAAAAGGATAGTTTTGGTGATACATTATTCCCCTGACGGAGATGCTATTGGTTCCGCATTGGCGATGGCAATTTACCTCCAAAAGAAGGGGCATATAGTGCATATTTTGTCGCCAAATCCTTTTCCTGACTTTTTGAAGTGGATGCCACAATCGGATACTATTTTGCTGGTTAGCAATGAGTTAGAACGCTGTGAGCAGATACTTCAAGCCTCTGACTTAATATTTTGTTTGGACTTCAATGTTTTTGAGCGTACGGGACTGTTACAGAGTGCATTAAAGGCATCTCAACAGCCCAAAATCATGTTAGACCATCACCTTTATCCGCCTACTTATTTTGATTATATGTATTCGGAGCCGGAAAAAACATCTTCTACTGCCGAATTGATTTACTTTTTTATCGCCGAAATGATGGAGGATAAACATATCATTGACAAGCAAATAGCAGAATGTTTGTATGTAGGGATTATCACAGATACAGGCTCTTTGAGTTATTCTTGCAACAATGATTCTACTTATAAAGTGTTGCAGGATTTGGTTAGTCATAAAATTGACGGTGAAAGGATACATCAACTTGTGTATCAGACATATACAGAAAGTAGAATACGACTTTTGGGGTATTGTTTAAGCACCCGTTTGACGGTGTTGGACGAATATGCTACCTCTTTTATTTATTTAACAAAGGAAGATTTGGAGCGCTTTAATTACAAACATGGAGATGTAGATGGGATTGTAAATTACGGATTATCAATGATTAACGTAAGGTTTGCAGCCTTATTTTATCAAAAAGAAGATAGAATTAGAATTTCATTTCGATCCAAAGGTGATTTTGACACCAATGTATTTGCTCGCAATCATTTTGAGGGAGGGGGACATAAAAATGCATCCGGAGGCAATTTTTACAGAAGTATGGAAGAGGCTTTGGAAGTTTTTAAAAATGCAGTGAAACTATATAAAAATCAATTACTTGCGCCATGGGAATAAGACAAATTTTGAATAACATTTTTCTTTTATGTACACTTTTTGTATTGGTGGCTTGTTCGGGGGACGAGCAGCCTACGGCTCACGTTTATCCTGTTGCTACCCCGTCTTATACAACACAAGACAATGTAGTTGCCAACAAAGAAATTGTTCGGCGAGAAGCGGAAGATGCAGCATTATTGGCGGCACGTTACGGTTGGGATTTGCAACGAACGGAAACAGGTTTGTGCTATCAAATTGTTAATCCAAAAAATGGCGGAGTAAAACCAAAACCCAGAGACAGGGTGCAATTAAAAGGAAAAATATGCACTCCCAAAGGGGATGTTGTTTATGATTATAAAAAAGATGGAATAAAAGAGTTTGTTGTTGATGGCTCGGAGGATGCGGTTGGCTTGCATGAATTGGTACAATTGTTAAAAACAGGTCAAAAAGTCAATGCCATTATTCCCTCTTATTTGGCATACGGTATCAATGGGAATGGGGGGAGAATACCTGCTTATTCTGCTTTGGTATGCGAATTGGAATTAGTAAATATAAATTAAAAAGTATAATATAATAAATAAATTTCTAAAAATGAGAAACATAAGATTGATTTTTGCACTGATGTGCATTGGAAGTTTGGTTTTGACCTCTTGTGGAAGCAAGCGGTTCAAAGGGTATGAAAAGACGGAAACGGGCTTGTATTACAAGTTTTTCGTCAAAAATGACAGCGGAAAAAAGGCTGCCGAAGGGGATTATTTGTTTATGACAATATCTTATCGCAGCACTACGGATTCTATTCCTGCATTTGAAACGCGGGAGATGGAGGATGTGTTGCGTCCTTCGATTTTTAAGGGAGACCTTTATGAGGCATATTCGCTGTTGCATGAGGGAGATTCGGCAGAATTTATTATTCGTGCGGATTCATTTTTCTTAACAATGGGCATGGCACAATTGCCTGCATTTATCACTGACACCACTTTGCTCTATTTTACCATTAAGTTGAACAAAGTAAAGACATTAGAAGATTTTGCAGCCGAAGAAGTGGCAACGATTGCGGAGTACGTGGTAGCCAATGGAATCACGGTTGAGCCTACCGAATCAGGACTGTATTACATTGAAACTCAAGCAGGTAAGGGAAAACAAGTGCAAGAAAATGATTCTTTGCAAGTCCATTACACAGGAAAATTTCCTAATGGAGAAATTTTTGATTCTTCAGTGGAAAGAGGTGAGCCTGCAAAGTTTACTGTTCAACAGTTAATTCCCGGTTTCAAAGAAGGTTTAACTATGATGAAAGAAGGAGGCAAAGCGACTTTGATAATTCCGTCTTCGATTGCATACGGAGAGGGTATTCCGGGCTCTCCTATTGGTCCTTTTCAGCCTTTGATATTTGAAATTGAAGTGATTAAAATATTGTAAATCATTTAGTTACAAACTTAAAAAGGAAAAAAGATGTTAACAAAGAAAATATTTTTAGGGACAATGGTAGCAGCGCTGGCATTTTTGTCGGGCTGCGGAGAGAAGTACGAAGGTTACCAAAAGGCGGATAGCGGCTTATTCTATCGGTTTGAAAAACAATCAACAATAGGGGAACAGCCTAACAATGATGATTTGGTTTGGATAAAAATGAGCATAAGGAATGCCAACGATTCGGTAATATATCCTGATTCTTCGATTATAGTGCAAATGCAACCGCCTAAGTTTCAAGGAGATATATTAGATGCCATTCGTTTGATGCGTCAAGGGGATTCGGCAACATTTATCATCAATGCCAATAATTATTTCCGTACTTATGAGGGTTCTATACCTCCTTTTGTTAAGAATGATAAGGAAAAGGTTTATGTGAGCATCAAAGTTGACAGCATTCAGTCCTATAAAATGTATCAGGAAAACAAAGTAAAGCAACAAAGAGCAGCCGAACAAGCCGTTTTTGTAACGTACATGACCGAAAACAATTTGCCACAAACAGAGCCAACACAAAGCGGACTGTATTACATTGAAACCAAAGCAGGTAAAGGAAATACTCCACAGAACGGACAAACTTGTATGGTTCATTATACAGGTAGATTTTTGGATGGTAGAGTGTTTGACTCTTCGGTTGAAAGAGGTGCACCTTTTGCGTTTGCATTAGGTCAAAATCAAGTCATTAAAGGTTGGGATGAAGGCGTGGCGTTGATGAAAAAAGGAGGCAAAGCCGTTTTGTTAATTCCTGCTAATTTGGCGTATGGTGAGCATGGGTCAGGCTCAATTCCGCCCAATACACCGTTGATGTTTGAGGTGGAACTAATTGATATTCAGTAAATTATAATAAAAAGAGATAAATAGATGAAAAAATTATTGATAATCAGCCTATTGGCTTTTGTAATGCAAGGGGTGTATGCCCAAAGTGCACAAATATGGACTTTGGATGAGGATGAGATTTCACCCAAAACAGCATTGGCGAACGGAGATACTATTGATATTTTGTATCAAATTGGCGTCGGTCATGAACTCAAATTGGGCATTAAAAATGCAGATACTGTTGTTCATAAATACATTGTTTTCAAGGAAAAATTGCAAGTAGACCCGACCACAGAGGTATCATTTTGCTTTGGGATTACTTGTTATGGAGCGTCAACGGTTTGGAGTCCCGATACTCACGCTATTGAAGCGGGCAATATGATGCCCGACACGAACGGTAAATATTTCAGCATTGATTTTTTCTCTTCTGTTGATGAGATTGCTTTGGTGAGATATTCCATTTATAATGCGGAGGATATGGACGATAAAGCAGTGTTTTATGCCCGTTATTCGGCTCAATTGTCGACTCCAACTTATGCACAATTGTCAAAATGCAATATTTATCCCAATCCTGCGAACGGAAACGGGCTTGTGTATTTGCAATTGGAACAGACCGAACAGCAGCCTGCGATGTTGAGTATTTATGATGTTTTGGGCAAATGTGTGAGCGTACAGCCTGTAAATGAGAGCATTACGCTTGTAAATTTACCATCAGTCGCCGCAGAGTATTTCTTTGTGTTGCAATGGGCTGATAAATCTAAAAAAGTAATTAAAGTAAGTTCTTTGTAATAAATGCTTTGGATTGGAATTTATAAATTGTTGATTCCAAGATGATTAAGTATTTAAGAAAATTTTGGGACAAATTGTTTTTGGTGGTTACACTCTCACTCATTTTCAACACGCCGCCAAAAACAGTTTGTTCTTTTTCTGTGCCTTTTTTGTCCATTGAACAAAACCGTCCTTCTGTAAGTTGGGCTGATTCTGTTTTGCGTACTTTAAGTTTGGATGAGAAAATTGCTCAATTGTTGATGTTACGCGGGCATTCCAACAAAGACAACAAATATAATCAGGAGTTGATAAAAACAGTATCCACACATCAAGTGGGGGGTATTTGTTTTTTTCAAGGCGGTGTGGTCAGAGAGGCGATATTGACCAATCAATTGCAGTCAGTTTCTCGTATTCCGCTGATGATTGCTATGGATGCGGAATGGGGATTGGCAATGCGGTTGGATAGTGTAGATAAATTTCCGCGTCAAATGGCACTCGGAGCCGGTAATGATACGGCAGCCATTTATCAAATGGGGAAAGAAATTGCAGCACAATGCAAACGTTTGGGCATACATTGCAATTTTGCACCTTGTGTGGACATCAACAGCAATCCCCGAAATCCGGTCATTAACAGTCGTTCATTTGGGGCTGATGTTGCCACAACAACACACTGTGCAATGGCTTATATGAAAGGCATGCAGGACAATGGCATTATGGCTTGCATTAAACATTTTCCCGGTCATGGGGATACTGAAACGGACTCCCATTACAGTTTGCCGACTATCAATAAAAGTGTTACTCAATTGAAAAACACGGAGTTACATCCTTTCAAAGCATTGATTGAGCAAAATGTTGATGCGGTAATGGTTGGACATCTTAATATTCCTGCCATTGATGAGGCAATCAATTCAATTGCAAGTACGTCTTATAAAATCACGACCGAATTGTTGAAAAAACAGATGCATTTCAAAGGGCTTGTTTTTACGGATGGCTTGGAAATGAAAGGGATAGCCGATTATTATCCTGCGGGTGAATTGGAGGTAAGGGCATTGGAGGCGGGCTGCGATGTGTTGCTTTTGCCACATGAGCCTCAATTGGTGATAGATTCTATTAAAAAAGCCATTGCAGAGGGGCGTTTATCGGAAAATGACATCAATGAAAAATGTCTTAAAGTGTTGAAAATGAAAGAAAAATATGTACTGCCCAATTGTGGGATTATCGCAACAGAACATCTTTTGGAAGACATTAACTCAAAAAAAGCCAATGAATTAAACCAATTGCTGACCAAAGAGTCCATTACATTGCTTTCCAATTCAGGGGCTTTGATACCTCTTTTGCAGAATCCGACTGCCAAAATTGCGCATTTGAGAGCGGATAAAAATGGCGGAAATACTTTTCAAAACACTCTCAATCAGCAAATTAAGGTCAATACATTTACTTCAAAATCTTCATTTGCCGATGACGCACAAAAATCTTTTGAATTTGTAAAAGATGCTGATTATGTGATTGTTAGCCTACATTCATTATCGCAATATCCTAAAAATGACTACAATTTATTGCCTGCGACGGTCAAATTTTTAGACAGTTTGACGCAAATTAAGCCTGTTATTTTGGCATTGATGTCAAATCCGTTTTGTCTTGATTATATGCCATTTAGCGATAGATTTGCAGGTATAGTGGTGGCATATCATCCCACTTCGGTAGCAGAAAAATATGCCGCAGAAGCCATTTTGGGAAATTTTATACCCAAAGGAAAATTGCCCGTAGAAATCAATAATTATCCTTGCAAAAGCGGCATTATTATTCCTCAATGGCAATATATTACTTTGTTGGAAAATGCAAAACGATACTCTGCGCCCCCAAGGGATGCAACAGAGCAAAGTATGCTTGCACGCGAAGATGCGGATATTTTACCAAAGGAAAATTGGGAAGATATAATTCATTTTTACAGTCAGAAAAAAATCAACAAATTGACGCAAAAAATAGATTCTTTGGCGTTGGCGGGCTTGTCCATTGGGGCATATTCGGGCTGTCAGGTGAGAGTTTTGTACAAAAATCGGGTGTTGTACAATCATTCTTTTGGCACCATTGGCATTAACGACACGACAAAAGTTACCGATTCTACACTTTTTGATGTTGCCTCCATTACCAAAGTGGCGGCTACAACGCTCTCTATGATGAAGTTATATGAAGACAAACAAATCAAACTTACCACTCCGATTGGTGAATATTTACCTCAATTGAAAGGTACGGATAAAGAAAATCTGACCATTGCTCAACTGATGACACACACGGCAGGATTGCAAGCGTGGATACCGTTTTACAAATCTACATTGATACCTACGGGCTTAAATCCTGATTTGTACAGATTTTCACCCCAAGAGGGATTTACCACGCAAGTAGCACAAAATTTGTACATAAAAGATGATTATATTCCGCAAATTTACAGTCAAATTTATAAAAGTGCATTGCGAAAAAATAAAAATTATCTTTATTCCGATTTAGGTTTTTATCTTTTGGCTGAAATTGTAGAAAAAATTACACAACAGCCTGTAAATGAGTATGTTATGCAAAATTTTTATCAGCCCATGAATTTACGGCATATTTTGTATAATCCGTTGCAAAAGTTTGATTTACAGTCTATTGCAGCAACAGAAAATGATACTTTTTTTCGACAAATGTTAATACATGGTTACGTACATGACCCCGGAGCGGCAATGTTGGGCGGTGTGGCAGGTCATGCGGGTTTGTTTGCAAACGCAAGCGACTTGGCAGCCATAGGACAAATGCTTTCGGAGAGGGGCGAATACAAAGGAAAAGATTATTTTTCACGCTCAACCGTCAAAACATTTACCTCTTATTATTATCCTGACGGTAGTGAATGCAGGCGCAGTTTGGGCTTCGATAAACCTGCCCGCAAAAACGGTGCCAATCCATGCAGCAAATATGCTTCCCCACAAAGTTTCGGACATAGCGGATTTACAGGCACTTTGATTTGGATTGACCCTAAATATGATTTGGTATATGTCTTCCTTTCCAATCGGCTCAATATATCTCACAACAATCCTCAATTGCTCCAATCCGGCATCCGAACAAAAATACAAGATGCTGTATATCAATACATTCTGGGAGAAAATTAAGATGGTCAATTAAAAAAATCACTTTCAACTATTTTCAACATCTTCATTTTGGCTAATATCGTGTAGATGTTGGCGGATTTGAGAAGTAGAAATGTTTAATTTTTTAGCAATTCGTTGTTTCTTTTTTCGGCAATAATCATCAGTAATGTTGAGCAAACGTGCAATTTCTTTGGTGTCCATGTCCATAAAAATGTAAGATAATATACGTAATTCACTGATTGTAAAGTAATTATATCTTTTTCTGATTGCTGTCAAAAGAGCGGGATTTATTTGTTCAAAAAAGGTAAGGAATGATTTCCAGTCTGAATTTTCTTTTATTTGTTGCTTTAATTGATGAATGATAGTTGTCAATTGTCGATGCTTAGACGTTTCCGAAATGGCAGAAAGTTTCTCAATAATATCTTCAATAAGTTCATTTTTATGCGATTGCAATAAAATTTGTGCAGAAAGTTGATTATTTTTGAGTTCAATTTCGCGGAGCAATTTATCCTCTTCTAATTGTTTTTCTTTGAGTTGATTTTCAAAGAGTAATTTTGCTGTTTTTTCTTTTTCGAGTGCCAAAATACGCTTTTGTTTTTGCTGTTTTGCACGAATAAATAAGAGCAAAATGACAGACACAAAAGCGACTATTAAAAGGGTGAAAAACATACGTTCTTTATCTTGTCGGGCTTGTTGCAGTTCCAATTCATTTTCTTTTTGATTGAGCCGTATCCTCGCATCAACATTTAAAAACTTGTCTTTGTTGCTTTTAACAATGATAGAATCTTTGTATTTAATGATAGAATCTTTATATTGTAACGCCAAAAGAGGCTGTTTTAATTTATTATAAATATTTGCTGTTGATTTGAAAATTTTTACTCTTGTGTCCATGTCTGCGAATAAAGTGTCTGCTTTTTTTAGAGTATTGAGAGCCGATTGCAATTTATTTTGATTTTCTTGTGCCACAGAGAGATACCAATAGCACAAACTTTTCAAAGGAAATTGAGTTGAGGTAGCATGCTGTGCCAAAATTTGAGTAGCAAATGCCTCTGCCTGCATATATTCTTGCCTCAAAATGAGATTATTAACGTATTCTATTTGTGCTTTTTGCAGAGAAAGTATATATTTTGGTTTATTTTGCAAATAATTGATTGCTTTTTGAAAATATTCTTTTGCTTGTTCGGGCTTTCCTAAATTGTTATAAGTTATTCCCGTGTTGATACCTATTCTGCATATAAGCGTAGAGTCGCCCAAATTTTGCGCAATTTGTAGGGATTTTTCCAAATAATTCATCGCTTTGTAAGGTTTTTCTTCAAAAAAGCAAATTCTGGCAAGGTTATTAAGGATGGAAATTTCTACTTTCGGATATTGCTTTCCCTCCACCAATGCGTAGGCATCAAAAAAATATTTAACGGCTCTGTGGTGGTCATATAACTTCATGTAAATCACTCCATAACCGTTCAAAATTTTGGCTTTTTGTTCTACACAACCTTTCACATTGGCAATCTGAATTGCCTGTGAAAAATAGGTCAATGCTTGCTCAAAATTTTGTTTATCATAAGCCGAATATGCCCTCTCTATCAATGCGTCACAACGTGTTGAATCATTGGCATTTACAAGATAAATTATGCTCCATAAGCATAAAAATACAAGCCCTTTTTTCATTCCTTTTGCAAAAAAAAATATTACCAACATAAATATCAAAATTACAAAAATACACCTTTTTTTGAATGAAGAATTGAAAATTGAGAATTATTTTTTTTGTCCATTTTAGAACATTTTTCTCCCAAAATGCAAAAGAAAGTCTCTTAATCCTCAACTTTTTTAACAAAGGAGAATGAAATTCTCGCAATTTTCATCTTACGTATTTATCCCGCTTTGTTTTAGAATTTCAGCAATTGTAGCCATCGGAATGTCTGTCAAAGCATGAATTTCTTCGATGGATTGCAGTTTTTGCCACATTTTTAGGACAATTTCGGCATCTCTTTCAATTCTTCCTTTTGCCTCACCTTTCTTTTCACCCTCAACCAAACCTTCTGCTCTGCCCTCTTCTAAAGCCTCTCTTCGGGTTTCATTTTGGAGGGTTTTTTCGGTTGAAATGGCGTCAGAATTACGCTCATACAGAAACAATTCCGCATCCGTGTAACCCCCTACCTCACA
>JAISTU010000037.1 GCA_031272415.1 Bacteroidales bacterium | reverse complement strand
AAAGCTGCCCAACAAGTAATTCAAAATGAGGACTACAAATTTCCTGCTCAAGAATGGCTCTATCGTTCCACAATTCTCTCATTTTTACAGGGTTGCGGAGTAGTTGTTGAGGCTGAATTACACACTTTTAAAGGGCGACCTGATTTGGTGATTTCGTATCGTGGTTCAATTTTTATTATCGAATTTAAAGTGGCATTCAAAACCGACAATGTAGAAGCAAAACTCACCGAAGCAGAAACACAAATCATTGAAAAAGAATATATTAAACCCTATCCGGATGCCATTTGTTTAGCAATGGTGATTGATGATACACAAAGACAAATTGTGAAATGCGAAAAAGTAGAATAATTGAGAATTGAGAATTGTCCAAATTTTAGAACGTTTTGGTGCGAAAATGCAAAAAAACGGCAAGATGCCGTTTCTACATTTTTAATTTTTAATTAAAAAAAAGTTGTATCTTTGTAATTTGTTTAACCAAAGTGGATGAATAAATTTTTAATTTTCATTGGAATAGGGCTATTTTTTATCTTATCTGAGGGAATTTTTGCGCAGAAAACGTACAGAACTATGGGCAAAGATTTTTGGGTATCTGTCGGGACAAACAACCGTAATTCGATGGATTCTTCGAATTTATCGCTATATGTGATTGTTGCTGCCGATGCTGTGGTTACGCTTAATTACTTGTATAACAATACAGTACAAACATTTTTTGTGCCCGAAGATGGTGTTTTGGTTAAAAATTTTACTCCTGCTGAACGCTCATGGATTTACAACAAAATCGGCGACACAACCGTTACAGATAAGTCTTTGCACATTCAATCCACTAAAAAAGCGACTGTTTTTTTACTCAATCAAAAGAAACAGTCCTGCGATGCAAGTATGATTTTACCGACAGAATGTACGGGGGGAAAATATTTGCTATTGGGCTATCAGCCTGACAATGCCTTGTCGCCAAGCGGTTATACATTGGTCGCACATACATCAGGGACAATGATTTACGATAATGGAATTCTATTGACGCCAACACCTTTGCAGGCAGGGCAAACTTTGACGCGTTATGCAAGTATTGTTGACCAAACAGGACATATCATTGAGTCTCAATCAGATAGTTTTAAATTTTCTTTATTTTCGGCTGCCGATTTGGTTTCTATTACTAATTCGTCTTTTTCCGGCGATTGTTTGTTTGAGCAAGCATTTCCTTGGCATTCTTACGGTCGCAGGTTTTTTATTCCTATCACTCACAGAGCCATAGACCGTGCCAGAGCCGTAACCACGCAAAATTATACCACTTTTACAAAATCAAGTGGGCTTATTACGTCAGGTTCATTGAGTTTAAATGTAATGCAATTGCTTGAATTAGAGATAGATACGTTTTCACAGGGCTGTTATGTTACCTCTGATGCGCAATCTGCGATGTCCTCATATATGGTCAGTTATGGAAATCCATCTATGCCTGCACCTCTTGTGGCGGCACATGAGGGCGACCCTGCTATGGCGTGGATTCCTCCCTTGGATTCGGCGACAACTCATGCTTTTGTAAAACCATTGGTGCCTTATTTGGACTCGCCTGATTATCAAACGCATCTAAAAGCACATTATGCAATAATTGTTACGCCAACTGCCACTAAACACTTGACTACCATGCAGTTATCTTCTACTGCTGCCACTTCAACACCGCTTTTGGGCGGCAGTTGGATTGATAATGTGGCGTCAGGTTATTCGTACTACACACTTTTGCTCAATGATACAAGCACATCATTGTTGGGGACGGGCTGCTTGGCATACTATCCTTACACAGTGCCTGATGAGCAATTGTACTATTTGTTTTACAATCCTTTTGGAGTAACGGCTTATGGATATGCGTCGGGTTGTGAGGAGTCCTATTATTATTATGCAGGCAATGCGTATGATGTTAGTTTTTTTGCTAATAATATTCATAATGAGGACGTTACAAACATCATTTTTTGCGATAGTGCTTTTGACTTTAGAGCCAAAATTTTAGGACACTACACTGACACGGTGGCGGGACATTTGACATGGGAAATTGATGGAGTTTTGCAGCCACAAATTACGGACAGTTTGACTTGGAATGATACGCTGACTTTGGGGCTACATACTATCAAAATGAAGGTCAGAGATTATGCAGGTGTTTGGGATTCGGCGACAACAAATATACAAATTGTGGATAAAATAATTGTTGAATGGGATGATTTTATGTGTTTTGATAGTTCGTATTTGTTTGGTTATCAATCATTAACGGATACAGGAACGTTTTATGATACAACTTTTTCCATGATGGGCTGTGATTCGATTTCTATTTTGCACCTGCATTTTGCACCCATTGCAGACACGACGGTGTATGACACGGTTTGTGTTGCTCAAAATTACAACAATTATGGTTTTTCCATTGTTGCAAAGGCAAACAGCGGTACTTATTTGGACTCTTTGCAATTGAGCAGTCAATATGGTTGCGATAGTACAATTTATTTGCAACTGCTTGTGTGTGATACATTTATGATATATATTTATGATACTGTTTGTGCAGGAGAAACTTATATAAATAATGGATTTAATTTTACATCCGATTCAACGCAAGGGACTGATTATGATACACTTATATTGAAGACTCAATATGGTTGCGACTCCACAATTTTTCTGCAATTGGAAATAAAAGACAGCATTTTGGTAAGAATTTCCGACTCCATTTGCACAGGTGTGGCATATACAAGTAATGGTTTTAATTTACCTCCATATATTTGGCAAACAATTGATACTGTGATACTTACACTGCAATCTATTCATGGTTGCGATTCTGTGGTTGCCCTTTCTTTGTTGGTCTTTTCGCCTGATACTGTGAAGATTGAAGATACAATTTGCACCGATATTGCTTATAATCTAAATGGTTTCACCATTCCGCCATTAGCGACTGCCAAAGATACCGTATGCACGCTTTCTGTTTTTAATCAACGGGGGTGCGATAGTACGGTCGTTTTGTATTTGCATGTCAGAGATTCAGTTAGAATTTATTTTGATACCGCCATTTGCTACGGTAATGGTCTGAATTTCAATGGATTTATTTATCCTGCCAACACCGTCCCCAATATTTATTTTGATACATTGGTGAAAAATGCACTTTTGGGCTGCGATACGCTAATGTACTTAAAATTAACCATTTACGACACTGTTATAACGCAGATTTTTGATACCATTTGCGCCGGAGTGTCTTACAACGACAGCGGTTTTTCGGTATCGGCACAACTGTTGTCGGGCGATATTACAGATACGTTATTTATTGTAAATCAACACAATTGCGATAGTGTAGTGATTTTATATTTGCATGTAAAAGACACCAACAGAATTTATTTTGATACTGCCATTTGCTACGGTAATGGTCTGAATTTCAATGGATTTACATATCCTGACAACACCGTCCCAAATATTTATTTTGATACATTGGTGAAAAATGCACTTTTGGGCTGCGATACGCTAATGTACTTAAAATTAACCATTTACGACACTGTTATAACGCACATTTTTGATACCATTTGCGCCGGAAATGCCTATAATTTGCACGGATTTACTGTTCCCCTTCAAATATCGGGAGGTACTTATTTTGATACGTTAATTGCTTCTAATTCAAACGGTTGCGATAGTGCTGTTTATCTGAAATTAGAAATAAAAGATACTGTATCAGCATTTTATGTGGATACTATCTGTGCAGGAACAACTTACACCGGACATGGATTTCCTCCCAAAATGTATGCAAAAGGAGGCATTTATTTTGATACTTTATGGGTCTCAACGCCCTCATTTTGTGATAGTTTGCTATATTTACAATTGATAGTTTTTGACTCTATCAATGTCCACATTTTTGACACAATTTGCAATGGAAAAGGTTACAATTTAAATGGATTTAATATTCCTGCACAAAATTATTTCACTCAAAATCAACAAGATACACTTTATTTACAAACAATTCATGGCTGCGACAGCATAATTGTTTTGAATTTGTTCATTTGCGATACTTTTAATTTGCAAATCAAAGACAGCGTTTGTGTGGGGGAAACTTACAATAAAAACGGTTTTTTCATTTTACCGCATATTTCAGGTGGAACATACACATATACGCTTGATACACAAACAATTACAGGTTGCGACAGCATAATAAATTTAACACTTTTTGTTCCGCAAGCGATGATGATTCATATAAATACACCTGACACCCTTTGCGAAGGCAAAACCATTACGCTGACCGCCACAAGTACAAGTTCAACACACCAAATTGTTTGGAGTACAGGCGACACAGGGCTAACAACAGAGGTTTCACAAGCAGGGGTCTATTGGGCAAAAATCGATAATGGTTTTTGTACTCAATATGATACTATTGTTGTGATTTACAGTGATATAGATGTTTCTATAACACAAATTGGCGATTATTGCAAAAACGAGCAAATATTTTTAACGGCAAATACAAACGCCTCCAACATTATTTGGAATACAGGTGAAACGACTGCCGTTATCTCGCCGACAAAACAAGGACTTTATACCGTTGCTGCCTACAGCGGGCAATGCAGCGATAGCACCAGCATTAAAATTGAGTGCGTTTGTAATGTGTGGATTCCCGCCACTTTTACTCCTAATGAAGATGGTTTGAACGACACTTGGTATCCTATCATGGATGGCTGTTTTTTGCAGAGTTATCAATTGAATATTTTTGACCGTTGGGGTAATATCGTTTTTTCCACCACCGACCCTACTGTAACATGGGACGGAAAAGTTGATAATCAATTCGTTATGCCGAACACTGTCTATACTTATCATCTCATTATCACCCAAGAAACAGGTAAAAAACAAACCTACCAAGGCAGAGTAACCATTTTGAAATAATGTTTTTAAGTAATTTTTTTGCATTTTGGGAGAAATTTGTTCTAAAAAATGACAATGACGAGTGGGGTCAATGGTATAAAGTTAAAACCATTTTGGTATAATATGTTGATAATCAAATCTTTTCACTTTCCATTAAGGAAAAGGCACTGTAAAATCAATTACAGTGCCTTGCCCGCGTTATGATAAAATCATTTTTAATTACTTAAGAATCAGCACTTTGGCTGATTGGCGCGTGTTTCCTGTGATGATGCTGACAAGATAATTTCCAAGTGCTAAACCGGAACAATCTAATGTTGTTAAATGATTGCCTTTGGCTTGTTTTCCTAACACTTTAGAGGTAATTATTTTACCTTGTACATCTATAATTTCTATTACAACAGCAGAACTATTTGCCAATGTGTAATCAACTGTTATATAGTCTTTTGCAGGATTTGGGTAAACTTTTAAAGCAGATACTGTGCTGCCATAAGGTGGTATGGTGGGCGGTATAATTGATTCGTAAGTTTCATCAACAAATATCCCCAAACCGTAAGTAGCGGCATATATTTTTCCAAAATTGGAAACTCCCGAATAGAGCGTTTCTACCCGACTGCCTGATGCATAACTGATGGATATAATATCAGGTATATAATTGGTTTGTTGGAACAAATGGAATACAGGCACGCCCAAATCAATTCCATTATTATATGGTGCCCATGTAGGATTTGAGGTATCAAAATTTTCGCTCTTATATATTCCTTTTTCTGTACCAATAAAAGCAATATTATCATTGTCTTTTTCCACAATGGCTGAATAGACCGCCATATTGCTCGGCAATCCCGTACCTTCTTTGGAAACAGGAGTAGCACTGCTCAACGTGGCTGTGGTTGCATTTTCAATCAACATTATTCTATCCATAAAATCATTGTTGACATAAATTAAATTGTCATTATTTTGTGGGTCGAGTGCAAGAGAGTATATGTTTGCCAAATTGGAGCGGAAAAGTAAAGTATCTGTTGTTAATGTTCTTAATGGATTGGCTACTGTCGGGTTAATGCTATCTGTTCCGTCTGACCTTAATACAGGCATACTGATTTGTTCGGGTTTCCTGTTTAAGTCAAAACCTGACACACGATAGATAGAATGCACAGGAGTTGCATCATTGGTAGTAGTCAAAATAAATAAATGGTCTCCGTCTTTGCTCACTTTGAGGTCTATTACTTGTTCGGCGGTATCAGCGGTATGAAATACGCAATACCAGCGTTGGTTATTGTTCATAACATCTAAAGCCGTTGTGGTCATAAATACAGGAGCACCATATAGGTTAGCATTGATTCTAAAACCACTTACTCCAAAGAACAAGCGAGAAGTAATTATATCTTTTACCATAAATGAACTATCTCTTTCTATGCTGTCTTTGCCATTAAATCCATTGAAAATCTGATAGATAGGATAGGAATTTCTATTGCTTTTTATACAAATAGTATCGCCTCTGTGGTAGGTTTTATCGGATTTAAATTCTACAGAATCTATTGAATTTTGGTCATCAATGGACTCCCAAAAGACTACAGGATAGGCGAGTTGTTTAGGATATACATTCAATCCACTTATATTTTGGTCGCTATAATGAAACCATCTTGGACCTTCTGCTGAAGCACCAATAAAAAGGAGAGAATTGGTTGCCGGTGCGCCGCCGGGAGTGCACCATATAGCGGGTTTTTGAGCCTCTGAGCCGTCATTGGCTTGCCTATATAATACGCCACTTGGTCCTGTAAAATACATAGATTCAGGTTTCAATAAAGAAAAAGCACAACTGCCTCCACTAGTAAAATAATTGCCACTATAATATGGTATTTCTGCGGCAAGAGCGTAGCCTAATATTGTGGATTGGTTGGGATGGTCAATGTAAAATGTTGAATTTCCGTAACTTCCCCCCAAAATTCTACCGTCATTAGCGACTGCAAAATTATATAATTGAGAAATAGCCAATTGGTTTATTTTTTTGATAAAAAAGTAATTGGACGCTTTTGTTTCCCATTTATAAATTGAGTTATCGGTAGCAGCATAAACAGCCTGTGTATCAGCGAATATTATATCATTAATATATGTAAGATACCCTGATGAGGCAGTGCCATTGTTTGATTTTAGACGCATACTCCACGCATAAGTTGGGGTAGCATTTATTTTCTCACCAACCATTAGATATGTCCCTCCTGCATATACAACAGAATCATTAGTTGGATTAACAGCGAGTGTATTATACCACAGATTTGCAGCCGGATTTGTTGCTGTTCCGCTTTCCATAATTGCCACCCATGTTGTACCTCCATTTTGAGTTACATAAATACCTCCTGTAGTATAAGCACCACTTACAACATCTGTACGCATTGCATACATAACATTTGAATTGGTAGGTGCCACAGCAACCGATACTCTGTAAAAAGAGGACGGAATTTTATTAGTCCCGTGTGCAGAAGTAAAAGTAGCACCATTGTCTTTGGAGAAATAGACTGCATTGCCTGTTGTTGGGTCTAATTGCGAAAAAATAATTACACCATCATTGCTAATGCTAATATCAATAGCAGACAAAGTGCTTGAATAGGCATTGCTGAAAGTGGCGCCGCCGTCAGCAGACACTTTTAATCCTGCATTGGTGGCAGCATACAATTTGTTGGTTGTTTTGTCAAATGCCAATCTGTTGATGGTTGTCCATGCAGAATTGTAGCCACTTACTTTGACATAAGATTTTCCGCCGTCAGTTGTTTTGTAAATACCATCTCCTGCAAGTCCTTCTTTGTAAGGGCTACCAAAAGGGGATAAATCTCCGGGGGAGGTAACATTAAACCTATCTCCTTGTCCTGTGCCGACATAGAGTGTTCCGTCCGGGCTTTGTACAATTGCAGACACAGCAGGTGAGCCATGAAAAGCAGTATCTCTCAACCATGTTGTTCCGCCGTTGAGCGTGTACCACAATCCACCGCCGGCAGTACCGGCATAGATTTTTTCGCTGTTGTTGACATCTGCACACAACGTTAATACTTGACCTGACAAATTTACAGGTCCCATTGATTTCCAATTTTGTGCTTTTAGACCTGTTATGCTAAAAGACACTACTAATAAACCGAATAAAATGTTCTTTATTGTTTTCATTCTATCTTAATGATTTTGTTATATTTACACTTATAAAATTATAAAAATTTAAACGTTGCATTTCATATACGAATGCACTTTGCAAAGATACACTTTTTTGTCAAATAAAAATTAAAAATTAAAAAAATATTTATTTTTAAATTTTGCATTGCTAAAATATTTATTTTTTTCACTCTGCACCTTTTAATCATAAAATCGCCATTCAATGCCGACCGAAAAGCCTATATCATGTGCCGGATAGTGCGGAATAAGAAAATAATGTTTTCCAAATAAACCGCCCCAAAGATGTGTCATTTTTGCTTTTGCCGTAAAACGTCCGATTTTAGCCTGCAAATAAAAATCCAAATATCCATAATTTCCTATTTTTTTATCATTTTGTAAGTAAAATTGTTGTAAAACAGGGTTATAAGCATTGGCATAATAATCGGTATTGTAGGTAAAATCAAACCCAAATTGCAAGTATAATGCTTTTTTAAACAGATGAAATCCGTAATAAACAATTTGCCGTCCTGCAAAATAGGGTATTCTAATTATCTCATTATCAGCGTATTGCAGATATGCCTGTGTTTGCAATCCAAAACCTTTGATATAAAAAGGCAATGCAATCGACAGTTGATACACGTTTGTATATTGTGTTAATTGTTCAGGTAATGAATTGATATTCAAATAAGTATGATTCATTAACCCAAAATAATGAATCCCAATTTCAAAATTTTTGTACAGCCATGAAAAATCGGCATGCAAAGTCTGTGCTTTTTTGAGTGAAGGATTATCCCATTGGAAGTAGTTGGTAATCAAGTGAGTATAAAAATAATCAGGCGTATGATTATAAAATGATACCCCTGCCCGCAAGCGATGTTTTGTTCTCTCTTTGCGTTGAATATCAAAACTTAAATTGCCCTCCAAAGTAATATCACCTGCATTGTAACCTGTAACTGTAAAAAGTGCTTTTGCATTGATATTCAATGTATTAAATAATTTTATATGCAAATTTGCCAAAGGGGTCAACAAATGTGTTCTATATATATAAGATGTGTCTTTGACCTGACAAAACGAATATTCTGCACCCGCCGCAAAATGAATAAAATTTTTTTTATTGGAAAATGTATCATCCGGCTGATAGGACGACCAAAACAAGCGTGTAGAAAATTCCATATCCCGGCAAAAATCATTGGTTTGGGAGGAGTCCAAATAAATATGGTCAAAATATTGCTCATGTATTTCATTGTCAGTGAAACGATTATAATGAGTACTTAAACCCAAATCATGCACAAAATAGCCACCTCCCCAGCGGTTGGAGTCCAAATTTTTACTGTTAGAGAGAGCAATATAATGCCGAAACAGAAATTCGTTGGTAAACAAGCGATTAGATGCATTTGCAAATCTAACCGGTATTTGTGAAGTGCTTCTGCCTGTATCTTTGCTTTCAAAATAACCATCATCTGTTAATCCGCCATTTTCTTGCAATTTAAAATAATTTAAAATGTAATAGGCTGAAAATCCGTACCTTTTGTTCAAAGTAAAATAATTTAAATTGATACCCATATTGACATCCCTGACCGCTTGTCGTACATAACGTCCTGTGCCAACTACCGATTGCATACTTACATTGAGCGACAAATTTTGATAAATTTTTTGTGCATAATCTATCGCAAAATGGTTTTCCTTTCCGTTAGTAAAATGGTAGGATAAATTTGCATAGACGGACTCCACATCATACAATTTCCAGTTTTCCATTGTCCGCAAATAATCTGTATAAGGCAATGATTTATAAGTAAATCCATGTTTTTGTTCTGCATTAAAATTCATGGCAAATCCTGCCTGTCCAAAGCAATTCATGCGAGCATAAAGATTGTGGGAATAAAGTGTAATATCTTCATTATAAGGCAGATAAAAATTTGTATCTACAAAAATATTTTCATGTAAAGTAGGTAAAAAAGAAGATATAAAGTAAGAAAATGCGGGTGCATACTCCCTACCTACCTCATCAGAGAGTTCATTTTCGGTGCTATCCGAAACTTCTGTTGTTTCAATTTGTGCATAAATATTTGTATAAATAAATCCGCTATTTATAAAAATAGACACAAAAATTGTTTTTTTTATCCACTTTTTCAACATATTTTATCCTTCAAATAAAAAAGAAATATGAAAAGTTGTCGACCGCAGATATTCTACGCTCGTGGAATAGATAGTATTGGTAGGCTCCATCAAATTCAACACTCCAAATGACATTTTTGCCTCCATGGAAAATTTAAAAAATTGTAAATAAAAATCCAAACCTGTCCCGACCTGCACTTGCAAATCATCCATTCTCAATTTGATAATATTACTCTCATCCGCTATCCTTTTTTTTGAGCGAGAAGCCAAGTCAATACTATATTGTACGCCTGTAATGGCATAAAAACGAATATTATTACCCACTCGCGAAGATTTTAAACGAATGAGCAAAGGCAAATTTAAATTGACCGATTCTATCCGCTGTGCATGCTCATAAATTCCGCTGTTTGTATGGGAAATAGAGTAATTGATAGTGCGGTCTAAAAGCGACAAAGAAGGAATAAATCTCAAATCAAAACAACGCCCCAAATGCAAATTGGCAAGTATTCCTATATCAAATCCCGGTTTCCATGCTGATTGTATAAACATCACAGAATCAAGCGGATTTAAATTAGAAACAGGTTTGCTCGAAAATCCTGCACAATTGATGCCCAATACAAATCCAAAATGTGCAATTTTGGTATCATAATTAGGCAAATTCGGCGCTCCTTTTTGGGCAAATAAACTCCCACAAAACAAGCATATAAAACTCCAAATTATTACTGCTTTTCCTATTTTTTTATATCTTTCCATTCAATTGGTTTTAATATCATTTTATATAACGTTTGATTTTGAAAAATATTGTTGTTTATCCTTATTGTATTTTTTTTTCAAAAAAAAAGTGGAAAGCCAAAATGCCTTCCACTACATGTTTCAATTAAACAATATTACATATCGTAATAAATTACAATAGTAATAAACTACATGAGAACTTTTAACTT
>JAISTU010000027.1 GCA_031272415.1 Bacteroidales bacterium | reverse complement strand
AAAAAACTCTACACTCTGAAAAAAAGGTTTTTAATTTTTAATTGATAAAAAACTGTATCTTTGCAAAACAGCAAATTTCGAGTTAGGAATGAGTAAAAATTTAGTAATAGTAGAGTCGCCGGCTAAAGCGAAAACAATAGGAAAATTTTTAGGTAAAGATTACGTAGTTAAATCAAGTATGGGACACGTAAGGGATTTACCCGAAAAAAAATTAGGAGTAGATATAGAGCATGATTTTATGCCTTTGTATGAAGTTTCGACAGGTAAAAAGAAAATAATACACGAGTTGAAAACAGAAGCAAATAAAGCCGATTGTATATGGTTAGCAACTGATGAAGACCGTGAAGGAGAAGCCATTTCTTGGCATTTGATACATACATTGGAGTTGGAGGAGAACAAAATCAAACGCATTGCGTTCCATGAAATCACAAAATCGGCAATTGAAAATGCTATCGCACATCCACGACCATTGGATAACAATTTGGTAGATGCGCAGCAAGCCAGAAGAGTTTTAGATAGATTGGTAGGTTTTGAGTTGTCGCCTGTTTTGTGGAAAAAAGTAAAACCTTCCCTCTCCGCAGGACGTGTGCAATCGGTAGCAGTGAGATTGATTGTGGAAAAAGAAAAGGAAATTAAGGCTTTTCAAACCTCATTTTACTATCGTTTGACGGCTGAATTTACAATGGAGTCAAAAAAAGGAAAAGAAGTCATTAAAGCCGAATTAAATACCCGATTTAAAACAAAATCGGAGGCAATGGCTTTTTTGGAAGAATGTAAAAAAGCGACATTTACAGTGGAAAATGTTGAAAAACACCCTGTTACAAAATCACCTGCCGCTCCTTTTACAACTTCTACATTGCAACAAGAAGCCTCTCGTAAGTTAGGATTTCCTGTTATAAAAACGATGTTGGTTGCACAGCAATTGTATGAGGCTGGATTTATAACTTACATGCGTACAGACTCCGTAAATTTATCCGATTTGGCATTGGCAGATGCTAAAAAAGAAATTTTATCGGCGTATGGAAAAGACTACAGCAAAACCCGAAAATATACCACCAAAACCAAGGGCGCCCAAGAAGCACATGAAGCCATTCGCCCTACTTACATTTCGCAACACAGCATTGATGTAACCGATGCCTCACAAGCAAAATTGTATGATTTGATATGGAAACGCACTATTGCTTCGCAAATGAGCAATGCTGAATTGGAAAAAACGAATATCACTATCGGCATTTCCAATCAACAATGGAAATTTATTGCAACAGGTGAGGTGCTTTTATTTGACGGTTTTTTGAAAGTATATATGGAGTCTCACGATGATGAGGATAACAATGAAACCATTAGCGGACAATTGCCTGCTGTTGCTGCGGGAGATAAACTGTTGTATGAGAACATTTTAGCCGCACAGCGTTATGCGCAAGCCCCCTATCGGTACACAGAAGCAAGTTTGGTCAAAAAAATGGAAGATTTAGGCATTGGACGTCCCTCCACTTATGCACCTACTATTTCTGTTATTCAAAAACGTGGTTATATCATCAAATCAGATAAGGAAGGTACTGTGTATCAATGTGATATAATGAAATTGGAAAACAATAAAATTACAGAAACTACCAAAAAAGAAATCACAGGAAAAGAAAAAGGTAAATTAGTTCCTACCGATATAGGCATTATTACCAACGACTATTTAGTGGATAATTTTAAAGATATTTTGGATTATGATTTTACCGCCAAAGTAGAAAAACAATTTGACAATATAGCCGAAGGAAAACAACAATGGCAAACAATGTTGAAAAGTTTTTACGGGAAATTTCATAAATCAATAGAAACAGCACTCACCCTGTCAAAAAGAGCCAGCGGAGAACGGCTGTTAGGGATAGACCCGCAGACACAGAAAGAAGTTTTTGTCAAAATTGCCAAATATGGTGCTGTTGCTCAATTAGGCAATACCAATAATGCGGACGAAAAGGTAACATTTGCCAAATTGCCGCCTCGAACAAGCATGGAAACTATTACTTTAGAAGAGGCATTGGAGTTGTTTAAATTGCCTCGAAAAATTCCTCTCCAAGACGGTAGTGAAATTGTTGTAAATGTAGGTCGGTACGGACCTTACATTCATTTTAAAGAAAAATATTATTCTCTTAGTAAAGATACTGATATTCTTGCTATTACAGTGGATGAATGTAAAGCCATTATTGCCGCAAAAGATGCTAATGATGAACTCAAAAAGCCTATCGTTTTAGGACAATATAATGATAAAGAAGTGGCGGTAGCAGTGGGTAGATTTGGTCCTTACGTAAAATATGAAGGCAGTTTTTATTCACTCCCCAAAACCACTAATATACATCAAATGTCATTAGAAGATGCCATTAAAGGTTTGCAATCAAATGCAAGTAAATCAGTTATAAAAGCATTTGAGGAAGACGCTTTGATAAAAGTTTTAGACGGTAGATTTGGACCTTACATTGTCAATGGAAAAACCAATTACAAAATTCCAAAAGATATGGTGGCGGAAGAGTTGACCTATCAACAATGCTTGGAAATTATCAGTTCCGACAGCAATAAAACAAAGCGTAAAAAATATTTTGGTAAAAAGAGATAAAAGTTGTAATTTTCGACCATAATTTTGTTTATCAAAGTTCATGTTCATATTTTTTTTAGTTTACCCAATCATAGAAAATTATGACTTTCATGGGCAATTCTTTCAAAGAGTTGCCTTTTTTTTAATTGGCTACGAACTTTCCTCTCCAACTCCCAATTTTGATAAAATACATTCCTTGTTATAAATGTAAAACAACAAGTATAATTTCACCATTGTGTAGAGACGTAGCGTGCCACGTCTTTTTATATTATAAATACTTGATTATCAATATTTTATTATTTCTATTTTATCCGATTTTAGAACAAATTTATCCCAAAATGCAAAAAATGAGAACAATTCACTCGGTAGGATAGGAAATATCAATTGTAGGGGTAACTTTTACACCTTCAAATGTGATTTCTACACCCATTTTAAATCCACTGACAAACAGTACATTACCGGTTTGATCATATTGATAGGCACTTCCGTTGAGCAAGCCGTTAGAATAGGTATAATCGGCTTTTTTGACTCCGTTTTCCCAAAAGAGCAACAACTTACCATCTAATTTATCATTCACATAATCAGCCGATTTCATTATTTTTCCATTGGGATAAAATGTTTTCCAAGTCCCATTTCTCATGCCTTCAAAATACTCGCCAACTGTCAAAACGCTGTCGTTGGAATAGTACCATTTACCTGTTTCCAAATCGCCGGAATAATTGCCGCAAAACAAAGTATCTCCATTTTGCGAAAGGCTGTATGAAAAGCCATCTAACATGCCGTCTATATAATTTTCCTCTTCTAAAATTTGACCGTCAGGATAATACCACAGCCATTGTCCATCTTTTTGACCGCTGGCAGTGTAAGAGCCTGATATTTCGATTTTGCCATCCTCATAAAAATATCGCCAATCCCCAATCGGGCGAGAATTTTTGTAGCGTCCGCTTGCCCGCAGTTCGCCTGTAAGATAAAATTCTTTCCACTGTCCTTGCTTTTTGCCGTCATCATCTACAATTCCTTCGCCTGTCAAAATGCCGTTTTGATAAAGATAGCATTTTTCAATTTTGCCATCCAAAGAATATTCCGTTCGCACGCCGTCCAAAATACCTTTGAAAAAGTAGGCAACCGTTTTGATTTTTCCATTAGGATGATAGGCAACTTTTCGCTCTAACTGCTTTGTTTCCTTTGCATTATCAATCAAAATATCATTTTCCCATTTTTCAATTTTTTGAAAATGTCCGCTTGAGTCGTAATATTTAAAATATCCATTTTTGATATTGTTTTTATACTCTGCCTCCATTTTCAGGCACCCGTTATCGTAAAAATATTTCCATTTTCCTTGTTTGAAACCACTTGCATCCGTATAATTGATAGATTCCTTTTTTGAAGGATAACCGTTGTTATATTCCATTGTGGCGGTGATATTTCCTGCTGTATCAAACCATTTTGCAAGTCCATTTTCAACTCCATTTTGGTAAGGAATGCTGTGAAATAGATGCCCTTGCGGAGTGTACCAAAGCGATTCCCCTTTAATTGTATCTTCTTGATAATGATACAATTTCACACCTTCAGCATCTATAATTTTTGTTTGTCCGTTGCGTTTGCCGTTTTTATAAGAAATTTCTAAATGTAAACTGCCGTCTTTTTCAAAAAACTGCCACACGCTATCTAATTGAAAACCTTTACGATAGCCGATTGTTCGCAAAGCACCATTTTCAAAATATGACCGCCACACACTATCCGGCTGTCCGTTACGCATCCAGCCTTCAGAAGAAACAGTGCTGTCGGGATAGTAAAATTTTACATATTGCCACTGTTGCGCATTAACACATAAAATGCTCTCTATCAACAGAATAACTACAACTACAACATGCCGTAGGCTCATTCATAACAATTGTTCAATTTTTTTCACCAAATCGGATTTTCGAAGATTCCCTACTTGTTTATCAACCATATTACCGTCTTTGAAAAAAAGCAATGTAGGTATATTTTTAATCCCAAAGTGCAGGGTAACATTGGGACTTTCGTCCACATTTACTTTTCCGATGACCACTTTTCCTTCATAAGTTTGAGCCATCTCCTCAATCAAAGGCAACAATGCACGGCATGGAGCGCACCATTCTGCCCAAAAATCCAATATAACAGCCCCTTCTTTGACTGTTGCTTCCCAATTCTCGTCTGTGATATGTATCGCCATTTTTTATATTTTAGTATATATTTTTATATTTTTTTATCTATTTTTATCTATTTTAACACCATTACGGCTTGTCCTAAAAAGTCGGTTGCAGTAAAAATTTGTGCATTATAAACACCTTCTACGGCAACATCATCTTCTCGTAAATCCCAAGTCATGCTAACGTTTTGCTCTGATTTTGTGTGATTTATGGTCTTTTTAATCGTATATTGCAATTGTTTACCATTGTTTACAAAACTGTAAAAATCACCCGACCCTAATGCCAAAATTTTACCATTAGGTAACGCAATTCGACAATATAAATCCAACTCGCCCTCTTCTGTAAGTTCATTGGCTGCCAATGTAAAAGTAACCGTCAGCATTTTCACTTTGCGAGAGCGGTCGGTTTGCGTTTCTTTTTTGGATAAACCCTTAACGGCGTAGGCTTTGAGCGAAATCCCGTATGCTTTAGGTTTGGCTGCTACCGTTACTTGCTGTACGAGCGACTCTTTTTCATGCGTTAGGGAGTCTTTTTCGGTAGTCAATTGCACAACTTTTTCTTTGATAACTTTATTTTCATCTGTAAGTTGCTGATTAACAGTAAATAAGGAATCCAACATGCGAACATATTCTTTGCCTTGATTTTGCAGAAGTTCCAATTTTTTCTTAATTGTTCTGTAATCTCCTTGCGAGGCAATTAAGCGTTGAATTTCTTGTGCTTGTTGCATAATTGCGCTATCTTTTCCGCTCAATTGTGTATTTAAATCGCCATATTCTGCCTTAATACGCTCGTATTCTTGCAACACAGAATCCAATTCATTTTGCAATTGTGCATTATAATTTTCTACTGTTTCAATTTTCTCAACAGTATTATTTTGTCGCAACAACAGCACTACCAATACCGCCGACAACACCATAAAAACAATCATCAATATCTTAAATATGTTGCCTTTTTTCTCTTTTTTTACTTCTTGTTCAACCATAAAATTCAATATTTTTTTTTATCTATTTACAAAGATACACTTTTTTTCAATTAAAAATTAAAAAACTTTTTTTTAGAGTGTAGAGTGTAGAGTGTAGA
>JAISTU010000134.1 GCA_031272415.1 Bacteroidales bacterium | reverse complement strand
GGGGGTTACACGGATGCGGAATTGTTTCTATACGAGCGTAATTCTGACGCCATTTCAACCGAAAAAACCCTGCAAAACGAAACCCGAAGAGAGGCTTTAGAAGAAGGCAGAGCAGAAGGTGAAGCAAAAGGAAGAATTGAAGGAAGAGTAGAAGGAAGAGTAGAAAGAGATGCCGAAATTGTCTTAAAAATGTGGCACAAGTTGCAATCAGTTGAAGAAATTCATGCTTTGACTGACATCCCAACGGCTACAATTGAAGAAATTCTAAAACAAAATGGGATAAATACATAAAAAAATTGCGAAAATTTCATTCTCCTTTGCTAAAAAAGTTGAGAATTAAGAGATTTTTTTTTTGCATTTTGGGAGAAATTCGTTCTAAAATTGGACAACTCTCCACTTTCAATTTTCCATTCAAAAAAAAAGTGTATTTTTTGTAAAATAGTAAAAAAAATTAACCACCAAAAAAAAATTAAGATATGCGTAAGAGACGAACATTGGCGCAAGGCGTCCAAAAGAAAATCACAGCGGGAATAATGCTGTGTATGATGTTGATAACTTGCTTTTTAACGACAAGTTGTGTAAAACAAAAGAATTGTGAACAAGGATATACAGGAAAATTTGTATATCTGAAAGAAACCTATAAAATGCAAGGAAAATCGTGTCCGCAAGCACAAAAAAAGATTGTAGGTTATTTTTTCTTTGGTGAAGATGTTACAAACGAACCTTGGCGTATTTATGGTTATGTACCTCCAAAATTTCGTTCCAGCGACACCGTATCTGTAAGATTGTCTTACAAATCTCATTGTGACGGCAAAATTACACTTGCCATTTGGGTACCTGAAATATTTTTCTTAACTTGTATTGAGGAGGAATAACTATGAAAAAGATTGTAAAAAAACAATAGTAATCATTAAAATATTCTCAAAATTAAGGTGCTGGCACGCGAATTTTGTCCAAATTTAGAACGTTTTTATGCGAAAATGCAAAAAAAAGTTGAAAGTTGTTTTCTACCCTGTTCCCTGTACCTTTCACCTCTTTGTGGACAAGGCATACCATTGCCCTACAATCTTAATTTTTAATTGAATAAATTTCACTCTTTTTGCGGATAGTATTCTTCAAAAGTTTTGTCGGTATAGAAGAATACTATTTTTCGTATTTCTTTCTCTTTGATTGTTTTCTGAATTTCCTGCGGTGAATTTTGCACATTTGCTTGCATATCTTGCGGATTGGGAATTTGGTTAATCGGCAATGTTGTTGCCGTTTCCTGTGGAATAGGCGCTGCAACAGGCATTTCTTGTACAGGAACAGCCGCCAAATTTTCCTCATCAGGCATTGCAAAAAGTCCTTCATGTGGAAAAGTTTGTGTTTGTTTCACTGTTTCGGGTGTTTTCCACATCTCTCCTTCACCGTTTAATAACCAATTGGGATTCAAATCGGGAAAATAGGATAGCATTTTTGCCGTAACTGTATCACTGCTTTGATTTCTACCTGTCATCAAATGTGTGATTGACGGACGTCCTACTCCTATCATATCTGCCAATTGTGCTTGTGTCAAATGTTTTACTCTCAAAAATTCTTCTAATCGTTCTTTCATTTTTATACATCTATTTTTTTTTTATTACAAATTTCAAAAAGCGTAAATTTACAATTTACACCATTTTGCAAAGATAGCAAAAAAATCAATACAAAATAAAATTTGTTAAATTTGACTATAAATTTACATGGCAATTTACATAAATTTACATACCAAATTTACAGTAAAACTTTATATCTATATGCTTTTTAGATTGAGAATAAATGATTTATATATAAAATTTACAATGCTTAAAAATAGGGATAATACTTTGCGTATATATTTAAAGTAATACTTTGTTTATATTGTATAATAAATTGTATATAAATGAATTATCTTAACTAAATATTATATATTTAACGACTTTCGCTGAAAATAAACGTAAATTTACACACAATTTACACGGAAAGTTGTCAATTTACCGAATTTACATTGCAAATTAACAATATTTGCCTGTGAATTTACAATAAATTTACAACCCACTTCGTATTGTAAATCGATGGAATTTACAGCAAATTTACAACTCCCCTGCCCTACCCTACTCTTTTTTTTACCAAACAGGATGCATAAACTGATTGGTATTGCATTGTTTTTTCTGATAATATTTCTTTTTGCACGAGAATCGCATAATTGAGGAAAGTTTTTTTGATTTTGCAAATTTTTAATTCTCGTACAAGTGAAAATAGAGTAAAATCTCTCACTTTTATGGATAAGTGTATGCGATTGAGGCTTTGTAGCATGAAATTATTGGGAGAAGTGCGGGGCTATCAAACACACAAATTATCAGATAGCCAAAGAGTAGTAATGGATACGATAAATCAGATTGCAAATTGCAAATGCGACACCACGTATCTACAACAAAAAAATAAGATAATGAGGTTAACAATCATTCACCTTTTTTAGGCAAGGCATGTCATTGTCCCCTACAATCACTCTCAACTCTCAATTCTCAACTCCATATAGTAGTGTTCTATATTTTCTTCCAAAAATTTTTCACCGTGTGGAATGAAACCAAAACTTTGATAAAAATTGAGCAAATAGGCTTGTGCATGAATGATTATTTTCTTGTAATTCAATGATTTAGCATGGCTGATTACAAAAGCGAACAATTCTTTACCTATTCCCTGTTGGCGGTAATTATTTCTCACTGCAAGCCGCTCAATTTTAACATAATCGGAAAAAAATCTCATCCTTGCTGCAGCGACAGGTTCGCTCCCAATGCTTGCCAAAAAATGAACGGATGAGTAATCAAGTCCGTCAAAATCAGCACTATATGCACAATTTTGACCTTCTTCAAAAACAATGCCTCTTACGAAAAAAACTTTTTGCAGTTCATCAGCAGTCTTAACTACTTGATAATGAACATTTTCTAAATTTCCCACGTATCACCGCTATTCAAGAGGTCATCAACACAACGGATGGGAGACGTTTTTCGTGCATCTTCGATTTGCTGCTCCATTAGTGCGTCATAAGTAGGGGCTACCACCGAGCGAATAACACCCAACGCAACAGGATAATCAGGCAAAGTCATTTGAGAAAGCATTAAATGCAATCCGGGGTCATTTTGATAAACATCATGCACCAAAATATCTTCTTCCGTAATTCCGTTTTGCCCAATGGTTACGACTTCCAAACCTCTTTCTCCCAAAATCAACCCTTTATCGCGATTAGCACCGAAAATCATTCGTTCACCATTTTGAAGGATTAACTGACGGTCGGCAGCGGAGGTACGGTCTGTAATTGCTTCATGTGTTTTATCATTGAAAATCACACAGTTCTGTAAAAATTCAACTACCGAAGTGCCGTTATGCTGAGCCGCTTTGAACATCACCTCTTGCATCAATTTGGGATTATTATCCACCACACGGGCAAAAAATGTACCTCTTGCCCCCAAAACAAGGTCGCCGGGTGAAAATGGCTCTTCTATAGTCCCTTGCGGAGACGTTTTGGTTACTCTGCCAAATGGAGTGGTTGGCGAATATTGCCCTTTGGTTAAACCATAAATTTGATTGTTAAACAAAAGCAGGTTTAAATCCACATTTCTGCGTACAACGTGCATAAAATGATTACCTCCGATTGCCAATGAATCACCATCGCCTGAAATCACCCAAACACTTAATTGCTTGTTAGCCACAGAGATACCTGTTGCTATCGGGTTGGCACGTCCATGAATGGCATGAAATCCGTAAGTATTTACATAATAAGGAAACCGCGAGGCACAACCTATGCCCGATACTAAACAAAAATTTTCTTTTTTATAGCCAATTTTTGGAAAAACGTTTTCTAATGATGCCAAAATAGCATGTGAGCCACAGCCGGGACACCATTTTACCATTTGGTCGCTTGCAAAATCTTCTTTGGTCAAAGCCACTCTTGACCTTTCTATCGTTTCAAAACTCATTTTATTTCTGTTCTAAAATTTGGTTGAATTTTTGTGTTAATTCTTGTGTTGTAAATGGCAAACCTTGTATTTTGCACATTTTATTGTATTGATATTGAGGGAATTTCATCCTTAAATAGTCTGTAAATTGACCTCCATTTAATTCGCAGACAATAATTTCTTTAAAACCTGCAAAAATATCTGCTGTATTAGACGGCAACGGCATAATATGTTTAAAATGTGCCAAAGATATTTTTTTACCTTCTTTTTGTAACTCCTTGACTGCCATAAATGTTTGTCCATACGTGCCCCCCCAACTGACTACCAATAAATCGCCTGTATTTTCACCAATAATTTCCTGTTTAGGTATAAAATCGGCAACTTTATCTACTTTCAATTGGCGATATTGTATCATTTTTTCATGATTAAAAGCATCCGTAGAAACTTCTCCTTTTCCGTCTGTTTTTTCCAAACCGCCAATTCTGTGCCTCAATCCTTCCGTTCCTGGAATAGCCCAGCGGCGAATATAAGTTTCAGGGTCTCGATTATAGGGCAAATAGCCTTCTTCATTAGGTTTTGCTAATGGAGGTGTAATCGGCTCTAAATCAGATACTTTTGGTATTCTAAACAATTCAGACCCTTGTCCTATATAACCATCCGTGAGCAAAATGGCAGGTGTCATGTGTTCGAGCGATAATTTAGCCGCCGTATATGCCGAAAAAAAGCAGTCGCTTGGAGAGGTAGCCGCAATTACAATGCAAGGACATTCGCCATTGCGTCCAAAAAGAGCCTGAAATAGGTCTCCTTGTTCCGATTTTGTTGGCATACCTGTTGAAGGTCCTGCCCGTTGCACATCTACAAGCACCAAAGGCAATTCAGCCATGACTGCCAAGCCCAAAGCCTCTGATTTTAAGGATAATCCGGGACCAGAAGTTGTCGTACATGCCAAGCACCCTGCAAATGACGCCCCGATTGCCGAACAAATGCCTGCAATCTCATCTTCGCACTGCATTACTTTGGCATTCAATGACTTATGCTTTGCCAATTCCACCAAAATATCGGTGGCAGGAGTGATAGGATAGGATCCTAAAAAAAGCGGTCTCCCTGAACGTTCCGCAGCCGCCAATAAGCCCCATGCGGTCGCCGTATTGCCTGCAATATTGCGATATTTTCCTTTCTTTAAAGTTGCAGTGGCGACATGATAGCGGGATTCTACGCATTCTATACTTTCGGCATAAATGTAACCTGCTTTCAAAACCTCAAAATTGGCTTTGCTCACCTGTGGTTTTTTCTTAAATTTTACGTCTAACAATTTGCTCATCACTTCGATATTTCTATCAAAGATAAATGAAACTATGCCTAATGCGAACATATTTTTTGTTCTTTCGGCAGTGCGTATGTCTAATCCTAATTCGGTACCTACTCTTTTGGCGGAGGAAGATATTGGTGCTACAATCAAATTGTATGTTGATAAACTATTGTCAGTCAGCGGATTAGAACTATAACCTGCTTTTTCAATAGCCTTATCTATAAACGTGTCTGCGTCTACAATAATCGTACCGCCCATCGCCACCCATTTTAGATTCGCTTTGAGTGATGCGGGATTCATTGCCACCAACACGTCGCATTTATCGCCAATAGTACGGATTTCTTTGCCAATATGGACTTGAAACCCGGATACACCTGCAATTGTATTATGGGGTGCTCTAATTTCTGCCGGATAATCGGGAAAAGTTGATAAATCGTTCCCCGACAGTGCCGAATTGTCAGAAAAAAGCGTCCCCGTCAATTGCATGCCATCGCCTGAGTCGCCTGCAAATTTTACTGCAATGCTCTCTCTCTCAATAGTTTTCAGTTCTTCGTTTCTCATTCCTGATACTAAAAAATAATAATAAATAAGATATTTGCAAAGGTAACTATTTTTTATGAATTTTTCAACTTTTTTACGTTTTTGATTGTTTTTTTGGGGCATTTTTTCACTTAATTTATTGATAATCAAACAAATAAAAATTTTTCAACAAAATATTGTTAATAAGTTTTCTTGATTAACTTTGGGGATATGAAATTTATCTTATCTATTTAAGTTGTAATAACCTTATATTCAATATTTTATGTAGACATTTTTTATCATTTCCGTTACTGACCCGAATTTTTCCATGCTCCCCTCCCCTACTCTTTTATTCAAACCGCACCCGATA
>JAISTU010000215.1 GCA_031272415.1 Bacteroidales bacterium | reverse complement strand
CAAAACCCTTGCCCCAAATTTTAGCCAAAGTGTCGGCAACAAATTTATGGACAGGTTTAAGTTTTGCTGTACTCCTTGCGCCTTTTTCTTTGTAGGCTTTGAAGGACTGCTCTATTGCTATTAAAAAATCTTTGTCGTTGTAAATCATATTCTTATGTATTAGTTATTTCAATTATTTGTCATTTTGCAAATATACACCTTTTTTTCTGTTGAGAGTTAAAAAATCATCATTCTGATTTTAGAACATTTTTATTCAAAAATGCAAAAAAAAAAATCTCTACACTTTACACTCTGAGCCCCTACATTCCCCCATTCAAAAAAAATCAGTACATTTTTTTGCCTGCCATGTCGTTGCGGAGAAATTCTTCCAAATGGTCTACGTCAATTTTTTTGCAGATAATTCTTTTTTCTTTATCTAAAACGTACAAAGAAGGTGTTGTAGTAACGTCATACACAGTATGATAGTTTAAATTGGCAGTATTTCGTCCTACGTTGAGCCAAGGAAGTCCTTTTTCGATAATTGCTTTTTTCCAGCGGGTAGTATCCGATCCTTCGCAAACTGCAAATACCTCAAAATCAAGTTCTTTATGCGCCCGATTATAGAGTTCTATCAATTTTGGGGTAGCCGTTTTGCAATGTCCGCAATCTAAATTCCAAAACCAAAGGATGGTATATTTTGTATTAAATTCGTACAAAGAATGCCATGCATTATTAGAGTCGGGCATTATCAATTCCGGGGCTTTTTTACCCAATAAAATTTTGTCCAAAATATCTGCTCTTTCCACCATTCTTTCCAACACGGCGGGATCTACCCATGGGCAGCGCCCTTTTTCGTAATAATTTTTCACCATGTGTACAAAAATAGCATCTTGTCCAATGTATTGACTTATTTCGTATTTATGCGTTACAAACCAAACAATGTATTTAAAAAGTTCTCTATTGTTGGCGGCAGTCGTTTTTTCTATCAACATTTCGGTATATCTGATAATGGTATCAACGATGGGTATCAATGCCTTTTTTTCATCATAATAATTTTCCAAAATGGTGGTAAAAACGGGGCTGTAGATGAGTGCTTCGTCTGTAAAATCGCAATTATCCCAATAATGATTGATATAATATTGGTATCTCCAATTCGAGTCTGCTCCTTCCGGTGCGAGCGGGACAGGCACATCTTGCATCAATTTTTGCAATTTACCGAACAAAGTATGCGAATTATGTGCCAAAAAGTTTTCCATATATGCCGCTACGCTGTCTCTAATGATTGACATTTCTTTTCGTAGCGAATCAATAACTATTTGGCTGGGATATTTAGTGCTATCTTGTTCATGTTTAATTTGAGTCATAATTTCTCTTCCATTTTTGTCAAAGAGAGCCATTTGGAGCATAAAATCGAATGCGACTGTATTTTCGGGTGAATTTTCGGCTTTCATATAGCCTGTATCGCCTTTATTATAACGGTCATAATCAAAAAAAATAGTAAAATATCGCGAACTATCTATGAAAAAGTCCATATATTTGGCTTTATTTTCGCCCGCCAAAATATACACACCTCTGGGGGGCATAGTGTCTTTTTTCCACACAAAAGTATGGGGTGATTTAGCCGAAAGCGGATACAAAGTGTCATCTATATAGGTTTTTCCTGCATAATAATGCGCAATATAAACCTCTGAATTTTTAACATTTGTAATCTCAAACGTTAACTCAAAAGCGTTCTTTTTTTTCTTTTGTCCGTAAGAAATTCCCATCAAAAAGAGCAATCCTATTGTTGCTGTTGTTTTTATACCTATTTTCATACTTATTTTTTTTACTACAATTTTATTACAACGAATTTTTACAACAAATATTATGCAAAAAACATGCCAAAAAAGCAATTATTTTCTTTCTCTGACTAAATCGGGCAAGAAATTTTGGGCAGCAAAGATACGCATCATTTTTTTTGCATCTATTGCCGGTGAGCCTAAAACGACTTGATTATCAGCAATATTCTTATGTATTCCGCATTGAGAGCCTGCGATAACAAAATTACCGATTTTGACATGGTCTTTGACGCCTACTTGTCCTGCAAAAACACAATTTTTACCAATGCTAACACTGCCCGCAATACCGCAACAGGCTGCCATGACCGTATTTTCACCCACCTCACAATTGTGGGCTATTTGTGTCAAATTGTCAATTTTTACTCCTTTTTTGATAATTGTTGAGCCAATTGTTGCCCTATCTATGCAAGAATTAGCCCCAATTTCAACATTTTCTTCGATGACAACATTTCCCAATTGCGGAATTTTTTCATAAACACCGTTCTCATCGGGCAAAAAGCCAAACCCATCCGCCCCTATCACGCAACCGGCATGCAAAATGCAATCATTTCCTATCACACAATCGGCATAAATTTTCGCTCCTTGATAAACAATCGTATTTTCTCCAATTGACACATTATCAGCGATATACGTTTGCGGATAAATTTTAACATCATCCGCAATAGATGCGTTTTCGCCCACAAAAGCACCTTCTCCGATGTAAACATTTCGCCCGATATGGGCTGTTTTTGCGATAAAAGCCTGCTTTGAGACGCCGATTTTTTGCTCTTTTGTACTGTCGTAATATTGCAACAAACGGACAAATGCCAAATGCGGATTTGCCACACGTAGCAAAGTAGAAGCCGTCTTTTGCGAAGGAATAAAATCATTTTTTACTATCACAATGGCGGTATGCTTGCCAAAAAGATGCTTTTCAAATTTTGGGTCAGCCATAAAAGCGAGCGAATTGTTTTCCAATTGTTCAATTTTGACCAATTTTTCGGCTATTTGAGTGGCATTTCCTTCTATTGTGCCGTTTATTATTTTTGCTATTTGTTCTGCTGTCAGTTTCATATTTTTTTTTTGTATTTTTGTATATTTATATTTATATTTTAAAATATTCTAATTCTTGTTCAAAATCAAGATAAGGTTCTTGGGTTAATAAATTTTCTATTTTATTGAGTATCTGCTGTTTAAATTGGCTGCTTGCCACAGAATGCGGATTTTTAAACCGATGTTGTGCAGCAGTTGTAATTTCTTTTGTTAATTGATTGATTTTCAATGTTTTATCATCAAAATACATGCACTCAAAAATATGCCATAAGTACAAAACAGCTTCTTTGGAGGGGTGTATTTTGTCAATATCATAAAAGCGATAATCCCGCAAATCATCGGTCATAATTTCATAAGAAGGGAAATAGGAAAGGTGTGAAAACTTTGTAATCAATTCATTTACAGCACATAACAACCGTGCTTTGCTCAATGCGTTGCCCGTCATACTGCCTTTGAGGTAGCGAACAGGACTAACAGTAAAAATTATTTTTAACTGACTGTTAATCAATTGAATACAATTTATTGCTTTGGTTAAACAAGCCACTGTGTCTTCCACCGAAAGCATTGTTTTTTCAAATTCAGTGGAAGGAATTTTGTGGCAATTGGCTACAATTTGTGCTGTTTTTTTGTACCTGTATATCTCCGAAGTTCCTAATGTAATTATCAGATAATCAGCGTTTTGTAAAAATATACGACTTTTCTGCAAACGTTGATTGATATTTTGCAAACATTGTTCTTTGTCGGGCGAAGAAAAATCTCCATGATGTGAGAGGCTAATCCATTGATTATCAAAGTATAACAAATCATTTTCGGTAAATATTTTTTCACCACATAAAAGTTCCAAACTTTGCGACACAGAAGCAGGATTAAATACAATTCCCAAAGGATTGCTATCGGTTTGGAATTTATGCAAGTGCAATATTTCCCCGATATTGACGGCAAAACAAGAGCCAATGAGCATAATTTTGTCTCTATGCGAGATAGTAAATTCTGCTTTTTGCGGCAAATATTCTGTGCGGAAAGTCCAGTGTATCATACTTTTGCCGTATTTTGGGGTTGAATGATGCACCAATAGCAAGTGGTATAAAAATCCTTCAAAAATGGAAACCGCAACAAAAGTGGCAATTGTCTCGGTTTGAGTGAAAATTTGGTTTCATAATTGGGATTGATAAACCAATGTGTGTCTTTTTTTATAAAAAAATGGTTCTTTTTTGCAATTTTTTGAAAACGGTGAATAGAAATTCCTGTTTTTTTTATATCCAACATGTGCTCCACACCGGCGGGTATCAATTTACTCGCTTTTAAAACGGCAGCATAAAGGCTTTTGGGCAAAAGGTGAAAATAAGGCAATTTAGATAAAAATTTATTTTCCAAAATCTGCTGATGACCGCCAAAAGGCATACGAAACGGCGGAAACGCAAAGAAAATAATGCCATCAGGCTTTAAAAATTGTCGAATAAAACCAATAAATTTATCTTGGTTGTGAATATGCTCAATAACATCTTTCAAAAATATAATATCAAATTGCAGATTATCAGCAGGTTGCAGCGTATAAATGTCCTGACAAAAAAATTGAACATTGTATTGAGACAACCTTTGTCGCCCGACCTCAATTTTAGGCGTATCAATATCAATACCTGTGCATTGACAGCCTAATTCACAAAAAGGCAACAAATTTCCACCTTCTCCACAACCGACTTCCATTACAAATGTGCTGGCTGTGAGCGGTTTAAGACCTTCTATATAAGGAATAATGTATTTTTTTGTGCTAATTACTTGTTCTTCAAAATATTGATTATAATTTTGATGCCTTTTTTGCATATATAGATATTTTTATTTATTTTTTACCTATTTTTTCGCCTCCGAAAGTCCATTTTACGCCCGCCAAAGCGTTAATTCTATATGACGGATAATCAAAGTAATAGAAGTTTCTTTGGAAAGCAAAATTGTTAATATTGGCAAAAATTGAAAATCGATTTGACCATAAATATTCAAACCCAAAATCAAAGTCCAAAAATGGTTTCAAAGTCTTAGGTGTAATGCCTCCGTTGGCTGTAAATTCGGGATAAGGTACGCCAAAATTGACGTATGCATCCAAAGAGAAAAGAAACTTTTTTAAGAGCAAATATTGCCCCGTAAATTGCGCCACAAATGCAGGTTTATACCACGCCCGCTGTAAATAAGGCAAATAGTCGTTCGGCACCAAATAATCAGGATGTTCATTGAGAATGTAATAATTATAATCCAAATTCAGCCCTAATTTCAATTGATTTTTGTAAGTATAATCCAAATTAAAATGGACATTAAAATGTTGTGTCCTGTTGATAGGAGCGACCGTAAAACGGTTCAATATAGGCAATACAACCGTATCAATAAAAATAGATTCTTTTATATTAACAAAAAACGGCATATTATCCACCATTGCATAACTTGCCTTTGCCCCCATAGACAAAGAGCGAGAAATGCCTGTCTGCAAGCCTAAATAAACCTTAAATTTCTCATTTACAATGCAAGCCCCTCCGTATCCAAGGTAAGGATTTTCTTTAAATAATTCCCTGAAAGAGAGCGGGATTAAGCCACCATCTACCCCCGCATAAAGGGTAAATATATTCGGCACAAGCGTTAATTTGACCTCTACATCGGGATAAATATGAAACAATTTTTCACCCTTTATATCAAAAACGGTTTTTAGCCCTGCTTTGATAAAATATTCGCCGTAAATATATGATATAGAAGGACTTGCAGAGATTAAATAACTTCGCCAATTCATAACCTCTGTCCCATGAATCATATCGAAACCAATTTTTCCTCCAATGTTAAGATAGCCTGCACGCTTGAAATTGATGTCATGATTGAGGTCTGTAAGAAAAGAAAGCGTGTGTTCGGTTATCGGCACGCCTGTATATCCTCTGTCATTTCCTGCAAAATATTGATAATCAAGCCCATAATATTGATTTAACTTTTGTACATTTTGTTCTCTGTTGCTTGCAAAATCCAAATGAGCCGAAGCGATGTGATTATGACGGCGAGAATAATCCGAATTATTATAAAATTCATTTGTACTGTCTATTTTTATGCCATAATTGTGGAGCATTAAGTGATTATAGCCTGCCTTTGCGGTAAGAGTATATTTATTGAAGAATTTTTGTCCATAAATTTCTGCTTTAGTGTCTGAAAATGAGGCTGTTGCATAATCTTTAATCTTCCCCCACGAAGAATGGTGAAATACACGCACCCCAAAAGCCCCCCTTGTAGAGCGCAAACTGCCGACCTCAAAATCCAAATAAGGTGTCCAATAATTGCCAAAACCAACTTTTAGAAAATTTCTATACAAACGTACAATTTTATCCTTCCCTACCTTCGGTGCATTGATAGGCTCCGGCTTAAAATCCGACTGATATACCAAAGGCGTAACCGAATGGTTAATCTTTGGCATAATATGCACAGTATCAACAATGTTCGCCTTCTTGTCAATTTTTCTTTGTGCATCACTAATCGTTGGACTAAATGCCGAATTGACCGTAACATCATACTGAGACTGCGCCGACAATCCCCCTGCCAAACTACATAACAACGTCATTATAAACGCTTTAATATTGCTCTTTCTTCGCATTTTTATATTCTTTTTCTCTCTAAAAAAATCAATTTCAATAACCCAATAACGAAATAAAAAGAAAAATATTGTGCGGATTTAATTTTTAATTAAAAGAAAAGTGTATTTTCGTAGAAAATATGATTGATAAAATGAAAAGAATAAGAAAAGAAAATACAATAATAATTATTTTTTTACGTTAGAGGAATGAAAATATCAAATTTAATAAAAATCGAAAGGTTCAAAAATGGCATACATAACGTTAAAATATAATCCAAGTAACGATGCGGCAAAAAAAGCATTAGATTTAATGCTGTCGTCAGGATATTTTGAGATAGAGGATAAAAGTTTATCACACTGCGCTCCCGAATTTGTTGAAAAAATTCTGCAAGGAACACAAGACATAAAAGAAGGGAAAGGAAAGGCTATAAAAATAGATGATTTATGGAAGTGAATTTCATATATTCGCCTGACGCTGTTGAAGATATAGAATATTGGAAAATAAGTGGTCAAAAGAAAATTATAAAAAAGATAGATAATTTATTGAAAGACATTGCGTTGCATCCTCAAACAGGGATAGGCAAACCGGAGCAGTTACGACACCAGTTGTCAGGTTATTGGGCAAGGCGGATTGATAATACTCATCGGTTAATTTATCAAATTATGTCTGATGAAGAAATACAAATTTTGTCTTTGCGAGACCATTATGATAAAAAACTGTCTAATTTAGAGTAAAAACACATAAAAATGAAAGAATATACTAAACATTATTACTCTGAAAATCAGAGAATTGCGAGTAAAGTGGGGAGTGGGTATGAGAGCAAGGACAATATCAATAGAAACGATACAAACGATACAAACGATACAAAATTCCATACTATGCTTGCGGCTTTGCAGGGTGTTACTATTCCTGCGGAAGATAGTTTGCAGGTTGTTTTTTCGGGGAATAAAATTGACCATTTAAATGGTGGTGGCGGTAGAGAAGATTTGGTGTATTATTACACAGGCAATCACCTGAGTAGCACGCAGTTAGTAACAGATGGGACAGGTGTTGCTGTACAGCAGGTGGAATATGCACCTTTTGGAGAAGTTGTGAATGAGTATAACATCGATTGGAGCAACGGACAAGTGCCTGATTTTAAGTTTAATGGGAAGGAATTGGATGAAGAAAATGGAATGTATTATTTTGAGGCGCGGTACCAGAGTCCACCGGTGTTTATAAGTAGGG
>JAISTU010000120.1 GCA_031272415.1 Bacteroidales bacterium | reverse complement strand
ATTTTTAATTACCAAAAAAGTGTATCTTTGCAAAAGGGTTATCGAAATGCACTCAATATATGAAATAGAAAGGGGAGTGTATTTTTTGACTTTTATAAAAGAAAAATGAGTACGAGAGTAGCATCTGTAACAAAAGGATGCTTTTTTGTTTCTTTTTTTATATAGTTTTAAGTATGAGTAAGATAAAATATTACACACAAGAAGGATTAGAAGCCTTAAAAGAAGAGTTAGCATTATTGACAAATGTTGAGCGTCCGCGTATCTCGCAACAGATAGCAGAAGCGCGGGACAAAGGTGATTTGTCGGAAAATGCAGAATATGAAGCGGCAAAAGAACAACAAGGTCTTTTGGAAATGAAAATTGCTAAAATGCAGGATTTGATTTATAATGCTCGCATTTTAGATGAGACTAAAATGGACAATTCCAAAGTACTTTTGTTTTCGGTGGTTAAGACAAAGAACCGAAAAAACGGGGCTATTTTGACTTATACCATTGTGCCTGAGACAGAAATTGACATCAAAGCGATGAAAATATCTGTTACTTCTCCTATTGCCAAAGGATTATTAGGTAAAAGGCGAGGGAATGTGGCTAAAATAAATGTGCCGGCAGGAGTACTTGAGTTAGAAATTTTAGAAATTACGCGACAGTAATGGCAAGTATATTCTCAAGGATAATTGCAGGTGAGATACCTTGTTATAAGGTGGCAGAAAATGAGCATTTCTTTGCATTTTTAGATATAAATCCGTTGGCAGAAGGACATACTTTGGTCGTTCCAAAGCATGAAATTGATTATTTATTTGATTTGGAAGACAAAATGCTGGGGGAGATGATGATATTTGCAAAGCAGGTAGCCATTGCCATTAAAGCGGCGTTTCCTTGTGCCAAAGTAGGCGTTGCGGTCATCGGTTTAGAGGTTAATCATGCACACATACATTTGGTGCCTCTTAATGGCGTTTATGACTTGGACTTTAAGCGGGATAAATTGCAACTATCGAAGGAACGGTTTGCAGAAATTGCAAGCACTCTTTGTGATTTAATTTTAAAGCAGTAACAAAAAAATAATTTAAAAAAAAATAAAAAAACGGCAATTGTATGGAAAAAAGACCACGCAAAACAAGTTCAACAACTGAACGCAAAAAGACAACTAATTCAAGGGGAACCCGAAAAGTAGCATCTGCACAACAATCGGATAAGCCTAAATATGTTCGCAAAAAAAGAGAGGATGATAGTTCGCAAAAACCCCAAAGAGGCAGAAAACCTGCCCAAAGTGCCAACTATTCCGATAAGCCCAAATATTTCTCAAAATCAGAACGTTCGGAGCGTCCCGTAAGGTCAAAATCGCCTGACAGAGAAAAGCGTTTTGAGCGGGAAAAGCCCGATAGAGCAAAACGATTTGACAAAGAAAAGCGAGAAGATAGACCCAATAGGGACAGCAGAAGACGTGATTTTGCGGAAAAGAAACCGCAAAGAGGTAGAAATAAGCCACAAGAAAGCGAAAAGAAAAAGCCGATTGTGCGAAAAGAATCTAACATTTTGCACCAAATTGCAGCACGAAAGCGGGAAACAGGACGCTCAAAAACAAAAGAACCAAAGGTACTTTCTCTCCAATGGAGCGAAGAACGCGGTATTATTCGCTTGAATAAATACATTTCCAATAGTGGCATTTGTTCGCGGCGTGAGGCGGATACGTTGATTTTGGCAGGAGCAGTTACCGTTAATGGACAAGTCGTTTGCGAATTGGGTACTAAAATTTTTCCAACAGATGTTGTTCGTTATGAGGATAAAATACTGCAAATGGAAAAGCCTGTTTATATACTGCTCAATAAACCAACTAATTATATCACCACAACCAAAGATGAACGCAGTAGAAACAATGTAATGATGCTCATTGAAGGTGCTTGCGAACAAAGGGTTTATCCTGTGGGCAGATTGGATAGAAATACAACAGGTTTGTTGCTTTTCACTAATGATGGTGAATTAACGAAAAAGTTAACTCACCCGCGTTATGAAATGAAAAAGATATATCAAGTTGAATTAGATAAGGATATGAGCCTGACGGATTTTGAACAATTAGCAAACGGAATTGAACTTTCAGACGGACTAATGAAGCCGGACGAAATAGCATTTGTTGACGGTCAAAAGAACGTTTTGGGCATTGCAATACATTCCGGGAAGAATAGGGTAGTGAGAAGATTGTTTGAACATTTAGGCTATGAGGTGGTAAAGTTAGATAGAGTTTTTTATGCGGGCTTAACAAAGAAGGATTTACCACGTGGCAGTTGGCGTTTTTTGACCCAAGCGGAAATTAACATACTTAAAATGAGTTTGTAATATGTTTGAGTTCTATAAATATCACGGAGCGGGCAATGATTTTATATTCATTGATAATAGGCAGGCAACGTTTGAGGGCGATGAGGCGTTGATTGCTCACCTTTGCGACCGAAGAAGAGGCATTGGTGCCGACGGACTGGTGTTGTTATACAATGCAGGTCATAATTATTTTGAAATGGAATACTACAACAAAGACGGCAAAGTAGGCTCCATGTGCGGAAATGCAGGACGCTGTATCATCGCTTTTGCTGCTCATTTGAGAATAATTGAAAGTACAGGTTGTTTTTTAGCGGCAGACGGTTATCATAAAGGGAGTGTATTGTCTCAATTAGGCAATAAGATGAGAGTGTTGTTGGCTATGAATGATGTTCCTTTTTCGCAAATACAAGAGTATGAAGATGGCATGTTTATTGATACAGGCTCCCCGCACTTTGTTGTAGAAACGAAGCATGTATCTAAATATGATGTCCTTAAACATGGACGTAAATTACGGAAGGATGCACGTTTCCCTGACGGAGTAAATGTAGATTTTGTAGAAGTAAATGCCTTAAATCAACTCTTTGTTCGCACGTATGAGAGAGGTGTGGAAGAGGAAACGCTCTCCTGCGGAACAGGTGTAACGGCGGCAGCAATTTGGCATATCAAACAGACCAATCGCCGAAAAGGTACGGTCAATATTAACACACTTGGCGGTGATTTGACCGTCAAAGCACGAACAAAAGAAGATAGTTATACAGATATTTTATTAGAAGGGGATACATGTTTGGTCTACAAAGGCGAGTGGATAGATAAATAATGTTTTGAAAACAATGTAATACATAAATAAATTTGGGGAGCGGAGATGCTGTAATGGTGTCTCCGCTTATTTTAGGTATTTTTTAATTTTTAATTTTTTAATTTTTAATTGAATAAAACGTGTATTTTTGCAAATATGATAAAAGCATTTAAGTCGTATGATATACGGGGGATTTATGGAATAGATTTTGATGGTGAGGACGTTTATAGAATAGGTTTTTTCCTGCCTCGCTTGCTCAATGCGGATAAAGTAATGGTCAGTAGGGATATGCGGCTATCTTCTCCGCAAATACATGACCTGCTTGTTGCCGGCATTACCGATAGTGGAGCAGATGTATATGATATAGGATTGGCAACAACTCCAATGAATTATTACATCACAGCAAAAGAACATTTTGCCGCAGCAGTACAAATCACTGCCTCTCACAATCCAAAGGAACATAACGGATTAAAAGTTTCTACCAATAATGCAGCCCCGATAGGTTATCAAAACGGACTGCAACAATTGGAGTATATGATTGAAAATGAAACAGTTATTCCTGCTCAAAAGAAAGGAAAAGTAATACAAATGAACGTACAAACGGAATATGTACAATTTTTATCGGCATATTGCGAAGATATATCTAATTTAAATATTGTTATGGATTGTTCCAATGGAATGGCAGGGCTGTTAGTAGAGAAAATATTCCATTCAATGCCGCAATATCTTAATTTGATGCCTGACGGTAATTTTCCTTCACATGCTCCTAATCCGTTAGAATTAGAAAATATTGTGCAACTTCAACAGTCTGTTCGGCAAAATGGAGCCGATATTGGCGTTATTTTTGACGGAGATGCCGACAGAGTAATGTTTATTGATGAGAATGCCAATTTTATCTCACCTGACTTAATCATTGCTTTTTTGGCACAACATTTTCTTAAATCCGACACTATCAATCGGAAGGTTTTGGTAGATATTCGTACTTCTTTGGGGGTAATTGAAAGTTTAAAAGAGATGAATGCAGAGGTCTTTATGTGGAAAGTCGGCAGAGCAAATGCAGCCGTCAAATTGCGGGAAATTGACGGTCTTTTTGGCGGTGAATTAGCAGGACATTATTATTTTAAAGATTTTTATTACTCCGACAGCGGAATTTTAGCCGCCATTTTAGTACTCAATCTATTAGCAAAATTGAAAAAACAAAATAGCACTTTTTCAAAAGCCATTGCACAATATATTCGTTATGCCAATTCAGGTGAAATAAACTTTCAAATTGAAAATAAATCTTTGGCAATGGAAACTTTGAAAAACCACTTTTGCCATCTTCAACCGCCTGTAAATATTTATGATTTTGACGGCTATCGAATAGAGTTTAACGACTGGTGGATGAACATAAGAGCCTCTAATACAGAGTCTTATTTAAGATTTATTGCCGAAGCAAAAACAAAGTCTCTTTTAAATGAAAAAATAAAAGAAGTAGAGAAAATTTTGCAGACAATTCAATAGGGTAGGGGAGTGCTTTTGCAAAAATAGACAACAATTGATTTATTTTTATTAAAAATATACAATAATATTTTATTTTTATCGTTTTAGTTTTGTTATAAAAAAAGTAGAAGTAGAATGACGGAGTCTTTGATGAACGAAATACAACCTATATTGCATGAATATCTGGTCTATTTGCAACAGCACCCCGACGGCGAGGAAATACAATACCGCACGGCGTTGGAAAACCTCGTTAAGGGATTGAGTTTGCCTGAACAAAACATAAAAATTATTCAGGAAGACCGCCACAGCGGAACAGGCGTTGAGGGCGTACCCGATTTTTTTGTATATGAAAATTATGGAACACCTGCCAAAACCTTAAAAGGATTTATTGAGTGCAAAAAACCAAGTTATAAACTTGATAAGTTAATTGAAAGTCAACAAATTAAGAACTATTCAAAGACCTGTGAAAATATCATTCTTACCAATTATCATCGTTTCATTTTGTTGCAAAAAGGTAAGATTATTCACCACATAGAACTTACCGATGCACCAACAGACATTTTGGATTTTGGAACTCTTTTGCGTGACTTTTATGAATATGAATATCCGTTTATTAAGACAAAAAAGCACTGATTACTGCTTTGACGTGGCAAAGTTACTATTATTCAAACGCATTGAAAAATTTTGCCGAAAATAAAAATAATATCCTTACCGATAGAAAATTTTACACAAAATTTAATGCGCTTGTTCGTGATTATGAAACGTCGGTACACTATCATTATGCGCTGGAAGATTTTTGCGACATTTATTCACAAACGCTGGTTTTCGGACTTTTGCTTGCCCGATTGGACACCGATACAAAATTTGACGAACAGCATTTGAATTATTTGGATAATATCCCTGCTGAATATGAATTGATGCACGAATTTTTGTCGGGTGCCTATTCAAACAGGTATTTGCCACCATATATTAAAATTGCGCTTGTAAATGTGGGTAAATATCTGAATTTGATTGATATAAATGCCATTCAAAAAGAATTTAACAGCAACGACAATGGCAGACAAAACATTGCCGTTTATCTGTATGAAGAATTTTTGAAGGAATTTGACAAACTTTGCAGCAAAGACAATCGCAAAAAAAACGGCGTTTATTACACGCCCAAAGAGGCTGTAGATTTCATTACCAAAAGCGTGAATGAAGTTATCAAGACAAATTTTGAAAAAAAAGAAGGATATTGTTCGCAAGATGTTAAAGTACTTGATTTTGCTTGTGGAACAGGTACTTTCATTCGGTCTGTTTTGGAACAAATGCTACCCGAAAAGATGGACGACCTGACAAAAAAAACATTGAAAGATAAAATTCTCAAAGATATTTACGGATTTGAATTGCTTTACACGCCTTATGTTATTGCGCACACAGTGCTTACGCAAATGTTAAGAGACAAAGGCATTGTTTTTGATAGCGGAAGAGGGGAGCGGTTGACCATTTTATTGACCAATACTTTGGATATTAGTCAACATTCCATCAGCGACTATATGCCCGAAATGCAATACGAATACGAATAGGCAATGGCAATAAAAGACCGCATCAATCTGTTGGCTATTATCGGTAATCCGCCATATTTCAATGGTAAAAGCCAAACAAAAAAGAATGTGATTGACGATGAATTGCAAGTTTATAAATACGGACTGAACGAACAAAAAATCAATCTTGATGACGAATATATCAAATTTATTCGTTTTGCCGAATGGAAAATAAACAAATGCGGACAGGGAGTTGTGGGAATTATCACCAACAACAGTTTTCTCGACGGCGTAACTCATCGCCAAATGCGCAAACATTTGTACGAAACTTTCGACGAGATTTACATCCTGAATTTGCACGGCAATTCTCGCAAAGGAGACGCCGACAAAAATATATTTGACATTATGCTTGGCGTATCCATTTCTATTTTTGTAAAATTATCTAAACCGTTGAAACAGAAGAATATACGTTATTTTTCCGTGCAGGAAAATGGCATTTTGAAGCGAGCAGAAAAACTTTCATTTCTGCAAAATAATTTTATCAAAACAGTTGATTGGGTTGAATTAAAACCTAAAAAAACACCGTATTTTTGGTTTGTTCCCAAAGATTTTTCGCACGAAAAAGAGTATGAAAAGTTTTGGAAAATCACGGAGATATTTAAAGTTTATGGTAGTGGAGTGAAGACCAATAGAGATGATTTGCTCGTAAATTACAGCAAACACAAACTTGCAAAAAATTTAGAAACCGCATTTTCGTTTGATTTTGATAAAAAATTTGCAGAAAAATTTAACATAAAAAACTCTACAAGTTACAAATTCCGTGATAAATTAGGTATCAACAATTTGAAAAGCAGTATATTAAAGCGATAAATTATCGGCTTTTTGACAGCAGGTTTGTTTATTACAAACTTGGTTTTATTAGCCGTCCTGCAAATGAGGTTACAAAACATTTTGAAAAACCGAATATCGGCTTGTGTTTTACGCGTGATTTGCAAGGAAAAACTTGGCAAAATGTTTTTATTTCAAATGATATTGTGGATTTATGTATTGTTAATCATAACACCTACATCGCCCCCCTCTACTTCTACAACGGCGTGGAACACAAAGATATGCTGCCGCTCGAATGGGAAGGCGAGGGAATGAAGTTTGCCAACTTTACCGATGATTTTGTAAAAACATATCTTGATAAATTGAGTTTTCAGCCCGAACCGGAAGAGGTTCTTGCCTACATTTACGCCGTTTTGCACTCGCCTGTTTACAGGGAAAAATACATTGAGTTCCTGAAAACCGACTTTCCTGCCGTGCCTATGACAACAGACGAAACGGTTTTTAGAAAGTACGCCGCTTTGGGGCAAAGGTTGGTTGATTTGCATTTGCTGAACGAGCAGGGGATTGCGGGGCAAGCCCGCAATGACGAGGAGATTTTAGTTTCGGGCGAAATCACGGATAATTTTATCGTTGAAAAGTTCGATTGTAACAACAACATCCTGTCGTTGCAAACCACAAATAATGACAAAGTTGCCGTCATTGCTTTTTCGGGCGTAACAAAAGAAATCTACAATTTTGAAATCGGCTCGTATAAACCCATCGAAAAATGGCTGAAATACCGTATCAAAGACAAAGTAGAACTTTCGGCAAGCGATATTGGGCATTTGAAAAACATGCTCATCGCCATCAAAGGCACGTTGGCTACGATGAAAGAAATTGAGGAACTGGGGGAGGAGTATTTAAAATAACTTTTTGAGGCAAGTGGTTAAGCCAATGGTGAATCAAAAAAGTAAATTTTGCTTATCTAATCCTTATTGTATCAATAACATCGTATGCTTTTTACTCTTTTAAATATTCTTTAATTTGCCCGCTGATTTGTAGTAGCGAAATTTCACAAAGTTTGGTATTATACACTGCTTGCAGATAACGTTCTTCGGCTTCGAGCAGGCTGTTTTGTGCCTCTCGCAGTTCCAAACCGGATAAATTACCCAATTTATAACGGTCAATCGCAATATCATAAGTTTCTTGTGCGATAGATAAGTTGTCATTTTCCATTTCGATTAGTGTTAAATTGTTATTATATGCCATCCAAATTTTGGCAAAATCACTTTTAACGGAAAGCACCAAATTATCATATTCTAATTTTTGGGTTTGTAGTGCAATTTTGGCATTAGAAAGTTGGCGATTTCTGTTCATACCATCAAAAATTCTAATCCCTAATGTAATGCCATACGTTAAATCAAAACTATGTTCTTTCCTGTAAGTTGCCATTGCATAGCGATTAAATGTGTAGGCATAACCTGCATTGAGTCTTATGTATGGATAATTTTCGCTTTGTAAATTTTTGATTTCCAATGTATTAAGTGATATTTCTTTTTCGGATAGACTCAAAAAAACATTGTTTTGGAGCATATTTTGTAGCAGAATTTCTTTGGAGGGCAAATTTTTGAGAGAAATGGCTGTATCGGCAGGGGAAAGTGACTCTTCCATGTTCGTATCATTGAGCAATTGCCGCAAACTAACCGCAGAGGCAAACAAAGTTTCATGTTGTTGTACCAAACGTGAACTATCCGCATTAAAATCTACTTTTGTCTGATGAAAATCCAATCTTGACATTGCTCCGATTTCATATTGAGCCTCCACAATTCTCAATCTTTCCCTTGAAAGTCCTACTGCCGACTCCAAATAATGCAACCGAATATTCTGTTGTACAAAATTGTAATATTGAGAACAAATTTGAGAGAGCAAATTTTCAATGGCAAGTTGGGTATTTAATCTGCCAATTTCCTGTAGTTCTTTGAGTTTCTTGTAATTAGTCTGTATTCTTAAGCCATCAAAAATTGTCCAATTGAGATAAACACCCGCGTCCAACTGTTGGTCAAGCAAGTTGTTATAATCTTTTTGGGGAGTGCCATCGGAGGGATATTGTCGCAAAAAATTAGCCCAATCTCCTGCATAATTTGCCACCGCATCAATGGTTGGTAAATATCCTGCATTGCCGGGTATAGCATTATTATCGGAAATAGTTTGTTGATTTTTGACAATCCTAATATCAAAATTCTTTTCCAAACCTGTTGTTAAACAATGATTTAGGTTGTAAATTTGTGCTTGAGCAAAATATTGATTATTGCACAAAATAAAAATCAAAACTACGGGGATAAAGTGTTTTTTGTTCATAAATGTTTTTTTATTCAAATTGGCTCATTACTAATTTATCAAACATTTTGTCGCTACACCATCTTTTGAGAAAAAGGATAGGTTTTGCCATAAAACCTTTGACATAACGGGCTTTAGGGTGTTTGGTTTCTATTGCTTTTTTTATCAATTTGGCAATTACAATCGGCTCCGGCAATTTGTTTTGTAAAGCAGTGGCTCTGTGTGCTTTATGTGCCAATTTAGTGTAAGGAGAATTGTTTGAGGCTTGCATCATGGTGGCGTCCGCAATGGAGCCCCATTCTGTTTTAATACCGCCCGGCTCAATCACTATCACATTGATACCGAATTGTTTAACCTCTAATCTCAAACTATCACTAATGGCTTCCATTGCAAATTTGGAGGCATAATACCAACCGCCCATTGGAGAAGCCATTTTGCCTCCGATAGAAGATATGTTGACTATTGTACCGCTTTTATTTTCCCGCATAATGGGCAAAACAAGTTTCGTAATATTTACAAATCCAAACAGATTAACGTTCATTTGTTTATGCGCTGTCTCCATTGGTACATCTTCAATAGCACCATATTCGCCATAACCGGCATTATTGATTAAGATGTCTATTTTACCTTCTTTTTGATAAATTTCTTTGACTGCACTTTCGACCGCCAATTCATCTGTTATATCCATTTGTATGGTATTTATGTCTGCTTGTGCAATTTCTGCTAATTTATCGGCACGTCTTGCTATGCCATATACTGTATAACCGTTTTTTGCCAGCAACAAAGCCGTTTCTTTTCCTATTCCTGATGATGCTCCCGTGATGATAACTATTTTTTTGTCCATAGATTTATATTCTTTTAATATAAATTTAACGGACAAAATAAAAAAAAATTATATTTGTTAAAAAAAAAGATTTTCTAATTGGCAGTGTATTTTCTTTGATGATTATTTTGTAAACAATTGAAAATAAAACATTTACAAATCATAAAAAAAAGGTGAAAAATCTGTTTTAAGGGTAAAAAAAGTCATTTTATAAAAAACTTTTTTTTGCGAAATTTACTTTTGTATCAAAAAAAAGTGTATCTTTGCATTCCCCTAAACTTTTTTGACGTTCAGTATGTCAAATTAGGGTGTAAGAAAATAAGATAATTAAAGATAAAGATGGGATTAAAAAAATTTAAACCGGTAACACCCGGTCAGAGATTTAAGTTAGTTAGTAATTTTGAGGAGTTAACAACTAAAACCCCCGAAAAGAGTTTATTGTTAACCAAAAAACGCTCCGGCGGACGTAACAATGAGGGTAAAATGACCATGCGTTACATTGGCGGCGGGCACAAGAAACAATATCGTATTGTGGATTTTTACCGCAATAAAGATGGTGTGCCGGCGACCGTGAAAACGATTGAGTATGACCCTAACCGTTCGGCGCGTATTGCTTTGGTATTTTATGCAGACGGAGAAAAACGCTATATAGTAGCGCCTCATGGTTTGCAAGTAGGTCAAAAAATTCTTTCGGGTAAAGGCGTTTCGCCGGATGTAGGTAATACATTAACATTGGCAGAAATTCCGTTAGGAACAGTTATTCACAACATTGAGTTGCAGCCCGGACAAGGGGCTAAAATAGCACGCAGTGCGGGGTCTTATGCACAATTGATGTCAAGAGAAGAACGTTATGCGATTATTAAGTTGCCTTCTGGTGAGACACGCAAAATATTGTGTACTTGCAGGGCAACAATCGGCATGGTATCCAACATAGACCACAACTTACAGGTTTCCGGTAAGGCAGGTCGTAGTCGTTGGTTAGGCAGACGTCCGAGAGTACGTGGAGTAGTTATGAATCCTGTAGACCATCCAATGGGTGGAGGTGAAGGTAGAGCGTCCGGCGGACATCCACGTTCACGTAAAGGGTTGATAGCCAAAGGTTACAAAACACGTAAACCGAAAAAAGCATCATCACAATTTATAATTGAAAGAAGAAAAAAATAGTATTAAAGCAATAAAGAAAGAGATATGAGTAGGTCATTAAAGAAAGGTCCATATATACATTATAAACTCGAACAGAGGGTATTAGAGGCACAACAAAACAATAAAAAGACAGCCATCAAAACGTGGTCTCGTGCTTCTATGATTTCCCCCGATTTTGTAGGACAAACGATAGCCGTACATAATGGTAATAAATTTATACCTGTTTATGTAACGGAAAACATGGTAGGTCACAAATTAGGAGAATTTGCACCGACACGTATATTCCGCGGACATGCAGGCAGTAAAGATAAAGGTAAGAAATAAATAAGATGGGTTCAAGAAAAAGATTAGCAGCAGAAGCAAGGAAAGAGGCAGTCAGAGATGTGGCAATAGCCCGTTTGATAGATAATAATACATCTCCACGCAAATGTCGTTATATGGCTGACCTTGTGCGAGGAAAAGATGTTGAATATGCACTTAATATCCTCAAATACAGTAAGAAAGAGTCTTCCATTAAGATTCGTAAATTACTTTTGTCGGCAATAGCCAATTGGCAAAAGAAACACGAAAATGAGCGTATAGAAGATGCAGGTTTATATATCAAAACGATATTCGTTGACGGAGGTACTATGTTGAGACGTTTGCGATATGCACCACATGGAAGAGGTTATAGAGTGCGAAAGCGTTCCAATCATATTACTTTGATATTAGACAGCAAAATAATTAATAATATAAATACAGAAGAAATAAATGGGACAGAAGATTAATCCAATAGGGTTGCGTTTAGGCATCATCCGCGGTTGGGAGTCCAACTGGTATGGCGGTAAAAACTTTGGTCAGAAATTGGTCGAAGATGATAAAATTAGAAAATATTTATTTGTCCGTTTGGCACATGCTCAGATTTCAAGAATTTATATAGAACGCACCCTTAAACTGATAACCGTTACTATCAATTCGGCAAGACCGGGTAGAGTTATCGGCGCTCAGGGACAGGATGCAGAACGTCTGAAAGAAGAGTTGAAAAAAATCACAGGTAAAGATATTCAAATCAATATTGCAGAAATCAAACGCCCTGAAATTGACGCAAGATTGGTGGCTCAATCTATTGCAAGTCAAATTGAAGGACGTCAATTTTACCGCAAAACGATTAAAAATACAATTATCTATACCATGAAAGCCGGTGCTGAGGGCATAAAAGTATCGCTTTCAGGTCGTATAGGAGGCGTGGAAATTGCACGTTCTGAAAACTTTAAAGAAGGACGTACTCCATTGCATACATTACGTGCCGATATAGATTATTGTCATGCCGAAGCCCACACAACTTACGGACGTATTGGTGTTAAAGTATGGATTTGCAAAGGATTGATATACGGCAAACCGGACTTTTTCATTGCCTCTTCCGAAGGTGCTCCTTCCGGTCCAGGCTCATATCGTCCGCACGACCGTCAAGGAGGCTATGGTAATCGTCAGGGTGGCTATAGAGACCGTCAAGGTGGTGGTGGCTACAGAGGTAGAGACCGCAGAGATGGTGATGACCGCAGAACCGGCGACGGCTATCGTAGAAATGATGATGGTTATCGCAGAAATGATGATAATCGCAGGGATGACCGCAATGACAGACAAGGCGGTGGCGGTTACAGAGGCGGCGGTTATCGCAACAATAGAAACGGCAACAACAATAACGGCGGCGGTTTCAGAAGAAACGATGACAAAGATAGACAAAAGTAAAATTTTGTAGACATTTTGTAGAAATATTTTAATTGTTATTATCTGTTAAAATGAGGCAACTCATTTTAGCAGATTTTTTTTCGCTATTGTAAAATAGTGTGTAGAGATTCAATTAAAAATGAGGTTGAATTGAGAATTGAGAATTGAGAATTATTTTTTTTGCATTTTTGCATAAAAATGTTCTAAAATTAGACATTTTCCGTCTGATTTTACAATCCCCAAATGCAAAACGTAAGGTAATTCTCAATTTTCAATTCTTAATTCTCAATTCTCCTTGTGAATTTCTTTTTCCACACAAAAAACCAAATCAAAGTTGTGGCGGTAATGGCGGAGGATATAATGTAAGATACCAAAGGCGGTAATCCAAAACAATCTTTTGAAATCAATAGAAAACTGGTGCAGACCATAGTCATAAACAATGCAGGTAACAGTGTGATAATGAAAGGTTTATGTTTTTGTGTCAAATAAACGGTAATTGCCCAAAGCGTAAAAACTGCCAATGTTTGGTTTGCCCATGCAAAATATCGCCATATCAGTTCAAAACCGTCTTTGTCTTTGAGACTAAACATTAAAACTCCGAATGTTACCAAAAACAATGGAATAGCAATCAAAAGTCGCTTTAAAATAGGTTTTTGGTCAAGGTGTAAAAAATCAGCGACAATCAGTCTCGCCGACCTCAAAGCCGTGTCGCCGGACGTAATGGGGGCAAAAACGACACCTAATATTGCCAAAATTACACCAATGGTAATGTAATGTGCTGTGCCTCCGATATTTACGTGAAATCCTAACACATTTAACCATTCATTGGCAATATCTTTGACCACCACAGTGGCGTTGGTTCCTGTTTGAAAAAATGCTTGTCCTTGTTGAGTATCAAAAAAGAAATAAGAAGCCGCCGCTGCCCAAATGAGTGCAATTACTCCTTCGAGTATCATAGCACCATAAAAAATAGGGCGACCTTGTTTTTCGTTGGTCATTGTGCGTGCCATAAGTGGCGATTGAGTAGCATGAAAGCCCGAAATAGCACCGCATGCAATAGAAATAAACATCATCGGAAATAACGGATTGCTTTCTGCATGTGGATGTTTATTGCCCAATCCTTCCCAAATTTCAGGCAATGGAGGATGATGTATAAAAATTGCTACCAAAATACCTAATGCCATGAAAATTAAACATGCACCAAAAAAAGGATAAATACGTCCAATCAATTTATCAATCGGTAAAAGTGTGGCTATCAAGTAATAACACAATATAATGATTATCCAAAAAGTTGTAGTAAGAAAATCGGGGGTAATGTCAGCCAGCAATCCTGCCGGTCCAACCACAAAAACAACACCGACCAATACCATCAAAATTACCATAAATCCACGCATAATTTGTTTGACCGTATTGCCCAAATATTTTCCATGAATTTCGGGCAAACTTGCACCATTCATTCGCAACGAAAGCATACCTGACAAAAAATCATGCACACCACCGGCAAAAATAGAGCCAAAAACTATCCACAAAAACGAGGCTGTTCCGAATTTTGCCCCCATAATTGCTCCAAAAATAGGTCCTAAACCGGCAATATTTAAGAATTGTATCATAAATATTCGCCACGGTTTCATAGGTACATAATCTACACCGTCTGTCATAGACAATGCAGGAGTAGTCCGCTTGCTGTCTATGCCAAAAATTTTTTCTACTATTTTGCCGTAAACAATGTAGCCGACAATGAGCACAACAAGCGCAATAATAAATGTAATCATATAGATGACGTATCTCTTCCTTTAATTAGATAAATTATTGATAATCACTATTGTACACATGCCATTGCTATCAATACAACCATGCACAACAAAAGAGAAAGTGCCAAGAATGATAACATAATAATGGTCAAAATTCCACGTATTTTGAAATAAGTATTCAAATTTTTGTGTGAAAATTCCATCGCATTTTCGTCAGAAGTTGCCAATGCCTCTTTTGCTTTGCGTGCAAATTGGAACAAATACCAAGCCACAATAAAAGTAATTGCAGCAGCAATAATTCCATAAAAAAAATAAATAATGCTCAAAGACGTGATACTCATTCCTCCGTACATTGGGGGGAGTCCTGTAACATTGCCTACATTTGCAAAGAGCAATTTGAGTATCAACCTTGAAAAAAGCCCAAATAATAGATAAAAACCGGCTCCTATAAACCCAACAATTCCCAAAAACTTTGCCCATTTTGCGGTCTCTTTTAGATAAGATTGACTTGCAAAATTTAAATTTAAATTCTTTTCTTCTGTAACTGTCTGCGTTACTTCTTGTTCTATGTTTTGATTTTCCATAAAATTTTAGTATATAAAAAATGTTAAAAATGATAATTAAATAATTTGCAAAGATACACAATTTTGTCAATAAAAAATTAAAAATTAAAAAAAACTGATTTTTTGTCTGAACCACTGATTTTCATAAGATTTACAGGATTAGCATGATTATTTTATGCAAAAAAAATCTCCACTCTTCACTCTCCACTCTGCAAAAAAAACGTTTTTTAATTTTTAATTGCTAAAAATGTGTATCTTTGCAAAATGGTTCCGTTATTGTGAAAGTGATAACATTGGATTAAAAGGGAATGAGGTGAGAATCCTCAACAGTCCCGCTGCTGTAATCTCTTGATAACGTTACAGATAAGTTGCCACTGTCTTGTCGGATGGGAAGGTGTTTGTAATGGGAGTAAGTCAGAAGACCTGCCAAAAAAAGAAGTTCAAAATCAGACTTTCGAGGAAAAAGTCGGTTTTAGGCAGTCCTAATCTGCACAAAACAAACTAAAATTCCCCAAAAAGTCAGATAAAAAACTTTACAATATTTGACGTTAATAAATTGATTTTGTGATAGATAGAAAGGAAAAAAGAAGTCTGAAAAGCAAAAAAAAGGTGCATCAATTTTTGGGGATGCTTATTTTTGTCGGCTTTGGGGTCTGTAAGGCACAAGACACTATACAACAGCGTGTTTTACAAGGTGTTACAGTTGAGTCCGAAGCCGTCAGGGAGGAAATGTCTGCCCAAAAACAAACACTTTGGGATTGGTCTTATTTGCACGCTTTGCAAATCTCTGATGCGGTGAAGTTTATCAGTGGCATGGCGGTCAAAGATTATGGCGGAACGGGCGGTATTAAAACGGTTTCCGTGCATAGTTTGGGTGCCAATCATACGGCTGTATGCTATGACGGCGTGCCACTTTCGGACTGTCAAAGCGGACAAATTGACATCGGTAAATTGAGTTTTGAAAATCTGCATTCTTTGTCCGTTGAAATAGGGACAGGGCAATATAATGATATTTTTAAGCCTGCACGATTGTTCGCAAGTGCCAATATTTTGTCGGTGGAAACTCGCAAACCAAGTCTGTTACAAAAACCGTATCGCGTGCAATTGCTGTTTAAAGCAGGGGCATATACACTTTTAAATCCTTCGCTTTTGGCGGAGTTTAGATTGAGCAAAAAAATCACGCTTTCCATTAGTGGAGAATATTTGTACGACAAAGGGAATTTTCCATACGTGCAATCTTACGGCGGTGCGGACGATAGTGTTTCTATAGAAAGGCGAAACAATGCAGATGTTAGGTTAGCAAGGGGTGAAATTAACTTTTTTTATGCCATCAATGCCAAAAATGATTGGCAAATTAAGGGCTATTTTTTCCACACAAACAAAGGATTACCCGGGGCGACCATACTTTATAATCCGATTTCAAAGCAGCGAATTTGGGAAAATAATTGCTTCTTGCAATCACAATATCAACATGTTTTCAGTAATCAATTGAAATACAAGATGTTAATAAAATTTAATTATGCCTATTTGAGATACCTTGACCCGCTTTTTCTCAATGCTGAACATAAGTTGGACAATCAATATGTACAAAAAGAATATTATTTATCTAATATGTTGGAATACAAGATATTACGGAGTTTAAAAATGTCAATTGCTCAAGATTTTTTTGTCAATAGTATGACCGCCAATGTGGTAGATTTTGCTTTCCCTGTTCGGTACAATATTTTGACCAATATATCGGCAGTTTATAGGCATAAATTTCTCAAAATCAGTGCATCTGCGCTATATACATTTGCGTTAGATACCCCCAAAAATGAGAAAAAAACACAGTTTCATCGCTTGACACCTTCTGTGAATGTGGATTTTAAGTTGCTCAAAAAAGATTCTTTATATCTTAACTTGCTGTATGACAACATTTTCCGATTGCCTACTTTTAATGATATGTATTATCAATTGGTGGGCAATAGGGATTTAAAACCTGAAATTGTACATCAAATTGCTGTCGGTTTATCTTTCTATAAATCATTGATAAACAGTAAGTTACATATTAGATTATCGGCTAATTTTTATTATAACACTGTCAGAGACAAAATTGTAGCCATTCCTACCAAAAATCTTTTTGTGTGGTCGATGTTCAATTTTGGGAAGGTCAATATTTGGGGAGCAGATGTGAGTTCAGAATGGGGCGTTTTTGCATGTAAGTATTTGAAAATCAAAATATTAGCAAATTATTCATGGCAAGTTGCCAAAGATTTTACAGACATTTTATCTTCCACTTACGGACATCAAATTCCTTACACTCCGCAACACACTTTTGTGGCAGGTTTGGGCTTGCATTTTAAGTGGTTCACCGTCTCTTACAATCTATTAGCGGTCGGCAGTCGCTATAAATTGGCACAAAATACGGAAATCAATCGTTTAGAACCTTATTTTGACCACAGTGTTGGAATATCTAAAAACTTAAAATTCAATAAATTAGAAATATTATTTGCCATGGAAGGACTTAATTTGGCAAACAAAAATTATCAAATTGTTGCCAATTTTCCTGTGGCAGGCATTTCATGGAGAATAAAAACAGGAATTATTTTTTAAATCATTGTAAATCAATAAAATATATAATAAATTTCATTAAAAATTCGTTAAAAATATGACAAAAAAGTTAAAATCGGTTGCAAGGACAACCCACAAAAGAAAGTTTTTAGGGGCAATAGTATGTTTAGCCCTATGTATGAATGCGTGCAAACCGCCGCAAAAAGAAACGGACACCATTTTTGGCAACGGTGTTTTGGTGTTGTGTGAAGGATTGATGAGTCAAAATAACTCTGCATTGAGTTACTATAACTTTGATACAGAGACACTTACATACGATGTATTCAATGAAAAAAACCAAAGAAGTTTGGGAGACAATGCCTCCGATATGCAGATTTACGGTAGCAAATTGTATATTGTGGTTAATAACTCTAACAGATTGGAAATCATTGATTTACATACAGGAGTGTCGCTAAAAGGCATAACATTTTTTGACGCCGACAACAGACCGCAACAACCCAATCACATTGCTTTTTACGGCTCAAATGCGTATGTCAGTTGCTATGACGGTACTATTTGCAGAATTGATACCGCCTCATTGACAGTTGACAAAAGCGTGCAAGCGGGACAAAATCCGGAGGGACTGTGTGCCACCGCCGGCAAGTTGTACGTTTGCAATTCGGGCGGTTTCAATTACCCCAATTACGACAGCACCGTGTCGGTGTTTGACCTCGCCACTTTGTCGGAAATTAAGAAAATCAATCTCACAATCAATCCCCGATTTGCGGCTGCCGATAAGTTAGGCAATGTGTACATTTTTTCGCAAGGAAATTACAACGACGTAATGCCTACTTTGCAAAGAATTGATACTCAAGCAGATGTGGTAGTTAATTCAGCACTTATCAACAATGCCTCCAAATTTTGCATTGCCGCCTCAAAAGCCTATATTTTCGGATATGATTACTTTTCGGGGCAAACCGTTTGCAAAAGTTTTTCTTTGCCTTCACTGACAGAAATTGGCGACTGTATTACGGACGGAACTGAAATTAAAGTTCCTTATGCACTCTTTATCAATGAATTAACAGAAGATTTATACATCGCAGATGCCATTGATTATACTTCTGACGGCAAGGTGTATGTATTCGGGGCAGACGGCAAACAAAAAAAGATGTTCTCAACGGCTATCAATCCAAATACAATCTTGCTGTCAAAACAATTTTAGTTGAATCTGCAGAGTAGAGTGTAGAGTGTAGCGTGTAGAGTGTAGAGTGTGGGGACTGACGTATCGCGTCTCTTTTTAGAATGTGTAGATTTTTTTTGCATTTTGGGGTAAAAACGTTCTAAAATTGGAAAAAAAATTTGGGTAAGGCATGCCTTGCCCATATATGTTAAAACATTGATAATCAAATATCTACACTCTGATAAGACGTGTTATGCCACGTTTCTACATTAACATTATTTTGTATTTCTTAAAATCATTGATAATCAATAAGTTAAACATCTGTTTGAGTTTGCATTTTTAGCCGATTCCGGATATAAAAACGGGAGCGGTAGTAATAAAACAGCATCCATAAAAAGTTGATAATCAATAAAACAGCGGCTGAACCGTAAAAGCCGAATATCTGTACTGCAAAATAATTGGCAACAACGGTCAATGCACCAAAAAATAAAGATGACACTAACATTATGTACGTTTTTTCAAAATAAAGCATATATGATTGATATACTAATAAAGGAGGCAATAACACCTTGATTAACAATGTAATAGGTAATACTTTCAGCAATTCGTTGTTTTCATTATACGTTTGCGGAATGATATTAAATTGCAACAAAATCCAAATTCCAAACCATATACAAACAGATAAGCCCAAAAAAGCAACAGTGATAATTTTCATCAATCGATTGACTTTCCGTTGCAATATTTGCAAATTACGCTCTTTGAACATAAAAGGTTGATAAATTTGCCAAATAGAGGCAAAAATTACCGCCAAAATGAATGAAAATTGTACTGCCTTGTTATACACTGCAAAAGATTCTATTCCTGTGTATTTTTGTACAAAAAATTTATCCGAAAAATCAAGAAAAAATACCGCAATTGTACTCAAAACAGTCGGAATGGACAATTTTAATGCTCTGATAAACATCTTTTTATCAAATTTCCACGTTATATTTTTGACCAAATGTCGCAAAAAATACAACATTACCAACATTTCTGTAACATAAGTGCCTGCCAATCGAATTTCTACTTTATCTACTTGATTATCATGTAAATAAAAGAATAACGCTGCAAAAACGACTGCATTAACGGCAATAAAACGTCCCAAATTATATCGCTGAATTTTGGGTATATTTTCAGAAATTACAAAAAATTGGCTCAAAAAAACATTATATATCCACCAAACAATGGCAATCAAAAGAAACCACCGATAGCGACCATATTCAATATTTTCGGAAACCAAAAAATCAAAAATTTTATAATCCACTCTAAATGAATAGATTAACCCCAAACAGACCACTAAAAAAACAACAATAATACTCTGCAAAGTGAAGAGCATTTTTCCCTTTTCCTTTGGGTCGGGGTAATCATGATACATTTTTATCATGCTTGCGTACATTCCTAAGCCCAAAATCGGCGCCATAGAGTACGCAAATTGCCACAAATAATCAAAAACACCAATCTCTTTTTGACTCATCAGGTGCAAAAATACAGGAATAAATATAAAATTCCCCCCTCTGACAATGACATCAACGCTAAACACTTTGGCAAAACGGCTCACCACAACATTGCCTTTGATGTATTGGAGGTACATTTGCTTAATTTTTTGCCCCCATCTGCTATCTTTCATAAAATTTTGATTTACAGATACTCATATTTAAATAACGTTTTTTTTGTGGTTTTATTGTAAAAATTGCCATCTAAATTGCAGGTCAAAAAAAAGTGTAATTTTGCAAAAAAGTTTTCATTTGTATTTTTTTTAATTTGATAGCAGAAAGATGATAAATACTTTAAAATCATATAGTTATATAAATAAATTCACTGTATTGTTCAGTCGTACTGACGGCATAGGAGACGTTATTTTGACGCTACCGTTAGCAGGTTGGATAAAAAAAACGTACCCTCATGCGAAAGTGCTTTTTATGGGGACAGATTACACCTCCGCAGTGGTGGAATAGTCAAAAGATGTAGATAAGTTTCTCAATTACAGCACTTTATCAAAATTTCCACTTGAAAAACAAATACAATCACTTAAAAATGAACATATTGATGTTTTTGTGCATGTTTTTCCGGTCAAAAATATTGTACATTTAGCCAAAAAAGCAGGCATTCGCTATCGAATTGGAACTTCTCATAGGCTCTATAATCTATTGAATTGCAATGTTTTAGTAAATATTTCTCGGAAAAATTCTTCTCTCCATGAAAGTCAATTAAACCTCCAATTGTTACAAAAAATATTGCAAATTAAACCATTTCAATTGCACAAGAAAGAAAAAGGTGTTTCATTTTCCTCTTCTCCGCTCTCACTCGATGAAATATATAATCTATTGAATATCAATTTGTTAGATATATCTACTCCTGTTGATAATTTACTTCTCAAAGATAAATTCAATTTGATTTTGCATCCCAAATCCAAAGGCAGTGCAAGAGAGTGGAAGTTAGAAAATTATTTGCAACTGATTGAATTACTGCCGGTTACAGATTTCAATGTATTCATCAGTGGAACAAAAGAAGAGGCTCAACAAATGGAAAAAACGCTTTTATCCAAAATTTCTTCTTTCCCTAATGTGCATAATATTTGCGGACAATTAACTCTAAATCAATATATTACATTTATTTCCAAATGTGATGGCATGCTTGCGGCAAGTACAGGTCCGTTGCATATTGCAAGCATTTTGGGCAAACATGCTTTGGGGATTTTTCCTCCCATGCCTCCCATTCATCCTCAACGTTGGCAACCTATCGGCAAAAAAGTAAAAATATTTTGCCTCGATAAAAAATGCTCAAAATGCAGAAAATCAAGAGAATGTGAATGCATGCAATCCATAACACCCCAACAAATTCAACAATATCTGATGTCAATAACTTCCCACTTTTAACTTTCAACTCTCCACTCAAAAAAATGTGTATCTTTGCAATATTGTAATTTTTTAGTAGGTGAGAAAAATGTTTTATGGATAAAAAAATTGTTATCATACCGACGTATAATGAAAAAGAAAATATAGAAAATATAATTCGAGCCGTATTTTCTTTGCCTGAAAACTTTGATATACTGATTATTGACGATGGGTCGCCCGATGGGACTGCCACTATTGTCAAAAATATGATGCAGGAGTTTTCATGCCGACTTTTTATTGAAGAACGGACAGGAAAATTAGGACTTGGAACGGCATATATTCATGGTTTTAAATGGGCATTGGAAAATCATTACGACTATATTTGCGAAATGGATGCCGATTTTTCACACAATCCTAATGATTTGCTAAAATTATATCAAAAAGCGAAAACTGATAATTGCGATTTGGTGATAGGGTCGCGGTATTGCAAAGGAATTAGTGTCGTTTATTGGCCCATGTCAAGGGTCTTAATTTCATATTTTGGCTCTTATTATGTAAGAAAAATATTGCGATTGCCCTACACAGACACCACAGCAGGATTTGTTTGTTATAAACGTAAAGTATTGGAAACCATTAACTTTGATGCAATTAAACACATAGGTTACGGGTTTCAAATTGAAATGAAATTTATTACATGGAAATTGGGCTTTAAAGTAGCCGAAATTCCTATCATTTTTACCGACCGCACCGAAGGCGTTTCCAAAATGAGCAAAGGAATTTTTAAAGAAGCCATTTTTGGTGTATTAAAATTGCGATTGAGAACTTTTGGCAAAGGCATCAACAGATACAAAAATCAAAATCAATATGCACTGCCTGACGGATTATGATGTAAAATTGTTGGTAGCATTCAACGAAAGTTTAAAAGGAAAAAGAGTATTTATTGATTTTTTTGTCAATAATGGTTTTCCTGAATTGGCGGCATTGAGTAACGCAATTCATTCAGACACAGAGGCTTTGCAATGGCTGTTTGATAATGGGTTTCCTGAATTTGGTGTTTTGAGCAATGCCATTGATAATGAGCCTTTAGCCATAGAGTGGTTACTCAAATACAAGTTAAATTTTCTTTCTCTCTTTGCTGCTGCCTGTCGCAAGGAAGAGCCTGCAATTAAGTGGTTTGCTGAGCGAGATTTATTGGTATTTATTTTACTTATTCGCACCATACACGATATTTTACTCTTTCAATCTTGGGACTCTTCTGATATTCATAAAATCAGAAGAAGTTAAAAAGAGTGTAGAGTTTTTTTTAGAGTGGAGAGTGTAGAGTGTAGAGTGTAGATTTTAGATTTTAGATTTTTCTATTTTTTTTTTTGCATTTGTCTGAACCACGATTTTCATAAGATTTACAGGATTAGCAAGATGCTTTTATGATTGTACAGACGTGGCATGCCACGTCTCTACCTTCCCCCTTGTCTGAACTGTGATTTGGAATGATTTTTTTGATTTCACGAATTATAAACCCCTTATTTATTAAAGCGCCCTTAGTAGCCAAAAAAATAACGCCCTCACCATAGCCCTTATTTTTGTATTTTCGCACCAAAACGTTCTAAAATTGGACAAAATTCTCTTGTCTGAACCACGATTTTCACAAGATTTACAGGATTAGCAAGATTCTTTTATGATTGTAGAGACGTGGCATGCCACGTCTCTACCTTCCCTCGTCTGAACTTTGATTTTGAATGATTTTAATGATTTGTGTGATTATCTAAAATCATAATAATCACATCAATCATACGAAAATCAGCGGTTCAGACTACACAAGTAAAGACGTAGCACGCTACGTCTCTACACTCTACACTCTACACTCTGGAATAAAAGACAATGCAAAAAGAGACGTGGCATGCCACGTCTCTACATTAACATTATTTTGTATTTTTAATTTTAATTAACTACAAATTTCCCTCTCCAATTACCGATTTTGATAAAATACATCCCTTGTGGGA
>JAISTU010000197.1 GCA_031272415.1 Bacteroidales bacterium | reverse complement strand
TTTATAATCCTACTAATCTTATAAATTTTATTAAAATCGTACAAGGTTTTAACTTTTTTAATTAAAGAAAAAAGCGGAGAGCAAAATAGGAGTACAACATAAAAAAAGATACATTTGCTCTCCGTATATGTTTTTTTACCCTTTTTCTTTTCTTTGCCTTATAAAAAGTCCTGTTTGGTATTTTCCCAATCTGATATTGTCTAAAAGAGGGCGAAAAGAAGGACAAATAAATTGACAACTTCCGCATTCAATGCAAGCCATAACTTGTTCTTTTTCAAGTTCTTCCAATTGTTTTTTCTCAGATAGCAACATCAATAAATAAGGCTCTAATCCCATCGGACAAGCATCTACACATTTGGCACATCGAATACAATTTTGAGGTTCCGTCCGTGTGGCTTCTTTTTGAGAAATCTGCAAAAGGCAGGACGTACCTTTTGTAATGTAGGCATTAAGATTTGCCACTGTTTTGCCCATCATGGGACCGCCGCTGACCAATTTTCCCGTATCTTCTGCCAAACCTCCATTTGCCTCTATAACTTGCATAATCGGGGTTCCCAAACGAAGTAAATAATTTTTTTGCTCTTTTACCGATTTGCCGGTGTAGGTTAAATATTGTTCGATTAAGGGTTTATTTTTCATAACTGCCTCATACACAGCCAATGCCGTACATACATTATCTACCACACAGCCGACATCTAAAGGTAATTTACCAATAGGTACTTCTCTGCCTGTGATTGCTTTAATTAACTGTTTTTCAGCACCTTGCGGATATTTTGTGTGTAAAGTATGCACTCTTACACCCTCAAATGAAGTTGCCATTTCTTTTAAAGCCGCAATTGCCTGAGGTTTATTGTGTTCCACACCAATATCGACCGTATTTAAGCCCAATGCTTTGCTCAAAAGAGTGGCGCCGATAAGAAATTCTTCCGTTCGTTCAAGCATTACTCTGTTATCTATGCAAATATAAGGCTCACATTCGGCAGCATTGATAAGAAAATAATCAATCTTTTTGTTTTCAGGAATCATCAATTTGACATGAGTTGGGAAACATGCACCGCCCAGCCCAACAATTCCTTTGTCTTTGATTTTGGCAATAATTTCTTCTTTTGTGAGTGCCGTTTGGCGAACAACTTCCTTGTTGGTAATGATATTTTCTTCCCAAATTTCTTCTTCGGCAATATCAATGGTGATAGCCATTTTTTTAAATCCGCTGATGTCCGCCACAGGCTCTACTTTGTTGACTGTTCCTGTGAAAGGCGAATGCAAATCGGCAGAGATAAATGCCTCTCCGACAGCGATTTTCTGACCTGTTTTTACTGTATCTCCTTTTTTTACCAATGCAACGGATGGTGCCCCCAAATGTTGGGATACATACAAAACTGCCTGCTTTGGCAATGGTAAGGTTTCTATTGGGCAATTTGCCGCAAATTTATTTTCATGCGGATGAACTCCGCCTTTGTTGAAAGTTTTCACGATAATTTGATGTTTGATTTGTTTTATTCTATAAAATTTGTTCTTTCTCTGGGTTCGGTTTCGGGCAAAGTAATTCCTGCTTTTTTCCCTGCCTCAATTGATTTTAGCAACCATGCCATGTTGTGTCCCAAAGTTCGCATAATTTGCAAACCTTCTCTATCTTTGAGCACATCTTCGGGCTTATTGCCGTGTACCATGTTCCAATATTGGGACGAAACGACAGGCATATTGTTGATTGTAAAATATTGATTGAGTTGCTGTAATGAGGCTGTTGTACCTGCTCGTCGTGCCGAAACGACACCGGCGCCGGGTTTGTATGCCAATTCTTTTGCTCCTGCATAAAACAAGCGGTCAAGGAAGGTTTTCATAGTCCCGCTGATGCCTGAATAATGCACAGGTGAGCCAAAAATAAATCCGTCTGCTGTTTTTGCTTTCTCAATGACCTCATTTACAGGGTCATTATAAACACAATGTCCGCTCTCTTTGCAAGCCATGCAAGCCGAACAGCCTCTGATATTGTCGCCGCCGATGTGAATGATTTCGGTTTCTATTCCGTCTGCATTTAAGGCTTTTGCGACCTCACAAAGGGCAGTATAAGTACAGCCCTTTTCATGCGGACTGCCATTGATTAAAAGCACTTTCATAAATCTTGTGGTCGTATCGTTGACCTGAATTTCAATCTTATCCATTGTATCTTCTTTTTGTTGCATATTCTGCTCATTTTGTGTACTTTGTGTACGATTACATGAAAATAATGAAAATATTATGCCTGAAATTAAAAAAAATTGTGTTTTCATTTCTGTTTTCATAAAAAAATTTATTCTATTCCTGCAAAATGTTTCATAAATTGTATTCTCAAAAAAGCATCGGAATTTTGATTTACAAAGCCGAGTTTGCCTTTAAAATCATCAATATTAGCAAATTGATGTTTATCCATCCACTTTTCTAATTTTTTATGTATGGTTTTCAGATAGTCTAATCCATTGTTATACAGTGCAGTAACGACTTGCACTGTGTCTGCTCCTGCCAAAATTTGTTTAATGGCTTCTTCTGCCCCTGAAATGCCGGAAGTTGCACTCAATGAACAATTTACATGTTTATATAAAATGGCTATCCACCGCAAAGAATTGTAAAAACCGTCATTTTCTACCAACGCAGATGAGGCAGCAATGCTCAACTTATCTATATCAATATCAGGAGCATAAAAACGATTGAACAATACCAATGATTGTATATCCAAATAAGACAATTTTTGCAGAAAATTTGCCAAACCTGAAAAATAATAACTCGTTTTGACTGCAATCGGTAAGCGTGTAGCCTCTCTTATGTGATTGATAATCTTATAATAACGCTCTTCATTGGCTGCCCCCGATAGGTTGAAATCGGCAGGCAAAAAGAAAATATTCAATTCCAAAGCATCTACACCCGCCTCTTCTAAACGTTTGGCGTAAGAAATCCAATCGCCGTCAGAAGTGCAATTGATACTTGCAATAATCGGAATATCAACACTTTGTTTGCATTTGTTAATCAATTGAGTATAAGTCTCAAAAGATGCCATTTGCGTGTAGCCACTGATATAATCTAATGCCTCTGCGTAGTCGGTGTTAAAATCTACATTACCAATATTTTGCTTAATTTCATTGGTAATTTGCTCTTCAAAAATGGATTTCAAAACGACCGCTCCGGCACCATAATCTGCCATTTTTTGAATTTTTTCGAGCGAATTGGTCAGCCCACAACTGCCGACAATGATTGGACTTTTTAAATCCAATCCCATGTATTTACAACTTAAATTTGCCATTTTTTTGTATTTTTAACTATTTTTTATTACAATTTTGAACCAATAAATCACTCACTGTTTCTCCAATGGCGCGTTCGGGCAAGCCTTCTTTGATGTTATCTTTTTCTTTATCCCATTGCAAAACCACCATTTTGTTTTTTCCTTTGAGTTCCATGTGATTACCTTCTATTTCGAGTGCCGACGATTCCCGAAGCCCAAGAACAGTAACGTCTTGATTTACAGTTAAATACTCTCTTATTCTATCCATTCTTGTTTCGCCTCCATGCCTAATGGCATCATTGATTTCCTCCGGATACGGATCTATATAGTGCGGATTGATTTGAAAAGGCACCAAACCGAGTGCGTCCATACTTTTAGGCTGCACAATCGGCATATCATTGGTAGTACATAAAGTCGGACATGCAATATTTGAACCTGCACTCCAGCCTATATAAGGAGTTCCATTAATTACTTGATTCTTAACTAATTCCATCAATCCATAATGGTGCATTTCTTTGACCAAATGAAAAGTATTGCCTCCACCGACAATAATACAATCTGCATTTTGTACCGCTTTTGACAAATCTTTTCCATGCTGATGATGCACAGAATGTAAGTTATTGAAACCTAATGTTTTAAAGACATCTTGCACCCTCTTTTCATAAGCGTCATAACTTTGCGGAAACGATTGACCACTGATTTTTACCCCCGCATAAGGGACAAAAAGTAGATTACTTTCCGCTTTTATGCCATTTTTTTGACAAAAATCTGCTATCAGAGACTGACACCAGCCCAAATATGGCTCTTTATAATTCGTTGAATTACTAATAAGTAATAATTTCATACAACTTTAATTTATATAATTTCTAAAATATTTTAAAAAATGCAAAGATACACCTTTTCTTCAATTAAAAATTAAAAATAAAAAATTGAGAGAGTTTTTTTTAATTGAAAATTGAAAATTGAAAATTGCCCAATTTTAGAACAATTTTATGCAAAAATGCAAAAAAAAATCTCTACACTCTACACTCTACACACTAAAAAAAAGTTTTTAATTTTTAATTGAAAAGTTTGTGTATCTTTGTATTTTCTTTAATAGATAGTAAAAAAGTATAAAAATATGGCAAAGATAAATGTAAAACATAGCGAGGTAACTGTTGTTAAAATAGATAATGTAGATTATATTTCACTGACGGATATTGCCAAGACAAGGGATAATAGGAGTGAAGTTGTTATCCAAAATTGGATAAGAAGCAGAATGACTATAGAATTGCTTGGTCTTTGGGAAACATTAAATAATCCTAATTTTAAACACACCGAATTCGATGTGTTTAGAAATAAAGCAGGATAAATGCTTTTGTTCTTTCGCCAAAGCAATGGATTGAAAAAACGAATGCAATTGGAGTCGTTTCAAAATCAGGAAAATATGGGGGGACTTTTGCGCATCGTGATATTGCTTTTGAATTCGCCTCTTGGCTTTCGGTTGAATTTAAATTGTATTTGGTCAAAGAATTTCAGCGTCTCAAAGAAGAAGAACAAAACAACTCGGATGGTCTGCAAAACGTGAACTGGCAAAAATTAACTATCATATTCATACTGACGCTATTAAACATAATCTAATTCCTGCTGAATTGACATCTCAACAAACTGCCGTTATCTATGCCTCCGAAGCAGATGTTTTGAATATGGCTCTCTTTGGAATGACTGCAAAACAATGGAGAAAAACAAATACCGATTTGAAAGGAAATATCCGCGATTATGCCACAATCAATGAATTAATATGTCTCTCTAACATGGAAAATATCAATGCTGTTTTAATCAATGAAGGAATTGAGCAAAAAGAAAGATTGATTAAATTAAACCAAATTGCAATACAACAAATGAAAATTCTTACCGAAGTAGAAAATAGAAAATTACTCAAATAATCATAACTTTTTGCTACTGATGCTGTTTTGTTGAAAAAATGAAGTGAAAATGAGGCTTAATTTTTAATTGTCTATCCACTCTACACACTAAAAAAAAAAAGAGTCATCCGAATGGACAACTCTTATGAATACAATCAAACTTTTTCTCTCAATTTCAAACTTTTCTACCGAACTATTTGAATTTTTTGTGTTTTGATGGCACTGCCTGACTGTATTTTCATAAAATACAATCCTTCTGCTAAAGTGCTAACATCCAAACGGTTAGTCCCTGCAGATAGTGCATTTGTCAACACCTGCTGTCCTGTTACATTGAAAACAGATACATTTGCATTTTCAGCCAATTCAATTGTCAAAATGTCATTGGCAGGATTGGGATAAACGCTCATGCTTGTCAAAGCCATTTCTTCAACTGCAAGTGGATTGGAGAAACTAACTGTGTAGCAGGCTTCGGTTGTAGATACATCTGCACCATCTACTTTAGTCACTTTCGCACATAACTGATTGCCATTTTGCTGACTTTCAGCATACTTCATGACTTCCACCTGAATACCACGTAGCCAACCGGTAATACTGTCTTTTTCTAACAATTTTTTCAAGGTGTCGTTTGCAGAACCAAGTTCGTTTCCAGCCCAATAAAATGTTGTTTGAAGAATAGTACCAGCAGGGAGATCATTTGCGGATGTATTCTTAATGTAATACACCGTTGGGAAAGTGTAAATTTTTCCTGTCTCAATCTGAGTGGTAATAGTTACCGATGGATACAAATGAACTTGCCCTGAGGACTCAGCGTAAAAATAACATGCGGCAACTTCCTGCGCCTGTGAATAACTGATGGCGACTGCCATTACTACTAAAAGAAAATACTTTTTCATAAAAAACGTAATTTTAATAATGTTAAATTAATAATAAATAATAATTTTACAAAGATAGCAAAAAAAACAATACAAAAGTTTTTTTTCAGTTTTTTATATCTAAAAAAAGTGCAAAAAAACAGATAATGTATTGATTATCAAGGCAATAAAAATTTTCACAAATTTTCACTTTTTTTTTGACCATGAAAAAATGTGTGTTAATCACTATGGCGGTTTAATAAATAAGGGCTTTATAAAAATGTTTATTTTGAAATTTCTTACATTTTTTGTGGCACATCTATCCCTAATAGCCTCATACTGTGTTGAATACATTTTGCAGTTTTGTCAGAAAGTTGCAATCGAAATGTTTTTAAAATTTCATCATTTTCTCTCAAAATGGGAGTTTGTTGATAAAAATGGTTGTAAATTTTCACCGTTTCATAAATATAATTGGCTATAAGAGAAGGATTTAACTCATTTGCAGCCTGTTCAACAACGTTTTGATATTCATATAAAGAGCGTAAAAGTTCTTTTTCTTGCGATGGTAATTCATTGACACTCAATTGTTTAGATATATCAATTTGTTGTTTGTCCGCTTTGTTGAGCAAAGAGCAAATTCGGGCGTGTGTATATTGTATAAAAGGGGCTGTATTTCCGTTTAAATCAATGGATTCTTCGGGATTGAAGAGCATATTTTTCTTTGGGTCCACTTTGAGAATAAAATATTTCAAAGCCCCAAGTCCAATCATTTTGGCTAAATTTTTCATTTGTAGGTCATCAAAGTTGTCCGATTTCCCCAATTGTTGCATATTTTCTGTCGCAATTTGTTGCATATCAGCCATTAAGTCATCTGCGTCGACCACCGTTCCTTCCCTTGATTTCATTTTTCCTGACGGCAATTCAACCATGCCGTAAGAGAGATGATAGAGCGAATTTGCCCACTCAAAACCCATTTTTTTTGTCAAAATCAATTTAAGAACATCAAAATGATAATTCTGCTCATTTCCAACAATATAAATCATTTTTTTGGGGTGAAATTCAGTCGCTCTCAAAACGGCAGTCCCCAAATCTTGCGTAATATAAACCGAAGTTCCGTCGCTCCGCAAAAGCACTTTTTCATCCAAACCATCCGCCGTCAAATTGACACGCACCGAACCGTCTTCATGTTGCTCAAAAATACCCTTTTGTAAACCTTCCTTAACTAACTCTTTTCCAAGTAAATACGTTTGAGATTCATAATAAATTTTATCAAAATAAATCCCCAATTGTTGGTAAGTTTGCTCAAATCCCGAATATGCCCATTCATTCATTTGTTTCCAAAGATTTTTCACATCAGGAGTATCATTTTCCCAATCTTTGAGCATTTGTCGGGCTTGCTGCATAATAGGGGCTTCTTTTTCGGCTTCTTCTTGTGTTAATCCTTTGTCTATCAATTCATTAACTTGTTTTTTGTATTCTTTATCAAAAAGGACATAATAATTTCCAATCAATTTATCACCTTTTAGTGCTGAACTTTGGGGTGTTTCGCCGTGAGCGTAATTTTGCCATGCGACCATAGATTTACAAATATGTATTCCCCTGTCATTGACCAAGTTAACCCTTATCACTTTGTTGCCGACAGCCTCCAAAATATTGCATATAGAGGCACCTAACAAATTGTTCCGTACATGCCCCAAATGTAAGGGTTTGTTGGTGTTTGGCGATGAAAATTCGACCACAACAGGGGCTTCATTTTTCGCATTGGCTATAGACAAAAAATTATCACCAAAAGTATAAAACCACTCCAACCACGATTGCTTATCAAAAGTGATGTTTAAAAAGCCGTTTATAACGCTAAATGATTGAATTTGAGGCAAAAGCGACTGCATTTTTTCACCCAATTGCTGTGCCGTTTGTTGAGGCGACAGGCGAGAGGCTTTCACAAACGGAAATACCACCAAAGTAAAATCGGCTTCAAATTCTTTTTTTGTTTTCTGTAATTGTATTGTATTTTGCTCAATATCAATACAATACAACTCTTTTAATGCTTGACTTGCTGCTTGTTTAATCTGTTCTTCAAAGTGCATAAATAATTTGTTTTAACTGTTCCTTGCCCCAAAAATAACGCTCCCGATGCGTACCAAAGTCGCCCCTTCTTCGATGGCAATATGATAATCATCACTCATTCCCATTGAAATATCAACAAAATGAGGCTGTTGTGAAAAATAATTTTCTTTGAGGTAATGAAAATATTGATTAAGATTTTTAAATTCTGCTCTAATTTGCGACACATTATCCGTAAAAGTCGCCATACCCATTACACCGCAAATTCTGATGTTGTTAAAAGTTTGATAATCAGTGCTTTTCAACATCTTTTCTGCTTCTTCCAACGAAAATCCGAATTTGGTTTCCTCTTCCGCAATGTGAAACTGTAACAAACAATCGACTATCCTTTCATTTTTTGCTGCCAAACGGTTGACTTCTTTCAAAAGATATTGAGAATCAATGCTTTGTATTTTTGTAACAAAGGGAATAATGTATTTGATTTTATTGGTTTGCAGATGTCCAATAAAATGCCACTGAATATCTTTTGGCAAATTTTGTGCTTTATTTGCCATTTCTTGTGCTTTATTTTCGCCAAAAAGTCTTTGTCCGGTCTGATAAACTTGCAAAATTTCTGCCTCCGATTTAAATTTAGAAACAGCAATAAGTGCCACATTATCAGGTATTTGTGTCCGTAATTTTTGAATATTTTCAACTATATTTATCATTTTTTTTCTTTAATTCTGTTATTTTTTTCATTTCCTACTGCATTGTATCGCCTCTGAGTATTCTAAAATTTTTCCTTGCGTCTGCGGCATAGATGCTTTCAGGGTAAGTGATGAGCAATTTTTGGTACAAATCCATTGCTTGCAGCGGGTCTTTGAGATAAATTTCATGCAATTTTGCTCTCTCAAAAAGGGCATCATCGGCTAATAAATCGTATGCGTAATTTGTAATCAATTGATTATAAAGACTATCTGCCTTCCAATATTGTTGTTGAGCGACCGCAATATGGGCTTTTCTATACAAAACATCATCTAAAAGCGAATGATAAAGTGCTTGCTTTTCAACAGAATCCAACATTATAGAGGCTTCGTCCCAACGGTGGCATTCCATCAAAAAATCGGCTTTGGCAAACTGTTTTAATGCCACATTGACCGAGTCTTCGTCATCCGTATTATCAAAAATGAGCAGCGAAAAATACATCGCATCATTGGCTATCAATTTGGAAGTCGCTGCCCGTAAAACGTCCAATTGCGCCTTTGCCCACTCAAATTCGCCGATATGAAACGAAAGTTTGGCATTTTTGAACTTCGCATATTGTCCCAAAGTATCATTGGGAAAATCCTTTTCTACCTGCGAATAAAGCAATGTCGCCTCCCAAACATCATCCTCCAACTGCAAAATATCCCCCAAATCAATTTTGAGCATGGATTTTTCTCTAATAGGTAATGTATTTTCTTCTAATCGCTTGTTAATCAATGTTTTAGATACATCCATTTGATTTAAAAACGCAGATTTAAACCATAACCATTTTCTATAAAGCGCAAAATTGTTCCCATTGAGTGTTTGGTCGGCAATGTAGGTTTCTATGTCTTTGTCAATTTGTTTATTTACCGCATTATCAGTAGGATACGCAGCAATTGCCTCATCCAAACGAACAGAGAGCAACAGCAATTCCGCCTGTTGCCGATAGGGAGAGTGCCAATCGCCTACACTTAAACTTAATATATAGTTACAAGCGTCTTCGGCGGCGGTATAGTCCAAATTTTGAGCCGCAATGAGTGCCAATTTATACACCTCCTGACCGCCTGTTTTGTACCGTTTATCCATCGCTTTTGCCAATTTGATAGCCCCCATAAAATCTTTCTTTTGCATTGAATACCAAATCAATAAAGACTCATAAACTATCTTATCAGGCTCTTTTCCCATCGCTTTGAGGGTAGAGGTGCGTATGATTTCGCTACATGTTGCCTCATCTTCACCGGCTAACCAATTCAGCAAACGTGATTGTACAAATTCCAACATTTTATCATTGAAAGACAATAAGTTAAGGTATTCGCTCATGGCGGCTTTATAATTTTTTAAAACCTCATAAATACCTGCAATTTCGGCACAATAGATGTTTTGTTGATTGCTCAATTTTCGCCCTTGTTGATAGGTTTTGAGAGCATAATCCAACAAATTGTACGACCGAAATGTGTTCGCCAATTCATGCACGGCTACATTGTTGTTTTTCAGTCCCAAAATCGTTTCCTCATATTGTTTTTGTGCTTTTGCAGTTTCGCCCACAGTTTCAAGCACATAACCATAATCTATTCCATATCTCAACACGGCGGGATATTTTTTGTATTGACGTTGGGCTACTTTTTCAGCATCTTTAAATTGCCCACTTTGCAACAAACTTCTTATATAAAATACATAAATATTCACATTTTCAGGGAATTGTTTATGCAGTTCCTCAAAAGTTGCTGCCGCCTTTTCAAATTCACCATCTCTAAAATATTGATAGGCTAATTGTTCACTCACTTGCTGGGCGTACAAATTTGCCGTCAAAATTACAAAAAATATTCCTCCTAAAAATCTTTTTAATATTCTGTTAATCACCATTAAATATCTTTTTTATAATTAACTATAACGCATAAAAAGTAAAATTATTGCTTTTTTTCAGAGTGGAGAGTGAAGAGTGAAGAGTTTTTTTGCATTTTGGGGAGAAAAACGTTCTAAAAATTGTCTGAACCACGATTTTCACAAGATTTATATGATTACCTTGATTATTCTATAATGTAAAGACGTTGCATGCAGCGTCTCTACTTTCCCTTTGTCTGAACTGTGATTTGGAATAATTAACATGATTAAGAAGATTTTACGATTTTAACAAACTAAAAATCCCTTATTTACTAAAGCACCCTTAGTAGCAAAAAAATACCCCCACCATTACCCTTATTTTTGTTAATAAGTTAATAAGGGAAATTAAGAGCAAAATCCTTGCTACTAAGGGAACCTTGATAAATAAGTTTTTTTTCAGAGTGAAGAGTGTAGAGATTTTTTTTGCATTTTGGGATAAAAACATTCTAAAATTGTGTAATTCTCCATTCTCAATTCTTAATTCTCCATTTTTAATTAAAAACTTTCCCTTTTCAACTCTCAACTCAAAAAAATGTGTATTTTTGTAATATGGCAGATGATAAGAAAATAATTTTTTCGATGGTGGGGGTAAGCAAAACATATCCCCCCGCAAAACAAGTATTAAAAAATATTTATTTGTCCTTTTATTATGGGGCAAAAATAGGTGTTTTAGGGTTAAATGGAGCCGGAAAATCTTCGCTTTTGAAAATTATTGCTGGTGAAGACAAATCTTTTTCGGGGGAAGTAGTTTTTTCACCGGGTTATTCGGTAGGCTATTTACCGCAAGAGCCTGTATTAGATAACACAAAGAGTGTCAAAGAAATAGTGTTGGAAGGGGTGAGCGAAATACAAAATATTTTGCAAGAATATGAAGCCGTTAACAATCGTTTTGCAGAGCCGATGTCTGATGAGCAAATGGATAAATTGATTGCACGACAAGGCGAATTAACGGAACTGATTGAGCAACATGATGCCTGGGAATTGGATGCCAAATTGGAGCGTGCTATGGATGCTTTGAATTGCCCTGATGCGGATATGTTGGTGGCACATCTTTCGGGCGGCGAGCGAAGGAGAGTTGCATTGTGCAGATTGTTGTTGCAAGAGCCTGATATACTGCTTTTAGACGAGCCTACCAACCATTTGGATGCCGAATCGGTACAATGGCTCGAAATGCACCTCAAACAATATAAAGGAACGGTAATTGCGGTTACACATGACCGTTATTTTTTGGATAATGTAGCCGGATGGATACTCGAATTGGATAGAGGTGAGGGCATTCCGTGGCAAGGAAATTATTCCTCTTGGTTAGAACAAAAAGCCAATCGCTTAAAAATGGAGCAAAAACAGGAATCTAAACGTCAAAAAACACTTGAAAGAGAACTCGAATGGGTAAGGATGTCGCCCAAAGCCAGACAAGCAAAATCCAAAGCACGTTTGAACGCATACGATAGATTGCTCAATGAAGATACCAAAGAAAAAGAGGAAAAATTAGAAATTTTTATTCCTAACGGACCCCGTTTGGGAGATGATGTTATTGAGGCTATAAATGTATCTAAATCATTTTCAGAGAAGTTGTTGTATGAAAATCTCAATTTTGTGTTGCCCCCAAATGCCATTATCGGAGTGATAGGACCCAATGGGGCAGGAAAAACAACACTTTTTAGGCTCATAATGGGTTTAGATAAACCAGAAAAAGGGGAATTTAAGGTTGGTCAAACTGTCAAATTGGGCTATGTAGACCAGCAACATACGGAAATTGACCCCGAAAAATCGGTTTGGGAGGTAGTTTGTGGCGGACAAGAGCAGATAATGTTAGGCGGTCGTTTAATCAATTCGCGGGCATACATTGCTCGATTTAACTTTACGGGGGCAGAACAGGGCAAAAAAACGGGTGTGCTGTCAGGGGGTGAACGCAATCGTCTGCATTTGGCAATGGCATTGAAGTCAGAAGCCAATGTATTGTTGCTTGACGAGCCTACTAATGATATAGATGTCAATACATTACGTGCATTGGAAGAGGCATTGGAAAATTTTGCCGGCTGTGCGGTGATAATTTCACATGATAGATGGTTTTTAGACCGCATTTGTACTCATATACTTGCTTTTGAGGGCGACTCACAAGTGTATTTTTTTGATGGAAATTATACGGAATATGAAGAAAATCGACTCAAACGTTTGGGAAATAATGCCCCTAAAAAGTTTAGATATAAAAAATTGATGGAGTAAATTTTCATAATAGACTGTATATCAATCAATAAACGTTTTTTTATGGTTTAAAATTTGTAAAAAAATAAACTGACAAAAAATAAAAATTTTTGTAAAACTCAAAAATAAATGTAAATTTGCAAAAAGGTAAGAAAAAAAACATTTTTTTTAGTAACAATTTAAAAATAAAAACATGGATAAAAGCATAAAAGGAACTCAGACAGAGAAGAATTTGTTGGCATCTTTTGCCGGCGAATCACAGGCTAAAAACCGTTATACTTTTTTTGCCAAACAAGCAGAAAAAGAAGGTTTTATTCAAATAGCCCAAATTTTTAATGAAACTGCTTTGCAAGAAGAGCAGCATGGGAAGACATTTTTCCGTTTTTTGGAAGGAGGAATGGTGGAAATTACAGGGACATATCCTGCGGGTGTGATTGGAGATACATTGTCCAATCTAAAAGCAGCAGCGGCAGGAGAAAATGAAGAATGGTCTCAATTGTATCCTCATTTTGCCGAAGTAGCGGATAAAGAAGGTTTTCCTCAAATTGCGGCTCGTTTTAGAGTGATTGCAACAGTGGAAAAAGAACACGAAACACGTTACCTTAGATTGTATGAAAATCTTAAAAACAATACCGTTTTTGAGAAACCTGAAAAGGTAAAGTGGATGTGTACCAAATGTGGTTATGTGCATTATGGAGAAAAAGCACCTCAAGCGTGCCCCTCTTGCGGACATCCACAAGGTTATTTTGAAATGAAACCGGAAAATTATTGATTTTTTAGTTTTTTAAGGTAGTAATGTTGAACGCTATACTCGAATGTAATAAGTGTAATATATATTATTGCGGAAAATGTTGCTACCTTTTTTTTGATTTGTTAACAATATAAATTAAATTATGGCTTATAAAATTGATTCAAGTAAGTGTTGTGCATGTGGCAGTTGCACAGGCGAATGTCCTGTTGGTGCGATTTCGGAAGGTGATACATATTCTATCAATCCTGACGACTGCATCAGTTGCGGCGCATGCGCGGATGTATGTCCTGTTGAGGCTATTTCAGAAGAATAGTTAATACTACTACATCGTATTTATTTATTTAGAGGCTATTCTTTCGGGGGTAGTCTCTTTTCTGTTTTTTTGCCGTTTATTTCCCGACTTTGACGGGCTTGTCATTTTGATAAAAATTTAACTGATTGATTATCAGTGTTTTATATTTTTCAGGAGCGGATTTTTGAAATGTAGTGCCCCGCTAAATCGTAACGTGTTGATGTTCTTTTGTTTACAAATTGAAACCGTCGAAGTCGGGAATATGATAAGTACGGTGAGAATTTCCACATTTTCCATTGCTATATATTTCTTCCATTTTGTGTTAAAATTTTGGTAACATTTTCAATAGATAATTGGACAATTTTTGCAATTTGCTCTATTGAAATACCATTTTGGTACGCATTTATGATAAATTCTTTTCTTCCTTCTGCTCTTCCTTCTTCTAAAGCCTCTCTTCGGGTTTCGTTTTGGAGGGTTTTTTCGGTTGAAATGGCGTCAGAATTACGCTCGTATAGAAACAATTCCGCATCCGTGTACCCCCCTACCTCACA
>JAISTU010000179.1 GCA_031272415.1 Bacteroidales bacterium | reverse complement strand
GGTGCCAAGTATAATTAAAACATTAAAAGTTATATGAATAGATTTCATTTTAAAGTTGCCGGTTATGAAAGAGGCAACAGAGACGCCTACGGGCATGTAGCAGATGATTTGCGAGCCGCTAACACAGATGGCATGCATGAGCATCTTAGTATTAACGGAGTTATGGACAATTTAACGAAAGAAAGGAGTTGGCGAAAGCCCATCAGTAAAGCATCCAAAGTAATACTTACCATGGGTTTGCTGCTCTTGTTTTTGGTGTCTTTCAAATTTTCTGCACAAGGACAGCAAACCTACACTCATGAGTTTGACAGTCTTTTTGCAAATGTTAACCTGTCTGGAGTTGCCACTGGTATTCTGTACGACCGAGTAGTACCCTTTGCAGGGTTAAAATACTTTACTCGGCAAAACTGCGACACAAGTTCCTATTGGCATTTTGTGCAGGCATACAGCGAATTACAAAGAGCATCGCTGACAACAAATCCCTATCTGCCATTGACGGTGGATAGTCTTAAAAATTTATCTTCTTTATCGGTTGTTCCTATTGGAATACTTAATTTTGACTTTGACTACATTGATACAAATGCCTATAACACAGGTAGATTGTATTTAGGCAATGATAGTTTATGGTACGAAAATTTGAGCATAGGGACAACACCTTTTGTAACAGGACAAACTATTGTAATGGCTCCTTTGCGGGAAAATTTACAAGGAAGTTCTTTTACTTTTACGCTCAATGCGACTACTTTTTTTACCAATCGACCTGCTGAATTTACGAACATTGCCATTGATTTTGATAATGGATTAGGATTTCAGAACATCAACTTATTAAATGATTCTATTTCTGTTACTTATGCAAGTTCCGGAGAGAAAAAAATGTGTATGAGGATCGTATTTTCTAATGGAGACACTTTATACACGTATGCACGCATAAAAGTAATTTCTGCAGAGCAAGCCCAAAATGGAGGCATAGCAACGGTTCCTCCTGCTACAAACAATATTGAATATCAGCATGTTACTGCCGACATCCCTTATTTAGGCTTCGCAGGACAAGCCGATATAAAATATTATTACTCAGGGGGAAATTTATACAAACCTATTTTGATTGTAGACGGTTTTGACCCACAAGACAAGCGAAATTTTGATGCTCTTTGGGATAGGCTCAATTATGTATCAGGTGGGGTAGAATCTAATGTTGGTAATGATTTATTAGCACTTGGCTATGATTTGGTATTTGTTAACTTTCCCTACTACAATGGCATTGATGGTGGTGCAGACTTTATTGAAAGGAATGCATTCACGGTGATAAAAGTTATCAACGAAATTAACAGCAGGTTACAAGCATCAGGGAGCGAGCATGAAATAGTGGTTGTTGGTCCCAGTATGGGAGGACAAATAACACGTTATGCATTGGCATATATGGAACAAAATCCATCAACATATACTAATCAAGGTAAGCATAATTGCCGTTTATGGATTTCTTTTGATTCGCCTCATTGTGGAGCAAATATTGCATTCGCTACACAGGCTTTATTGCATTTTGTAGGGAGAGTTCATCAACAGGAAACAGCGAAGGATAATTATGATAAAATACTTTCTTCACCTGCGGCAAAGCAAATGCTTATTGATTACATTGGTGATCCTTCTCATTCAATACGAAATAGTTATGTAAATACTCTCAATAACATAGGTTATCCCAATTCGTTACGGAAAATAGCCGTAGCAAATGGTAGTATTACAGGCACAAAGACCGGTGATGATTGGAATGAAGTCTTTAATTTAAAAGCAGCAGGCGGTGGATTGTTTAACCTTATGGGGAGAATGTGTAAATCCGAAGAGAGTTCGGGCTTGCACACCGTTTTTTATGGATATTGTATAATAGACCTCAATGGTGATTATAAAATAAATTCTTCACAAGGTTACTATGAGTTTAAAAGAGGACATGGATGTGGAATAGATGCGTCTTCGGGAGGCACTTATAGGTCTTTTGAAACAGCATATACTCAAATATACAACTATGCAAAAGAAAGATATAATGCTGTATGGGATTGTCCTACCTGTGAGGCGACACTGTCTTATCCCGGACATTGTTTTATACCAACTGCATCTGCTTTGGGGTATCAACATGGAACCGATTATCCTTGTGAAAATCTAAACGTAAATTTAGTCGATCAAGGGAAGACCCCTTTTGCAAGTTATTGGGCACCGACAAATGAAAATATGGAACATATTACTATCAATGCTTCTATGAGAAATTACCTTATCAATGAGATTGAAACCTACATTACAGGCGATAGAGAGATTGAAATGTGTAATACAAAAACTTATACACTTCATTTACCTAATAATGTGCCTGCAAATACAAGTATCACTTGGACTTGCAGCAATAGTTTACGGATTGTTGCAGGACAAGGGACGAATACAGTCATTGTACAAGGTGCCGGAATAGACCCTAATGCATGGATATGTGCTGAACCTGCGAATTTGACATATAATAGAACTTTGGCAAAATTTTATATCAATGTTATTATGTACAGCGGTCCTGCTTATCAGCCAGCCCCTAATATACAATTGATACACGAAGTATGGACAGGGGACTATATATTAGGTTCGACATTGACCATTCCTGCAGGATATACATTAGAATTACAGGGAAGAATATATTCCACTCCGACAGGTAAAATTATTGTTGAAAAAGGTGGAAAATTGATTGTTGACGGTGGTATGCTGACAAATGAATGTAATGATGACCTTTGGGAAGGAATTGAAGTGCGGGGAACAGGCAATATAGCAAATACAAGTTCCTTTTGTATTTTAACGATTACAGACCAAAATAACAATAATCAGGGTGTTGTAGAATTGAGAAATGATGCGATTATTCAGAATGCAAAGTGTGGTATTTATGTTGGCAATTCAAGCAATTTACGCGAAGGAGGCGGTATTGTTAAAGCCGATAATGCTCATTTTATCAATAATAAAACATCCATAGAGTTTAGACCTTTTGAAAATTATAAAGTATCCATCTATACAGCAGCAAATAATGTTAGTTATTTTACTCGCTGTACATTTACGACAGACATGGCAACTTATGTTGATATGTCAGAGATAGAACCTATGGTAAAGTTGTATGGTGTTCGTAATGTGAAATTTGCAGGCTGTGATTTTCTCTGCCAAGTACCATTTTTATCTGATTTATCTGACATAGAAGACAGTACTCGATTATTGCTACACCCTACTATTGGTATTTATTGCAACAATGCAGGAGTTCTGCTTGCAGGAGCAGGTATGAATATTATCTGTTGTCCGGGCATCTCTGAAAAACAAAATACATTTTCAGGTTTTTCCAGTGCAATACATGTTATCAATTCAGGAACAAGGGCGTCCAGTATTAGTCAATCACAATTTTTTGGCAATAAAATTGCCGTTTCCGGTGAATATGCAGATAGAATTGCCATAGGCGTTTGCCATTTTAACCTCACTACCGTATACCCTGAACCGATAGGAGTACAATTATCTTTTTCACATGGTTATGTTATTGACAATAATTCGTTTATCAATGACGCAAACAATGGAATAGGGGTACATATCAATAATTCAGGCACAGGCAATAATGTAATAGAAAATAATACATTTACAAAATTATTAAATGCAACAATTTCAACAGGAACAAATGCAGAGGAATCAACAAAACCGGAATCTTGTACTGGTCTGCAATACCGTTGTAATACATTCAACAATAATTGCAAAGATATTTTGGTAGAAGATTTGGCTACAGTAACTCCTATTCCTGTATCAAGTTCTATTCCCTTAAATATTCGTCATGCTCAAGGATTGCCCAATCGACCTGCAAGAAACTTATTCCATCCCGTTCAGTCGGCAACAAATATTTATGAAAATACTTCAAATACATTACTTTATTTTTGGGGTGGGTATCCGACTTATTTTGAACCGTTGCATGTTTGGGAATATGTATATAAATCGCAGACAAGTATATCAGGCAGTTGTTATGATATACATTGGAACCGCTTGGGGAGGATTGGAGAAATGATTGATATGGCAGATGTTACAATACTCCTTGATGCTATTGAGTCGGAAGTAGTTCCAGCCTTGTCTACATTAGACCAAGTTTATAATGAAGTCAATGCATTGTTGAATGATAAAATTTTGGAATATAAAGACCTCTATCTCAATGCATCTGTTGCACCTATTGACTGGGCAGTTGTAGGTGAAAATTGGGTTGTTATGCAAGATGAGCCTCAAATTGTTGCTTTTTTTGAAATCGTAAAACTAAAAGAAGATATTGCACTACTGTGCAGATATGCTTTTGATGTCATTTTAAATCCTTATGCTGAAACTTTTGACAGAGAACAATACAATATTTGGTCTCAAAGAGAAGAAACTTTGCATGCTTCTTATGCTACAATAGAATCCGCATTAGAAATAGGTCAATTTCAAACCATGGATAATATTTTAAATAACATTATGACCCAATTCCCTGACTATGAGGCAAATGAATATGACAAATATAGGCAATGCCTGTTAATAGAACAATCTCTTTTTTGCGGTCAGATATTGAACGAAAGTAACTCCCATTGGCATACATTAGAAGATATAGCATTCCATGCAGAATTTGGGCTGGCAGCCATTAAAGCAAAATCTATATTAGAACGTTTTGGGTATCCCATTTCAACACTTTACTATACCGATTTTTTGGCTGACTGTTTAGTCACTGATAACTTGTTCCTTGCACCGCCCGAAAGTATTAATCCACAGGGCGCACAACAAGGAGACAAAAATAGGCAACAAGAGCCTGATTTACAGATATATCCTAATCCAACGGACAATATTTTGCACATTATTGCAACAGATGCGACAGATGTTAATATAGTACAAGTACAAATTTTTGACATAATTGGTAAGGCTTTGATAGATAGAAATTTATCGGCAACAAAAGCAGATATTGACCTTTCTGTTTTAGCACCGGGCATGTATTTTGTACGGACAATATTTAGTAACGGTAGAACAATTAACAAACATATTGTAAAACAGTAAAATAAAAAATTACGTCAGGGCAATATTTTTGTTGCTCTGACGTTCTTATTATTGGAAATTAAATTTATATTATTCATATTAAAAAAAAAAATATTTTATGAAAAAGTTAAGCATTATAGCAAACATGGCATTATTAGCAGGCATACTGCAAGCACAAGACAGTGTAAAAATTATTTTTACGGCACAATTATCCGACAATTCTTATATTGCGTTGGATAGCGTAGAAATTATCAATCGTACAAAAGGATGGTCAGAGACAATATACTATCCTGATACTGTTTTTATTATCAAAAAACAAGCAACCGGAATAAATAATATTTCCGGCCCTTCTTTTCTGATTTCTCAAAACATCCCCAATCCATTTAATGGAAACACCGTGATAAATTTGCAACTTTCTGAAAATGAAAACATTGATGTTTCATTATATGATTTAAATGGCAAACAATGTGTGGCATTTAATCAGTCATTGCAAGCAGGAAGTTATAATTTAGAAATCGGTGTTGCAACTCCACAATTATACCTTTTAACTATAAAAACATCTAAAGGTACTCAAACGGTCAAAATGTTGGCACAAAAAGGCAATGGGACGTTCTCCATGCGTTCTGTTTATCAAGGAACAAGTAATCTAAAAAAACAAAAATTAGTTGTTGAAAAGAATTATGCTTCTGATGACGAATTGACCTATGTTGGACATTGTACCTACAAAGAACAGCAAAAAGGAATGAGCATTTTTGATACGTTGCAATTGACAGACAAAACCGTTACTTTCACCTTTCCAACATTGTACAAAGTCGGGGATATTTATTATGACAGTTTGGGTAAACCGGAGGGAATAGTTTGGTGGCTCGCCGATACTGTACAAATGGCAGATTCTATTGCGTATGGTACACGTGGAAAAATGCTGTATATACAAGAGCCTCAATATCAGCCTCATACATCAACGGGTGATGGAGTACAGTGGAGTGTTGGAACAGGTTATATTCCTGCTTTTGATAGTTCTGACGGCGAGTGGAATACAAAAATGATGAGACAATGTAGAGATACTACCACTGTATATCCCGGGTTTCAGTCTCTGGACTATATAGACACTTTGTCCGCAGGTACAGATTGGTATATTCCTGCTATATATGAAATACTAAATATTAGTTATATAACAGTCTCAACCATAAATCCTACATTAAAGACGATCCCTAAAGCAGATACTATAACAACCGAAACTGCCTGTCATTATTGGTCTTCAACAACCTACTATGACGACGGTGTGTTGACACTATACTGGCGATTTTATCCGACCTATCAAACCTCAATATTAGACATGGGGTGCATGAAATTTCCAAAATATTATAGAGCCTATCTTCGAGTTGTTAAAAAATTTGGAGAAAAAATAGACTTTGATAGTGTCAATATTAATTTTACTGCAAAATTAGAAGATGGTACATTTTTGCCTTTTGATAGTATTATTGTCAAAAATAGAACAACAAATCAAGCCGTTAAAAAAATATATAACGATACCGTATTGACGTTATCTCCTGCAGATGCACAATTCTCTTTTGGGGCAGACAATCATTATAAATTTGTTTGTTTTGCAACTTGTTTTGGAGAACAAAAAATAGAAGTACAAACATTAGTAAAAAGGGATACGGCAGATGAATGGATTACTTTTGTATTCAGAGAAGGCTATAAGGTCGGTGATATTTATTATAATTCAGAGGGTGAGGCGGAAGGCATGGTTTATTGGCTGGCAGATACGGCATATACAATAAACAACATTGCATACGGTTTGCATGGAAAAATAGTATCCCTTGCTGAAGGATACGGGAAAAATGGCAATGGGGTTTCGGACTATACAAATTTTTGGGACGCAGTTGATTCATTAGATGGAGCCTACAATACTAATAAAATGCTTGAATGGATAGAAGGTTTTGTAATGGCCTCTTATGAAGATACACAAAGATGGGAAAGTCTTGAAGCCGTGCGATGGTGTGTAAGTTTGGGAGATGGTTGGTATTTCCCTGCCATTAATGAATTATTTTACATCCTTTCTAATATCATAACATTGGATTCTTTACTGGTGGCAATAATGCCTGAATCTGTACTATACCCTCAGGCTATTTATTGGTCATCTACACAGGCAGACTCCCCAAATTATGGAAAGTTATACGCTGTACAGACAAACGGAAGTAAACCTGCAACAAAAATATTGCGTTCAGGAAATACTCGTGCCTGCTTACGTGCGGTTAGAAGGTTTTAAATTTATATTTCATATTTAAAAAAGTTTTTTATGAAAAGAATAACATTATACTTATTAGTTTTTGTTTTGAATTGTCTTTGTTTTCATTTATCGGCACAAAACTGTGATACTTTGCGGTTGAAAGTGGTTTGGCAAGGTTATGAATTAGTAGGCGAAGATACAAACAATCTGAATCAGGCGCATATTCTTGTTGACAAAAACACAATGTGCTATTTTTTGTTTGGATGGCAAAACATTAGGGAAGATACAATCAAAAGTACTGATACATTTGTTGCCAGCACATCATTGACTGCTTATGTAGACACTGTCGGAATCTCGCGGTGGACTTATGCCTATACATATTATGTAGATAAAGATATTGCACCTGATTCGTTTGCATATTATCCCCTTTCACCATCTCCATACAACCTTGAGGATGAGTTTGTTAAACTACTTAGAAATTATGCAGATGTTCAAAGTGGTGTGAGATTGGAAATGCAGACCTCTATCTTTAAGACAAGTATGGATGGAAAATATTCGGATTCTGTCTTTTTGGCAAATATGTATATTGATACATTTTATTTTGATTTCCCCAGTGCGGTGAGTTTGGTATCAGAAGAAAATCATTTGCAAATTTATCCCAATCCCGCTTCTTCTGAATTGAAAATTAAAAATTATCAATTAAAAGATGGTGAAAATGTGGAGATTATAGATGTTTTAGGTCGTGTTCAACAATCGTCAATCATCAATCACCAATCCGAAATAATAGTTGATGTTTCACATCTCCCACAAGGGATGTATTTTATCAAAATCGGTAATTGGAGAGGGAAATTTGTAGTTAATTAAAATTAAAAATACAAAATAATGTTAATGTAGAGACGTGGCAT
>JAISTU010000084.1 GCA_031272415.1 Bacteroidales bacterium | reverse complement strand
TTTTGTTTACAAATCGAAACCGTCGAAGTCGGGGGGAATAACGGTCTATGATAGCGATTGTATTGCTTTCCAAAGAATATCTGCACTTTTTTCCCACGAAAATTCTTTCAATCTTTGCTTTCCTTTATCTATTAAAAGTTGTCTCAAAGCCGTATTTGTGGCAATATCTGCCATTGCCCGTGCAATATTATCGACATTATTGGGGTCTACAATAAGAGCCGCATCACCCGCAATTTCCGGCATGGCAGTTATATTTGATGTAATAACAGGTGTGCCACACGCAAAGGCTTCTAAAATAGGAACCCCAAAACCTTCAAAGTAAGAAACATACAATAAACCTGTTGCTGCCGACACCAAACGGTTTATCTCGGCAGTGGCTAAATACCCCGTGAAAATTATATCGTGTTTATATTCAGATTGATTGATTATCTGCTCCGTATCTTTGCTTAAATATTTTTTTTCACCTGCAAAAATCAACTTAAAACTGCATCCATTTTCCTTAAAAAGGTCAAAAGCATACAAAATATTGTCAATATTTTTCCTTTTATGCAGAGACCCCACAAAAATAAAATATTGGTCTGAATTGCTGTATTGGAGGCGAGTTTGGTGTTTTTGTTCATTTGAAATTTCAAAAAAGTCTTCTGACACCGCATTGCCTGCTACAATCATTTTTTGTTCAGGTATTTTGTACGTTTTCACAATATCTTCCTTAGAAAAATGGGAAACTGTTGCCAATATATCCGCTCTTTTTGCAAAACGCGGAAAGAAATACCGTAAATATAGTTTGTTAATGTAAGAAGTAAATTGTGGTAAATGTTCAAAATTTAAGTCATGAATTACATTGATAGTCTTTGTTTTTGTATGAAGACACAGCCAACCGTCAGGTGAAAAAAACACATTCGGTTTTTCTCTTTTTAATGCAAACCTTATACCTATTTCAAAGAATAAATACCAAAGAATAGGGTGGCGTGCTTGCGGATGAACGACAACATATCTCACATTATCCGCAAATATAAAGTCAGGATGTGGCGGTCTATCAAAGAAAAATATAAATTCCTCATCAGGATGTTGCCGAACCATACATTTAAGTATCTCATACGCATACCAGCCTATTCCATCCATTTTGTTTTTTACCAATAATCGAGTATTAACGGCAATTTTCATAGTAAGTTTATTCTTTTTTAGTGTTTTTGGCTGTTTTTTTAGGCTTTATATCTGTAACTTTATCCGTTTCAATTTGCTTTTGTTCGGTATCTGCATGATTTTCAAGCAATGGCTGTTCTGCAATAACGGTCAAATGCTCCTCTTGTGCATTGTAATCCACCAGCACTTTACGTCCTTCGGCGAGTGTTCCTTTTATAATCTCCTCCGCCAAGAGGTCTTCTATATGCTTTTGTATTGCACGTTTGAGCGGACGAGCACCAAAAGCAGCACTCCAACCTTTATCTACAATAAAATCCTTTGCAGACTGGGTAATATCAAAAACAATATTCAACTCCGACATACGCTCGTACACATGTTGAATTTCTATATCTATAATTTTATGAATATCTTCCCGCTCAAGAGGCTCAAAAGTTACAATCTCATCAATCCGATTGATAAATTCAGGGGCAAATTGTTTATGTAAAGCATTTTCAATTACTTTTATAGTGTCTGATTTGTAAGCACTTTTGCGTGCATTGGTAGAAAAACCTATCCCTGTGCCGAAATTTTTCAGTTCTCTGCTCCCAATATTGGATGTCATTATGATTATAGTGTTTTTAAAATCCACTTTTCTACCCAGACTGTCGGTTAATCTGCCTTCATCAAAAACTTGCAACAATAAATTAAAAATATCGGTGTGTGCTTTTTCAATTTCATCCAATAAAACGATAGTATAAGGGCGACGCCGTACTTTTTCAGTCAATTGACCGCCCTCTTCATAGCCTACATAGCCGGGCGGAGCGCCAATAAGTCGCGAAAGGCTAAATTTTTCCATATATTCGCTCATATCAATCCTAACTATAGCGTCTTCGCTGTCAAAAAGATACTTTGCCAACACTTTGCAAAGGAATGTTTTGCCAACTCCTGTCGGTCCCAAAAACAAAAAAGTGCCTATCGGTTTGCCCGGGTCTTTTAGTCCTACTTTATTACGGCGAATAGCCCGCGAAATTTTGCTTACAGCCTCCTGCTGACCAATTATTTGTGTGTTTAGATAGTTTTCTATCTGCTCCAAACGGTCTTTATCATCTTTGTTTATCCGTTTAACGGGAATGCCTGTAATCATAGCCACCACATCAGCCACTACATCTTCGGTAACTGTGCTTCGTTGTAACTGCAATTGCGACTCCCAATTTTGTTTTGCTTGTTCGAGTTGCTGTTCAACACGTTTTGCTTCGTCTCTATATTTTGCTGCCTCCTCATATTTTTGGTGTTCAATGGCATTTCTTTTCTGATTAGAGAGAGTTACTAATTTTTCCTCCAATTCAATAATATAATCCGGCGTACCTATATTGTGAATATGTACCCTTGCACCTGCTTCGTCCATCGCATCTATTGCTTTGTCGGGCAAACATCTATCGGTTATATATCTTTGTGTAAGCCAAACGCAGGCTTTTAGTGCCTCATCTGTATATTCTACCAAGTGGTGGTCTTCGTATTTCTTTTTAATATTTTGTAATATTTGCAAAGTTTGCTCGGCAGTAGTAGGTTCTATAATAACCTTTTGGAAGCGTCTCTCAAGGGCGCCGTCTGCTTCTATATTTTTACGGTATTCGTCCAAAGTTGTTGCTCCAATGCACTGTAATTCACCGCGAGCGAGTGCAGGTTTAAACATATTTGACGCATCCAAAGAGTCCGACGCATTTCCTGCCCCTACAATAGTATGAATTTCGTCAATGAACAAAATAACATCCTGTGCCGTTTCCAATTCTGCAAGTAAAGCCTTCATCCTTTCCTCAAATTGACCTCTATATTTAGTGCCTGCCACCAAAGAGCCAATGTCTAAAGAAACCACTCTTTTGTTTAGCAACACGCGTGGAATATCCCGCTCTATAATCCGAATGGCAAGCCCCTCCGCAATGGCTGATTTACCTACGCCCGGCTCACCGATTAAAATAGGATTATTCTTTTTGCGACGACTCAATATTTGGGCTATCCTTTCCAATTCTTTTTGTCGCCCTACAACGGGGTCTAATCTATTTTCAAGTGCGGCTTTTGTAAGGTCTCTGCCGAATGCGTTTAAGACAGGAGTATTATTCTTTTTTGGCGTAAATGAAGCATCATTTTTTTGATTTTCAGGCAAATCTGCCAAAAAGTTCTTTTCATTTTTTGCCCCTGCAATATTTTCTGCCAAATTATCTTTGTTATTGTTTGGATTTTCACTGCCAATTTGATACCCTAAACCCGAATTTGACAAAAATGTTTCTACATTTTCAAAAGATATATATTTCTGCAAAATAATAGACACAGGCGTCTCTTTTCTCCACAATATTGCCAATAAAAAATGATAAACCTCTATCAAAATACTCCCTTGCCTTTTTGCCAACAAATTGGCTAAATCAAGCATCCTTTCAGTCTGTTTGAGCAAAGGCAAAGTATTTTCATTATTTAATTTACCAAAAAAATAATTTTCTGCATTTGTGTTATAATTTAATCCATCTTGTGGATTTTCTTCCAACAATTTTGATATATCCGCATTGAGAGCGACCATATCTACATTCATATCTGCAAACATATTTTCAAGCATATTGTCATGCATTTTCAGCAATGCCGCAAAAACATGTTCAACACCAACAGCATCGCTTTTATATTCTTTGGCGATAGTTGTTGCTATTCCCAAAGCCGTATTCAATTCTTTTGATAATATCCACTTTCCCATCCTATATTTTTTTGTACTATTTTATTTAACGTTTGCAAAAATACACTTTTTCTCAATTAAAAAATAAAAAGTAAAAAGTAGAGAGTTTTTTTCTCCTTCTTCTCTGTTCCTTTTTACCTTTCACCTTTTGCAAGCATGCTGTTACCCCAAAATAAAAATGAAAAAGGACAAGTTATTTTTAACTTGTCCCCTTTCGTTTTTATATGATTACTATTTTAATTCGTAATTTTTACAATTTTGAACTCAATTCTTCTGTTTTGGGCGCGTCCTTCTTCTGTTTTATTGGAGGCGACAGGCTGTGAGGGTCCAAAGCCGGCACCGGAGAGCCGTTTTTTATCTATTCCTTTGGCTACCAATGCGTTAATAACTGAATTAGCACGGGCTAATGATAACTTTTTATTTGTTGCCGCACTACCTGTATTGTCCGTATGACCCGAAATTTCAATATTGATATTCGGATTTTCAACCATCAATTTATACGCATTTTCAATCTCAATTTCAGACTCTTTCTTTAAAGTCGCTTTCCCAACATCAAAGAAAATATTACGCAATACAATAACTTGATTTACTTCAATTTTTTTGAGAGTAATCACTTGTTCAATCGTTGCTGAGGCTGCCGAATCGGGCAATTCAAAATTTTGAGAATAAAACAAATAGCCGGGTGCTTTGACCGCCAAGCCATAATTATAGCCCGAAGGCAAATCCAATGTGTATTGACCGCTTATGCTATCTGTTTGAAAATTAGCCAATTGCTCACCTGCTCCCAAGTCGGACAATTCAAATGTCGCCGCAATAGGCTGTTTGGTCTTCGCATCTATGACTGTCCCTTTGACAATTGTTTTATGCTCTTGCTCAATAGTGATTTCTTTTGCCGAGAATATATCCGGCAAATTGGCTGCCAACAATTGCGTCTCTTCATACATTTGGAACTCTTTTTTCTCGCCCAAAAGTGTTACAATGTAAATGTCCAAACCGCCCATACCTCCGTTTCTATCAGAAGACAAAAGTGCTGTTTTGCCGTCACCGGATAAATAAAAATAAATATCATCTGCAGGAGAATTGATGGGAACTCCTACATTTTGAGGCGTACTCCAGGTAGTACCGTCAAATTTGGCAGAATAAATATCATAACCACCTAAACCACCATTAAGTTGCCGGTCATACAGCGGATAACCATCTTCGTCCAGCAAATGCTGGATTCCGAATTCATATTCTGCTGTTTTTATTATAGTACCTGCAGAATCATAAGTGAAATACTCAAGTGGATAAGTTCCTCTTGACGAAAAATACAATGTCCCGTCTGCTGCAACAAATACAGATAATTCATCTTCTGCGGTATTAAGTTTGGCTAAATTAACAGGTTTGCTATATTTACCGTTTTTTCCTCTGACACTCATATAAATATCATGTCCGCCTTTTCCGCCTTTGCGATTAGAGCAGAAAAAGAGTGTATCGCCCGTAACACTATAAGCAGCCGAAGATTCATGATAAGATGAATTGATTTTTTTAATGGCTTTTGGGGTCGCTGCTTTTGAGCCGCCACCACGAATTGCCTCCATTAAATCACCTCCATTGTCAGGCGAATAATAAATCACTCTGTTGCCGTTTTTAGATACCGTTTCCAATGCCACAACTCCTTCTTTTTCAATAGGATTGGCATCTGTTGTATAGACAGTTCCGGCTAAATTGGCTTTGTAAATCGCTTCCGAAAATTTTACATTGTCGGCGTAGGCTTCCTTTGTCGGACGGTTTCTGCCCACATAAGTAAAAGAACCATCGCTGTTCAAAACAGGAGTGTATTCTCCATATTGTGTATTGACCCCAACACCTGCATTATCCACAAAACAATTTACTTCTGTTGCATGCAAAGCATTTCCACATTCAACATAATGTTGGTCTGTATAATTAATCGCTTTATATACATTTATTGCTTCTCGATATTTTCCATCCAACTGATACGATAAGCCCTCATAAAGAGACAATTTTGCTCTATCTAAATCCTTATTGACAGATGTGTCATCCAATTGTTTGGCAATTACACCATACTTTGCCGCCATAGGTAAATTATTCATTCCATAGTAGCAATCCGCAATAGAGTAATTCAATCGCATATTATTGGGATTAAATTCATTGGCATCTAAATATTTTTCCAATGCCAATGCACGTTGATATTGGGCATCTTTTTTACTTTTATTGGCTTTTTTCAACAATTTATCTCCTGCTTTGATAGTTTTTTGTGCTTGTTTGAGTGCTTTTGTATCGTTAGGGAAATTTTCTGTTGTAAAATCCACATTTTGAGCCCCAAGAGTGGCTACAAACACTGTACTGATAATGATAAACAAAAACTTTTTCATAACTTTGATTTATTTACATTGGTTATTAACATAATCTTCTGCTTTTTGGACGCCCATTTGAGCGGCTTTTTGCCAGTCAGAGCAGGCATCTTCGGCTTGTCTTAACATTTCTTTGGCATTACCACGGTGCATATATCCTTCTCCAAATTGAGGATTTAACCGCAAAGCATTGTCAAAATCGGATACCGCAGCAGCATAATTTTTTAACTTAAAATTAGCAACGCCTCTATTGCTATATGCCTTATAATCAGCATCTTTTGAGAGTGCAATCGCTTGTGAAAAATCTTCCACTGCATCGGCATATTTTTTCAAATGGAACTTCGCCAAACCTCTGTTGTTGAACAACATGTAGTCTTTGGCATTGAGTTCAATTGCATTGCTAAAGTCTTCAATTGCCGCAGCGTAATTTTGCTCTTTCATGTTGGCATAGCCTCGATTGTTGTAAAATTGTCCTTTCGGATTGATAGCAATAGCCTCCGTGTAATCTTCAATTGCGGCTTTATTATCATTGGCTTGCAAATAAGCAGCCGCTCGGTCGTTGTAACACCATGCATCTTTTTTACTCCCCAAAGCGGTGGAAAAATCTGCTATAGCCGCCTGATAATCAGCCTTTTGAAAATTAGACAATCCGCGTAAATAATACATCTCAAAGTCGCCGTTTTTGAGTGCAATTGTTTTATCCGCATACGTTAAGGCTTTGTTATAGTCGCCATTTTGATAGCAAATACGGGCAGCCAAACGGTATGCACTGTCTTTGCCTGTTAATTTGGCAGCATAATTGTCCAACGTTTTGAGTGCGTCATCGGCTTTCCCCAAAGCATTTTCAGACATTGCCAAAAGCGGATAAATTTCAAGCAAATCTTGCTTAATTTTCATCGCAGATTGTAAATCCGTAACAGCCGCCTGATACGACTTAGCATCGTACTTCTCTTTGGCTTTGTTGTATAGTTTTTCAGCATCTTTCTGCTGTTTGCTGATCACTACAACATTGTTTTGTTGTCCCATCACGGCTACTGTAAAAAACAGTAGCATCATACTTGTCAATAAGAATCGTGTCTTCATACGCTAAAAATATTATATATTATCCATTATTTATTTATTAACTAATTTTTTTCTTATTTATTGTAATTTTGTCATAAAAAAAATGATTTATTTTTTCAAATTTTTATCAATTTAAATTTAACAATAATATAAAAGGCTGTTTTTCAAGTCTTTACGAATTAAAAAACAGCCTTTGTCATTTAAGCATTGGTTACTTTTTTGTCCAACACTTTCCACACCAAAGCAGCCACAATTGCCCCTACAAAAGGCGCAACTATAAACAACCAAAGTTGTTCTAACGCTTTGATATTCCCTGCAATACCTTCAAAAATTGCAGGTCCAAAACTTCTGGCAGGATTGACAGACGTCCCCGTGATAGGAATACATACAATATGCACCAATACCAACGTCAAACCAATTGCTAAACCTGCAAATTTACCAAAAGCACCTTCGGAGGTAGAACCCAGCACTACCAACACAAAGATAAATGTAAATACAGCCTCCGCAATAAATGCCGTTGATGCTGTAATCGGTTCCGAAAAACCGTTAGCTCCTGTAAGAGTGGTACTTGATGACAACCCGCAAGTCAATGCACACAGTATCGCAGAGCCAATAATAGCCCCAATTAACTGAAAAATGATGTACATAACCGCATCCTTTGGCGAAATTCGCTTTGCTACCAACATTCCCAGCGTAATCGCAGGATTGATATGACAACCCGAAATTTTACCAATAGTGTACGCCATCGCAATTACAGATAAACCAAACGCAAAGGCAACACCTAATGTCCCTACCGAGGCAAAACCTTGTGGAGTCCCCGCAAAAACAGCCGCTCCACAGCCCATTAAAACCAGAACCATAGTTCCAATCATTTCAGCAAAATATTTTCTCATGCTACAAAAATTTTTTAATTAAAGATTTAAAAATGCAAAATTACACTTTTTTTTCTGTTTGAAATAAAAAATCAAAAAAAAGATTATTTTTTTTTGATTTTTGAAATGTAAATTATTTGTTATAAAATTTATCATACTCCCATCGGAGAGGATTGTTGGTAATATAATCGTCAGGTTTGCGCCTGTGCAAGTGTTCCGATAAAAAGGAACGAAATGAGGATGAATGAGATTCGTTTCATATATTTTTGAAATTTAAAATTATTCGTTATCTTCTTCAATAAAATAATCAATTTGCTTGTTGGCAGTGGCATTTGGCAAAAGTTTTCTGCGTTCCAAACGCTCTTTTGCCTCTGTCAGAATTTCTTTGAGTTTCTTTTCCAACACTTTTTTGGGCGGCAAATTTGTCCAATATTCCGCAACGGCAATGCCTGCCTTGTCGAGTTCGAGCAGTTCTATCTGATTGCGGCTCGCCTCGGTGCAAAGTATCAGACCGACCGGCGCATTTTCGCCTTCTTTTCGCTCGTAACGGTCTAACCATTTGAGATACAGTTCCATTTGTCCTTTGTATTGCGGGCGGAATTTACCCGTTTTCAGTTCAATGGCAACCAAACGGCGCAAATCGCGGTGGAAAAACAGCAGGTCAATTTTGAAATCGTCGCCGTCAATAATAATTCGTTTTTGCCGTTCCATAAAGGCAAAACCGCTGCCAAATTCGAGAATGAAATTTTCGATTTCAAGCAAAATGCATTTTCCAAATCCGCCTCCAAAAAATTGTCTTTCAAATCCAAAACATCCAACAGATACGGGTCTTTGAAGACATTGAACGGCACGGCGGAATTTTCTGTCAGTTGCGTATTGGCAATTTCCTGACGTTCAAAATGTTTTCGTGCAATTTGTCGGCGCAGGTCGCGAATACCGAGTTGCCGTTCTGCCGCATCTTTGGCATAAAACAGCCGTGCAGGTTCGTCTTTTACACGCATAATTTCGCAAAAATGCGACCAACTCAAAAACGGGATTACATCGGCAATTTTATTCAGGTCATCGAAAACCGTTGCAAAGCGTTTCATTCGGTACAAATTGGCTTCCACAAAGGAGTTGCCGTAGTTCGCCGTTAATTTTGTCGACACTGTCGACAAAATCTTTTTGCCGTACTCCGCCCGCGAAAATCCCAAAATCGCAGCATTGATATATTGCCCGATTTCCCAAAACATCAAAATCACCTGACTGTTGGCAGCCGAAACAGCATTGAACTTGCGGCGTTCAATGATTTTGGCAACATTGGAAAAGATGATATTTTCCTGCTCAAGGTCTGTGAGTTGAAACTTTTCTATCGGTTTCTTTTGTTTTGCCATAATTTTAATCGCTGTTTCAAATTAAACTTATTGATAATTAATGAATTATTTCTTTACACATCTAATATTACGTTTTGAAGAAGCGGGGTGATAACCTAATCTATCTTTCCCCAACAACCAAGCGTATGGGTTTTCCCAAGCATCCCACCAAGTGCTTGTCCAATAAATGTTTATTTTTGCCCCCGGTATGATAAATACGGCGTTGCGGGCGGGACCTTTGGCGGTTTGTGCCTGCGCAGTGTGGGCAAACACCGTACAACCAAACAATACGGCTGCCACTGCGAGAAAGTTGAAAGATTTCATTGTGAAAAAAAGATTTATGAATTAAAAAAAAATAAAAATCAGGGATACAAAAGTTTGCATCCCTGTGGATTTTTACTTTTCGCCTTTGTATATTCGATTGTATTTCTCCCGAATTTGACGTTTTAACTTCAAAGGTGGCATGCCGTACATTCGCAAACAAAAATGTGTAATGTGCGAAGAGGAGCAAAAACCATATTCTTTCGCCAATTGCATTATTTTTTTGTCGGTAAAAAGCATTTCATAATAGAGTCGTTTGGCTTTGTAATTGTCCAACCATTGCGAAAGCGGCTCATTGAAAACTATTGAAAAGCGTTTTTTTGCCCCTGATGTGCTGTAATTCATCAACTTACCAATATCTGCAGCAGAATGTATTTTGTTCAAATTATCAAAAACAACTTTTGCAAAACCCATATCCGAATAAGTAATATTGTAGAAGAATTCTACCAATTGCTTAATCGGATAATATTGTCTCAATATAAAAAACAATTCTTCTTGTTTGATTTTGAGGTATTTAAACTGTTGAAATTTTCCTTCTGCCATATCAGCGAGCAAAATGTCCAAAAATTCTTGCATTTTTTCATTGATAGTCAATGGAATAATTGGAGAATCGGCTATTTGTTTTGTTTTGGCTTTACCTCTGCCTCTGCGTTTGGGTTGCGCTGACGGTGGAGTATTATTTTTTTCATTTTGTTGGGCGACTTTAAAAGTACTGTAGTATTCAAACGGCAAATAATCATACAGACTGCATGACGGCACCGAAATCACCACTTTTAGCATGGAAGCCGCTTGTGTTGTGCGTGCAAATACTTGCTCATCAATCGGCAAAAGGAAAAAATTCCCTTTTTTTACCTTCGTTTTGTGGTAATCTCGACCTGCGAACAATTCCGCTTCACCTTCCAACATAAAAATGAGTTTTACAGTATTTGAAAATACTTTTATCTCATCTCCTTGCTCTGTTTGTATCAATTCTATCAAAGAATCAAACCCTGCTTTTTTGAGCAGTTTTTCCTTATTTTCCTTATGGTCTTCTATCTTTCTTGCCATATTCTATTTTATTAAATTTAATGATTTACAAAGATACACAAAAAATCAATATCTTTTGTTCTAAAATCAGACAAAAAAGTTCTAAAATTAGACAAATTTGAAAAAGAATATTTGTAACACATTGAATATCAATAAATTATTCATTATCTTTTGTCTAATTTTAGAACTTTTTTATTCAAAAATGAAAAAAAAACTTCACTCTACACTTTGAAAAAAGTTTTTAATTTTTAATTGAAGAAAAGGTGTATCTTTGTATTTTATTGACAATTATTTTATGAAAAACAAAATAGTAGCAGGTAATTGGAAAATGCATAAATCTTTTGCAGAGGCAGAGGATTTGTTGGTGGAAATAGCACAGGGAATAGAAGATATGCCGTTGGAGACAGATATTATTGTTTGTCCGCCCGTTTTGTATTTGGAGATGGCATCCGATATTGCCGAAAACAGCAATTTTTACGTTGGTGCTCAGAATGTTAGCGAGCATCCTTTTGGGGCTTATACAGGCGAAATAAGTGCTGCAATGTTAAAGTCGGCAGGTGCTGATTTTTGCATTATAGGGCATTCGGAAAGACGTATGTATCAATCTGAAACGGACGATATATTGGCAAAAAAAGCAACAATTTTGCTCGAAAATGAAATAAGTCCGATATTTTGCATTGGAGAAACATCGGAAATACGAAAAGGAGGCGATTATTTGCAATTTATTGAGCAACAATTGACGGCAGGTTTATTTCATTTAAAATCGCAACAGTTTGAAAATGTTATCATTGCATACGAACCTATTTGGGCAATCGGCACAGGAATAACAGCAACGCCTTCGCAAGCACAAGAAGTGCATGCTTTTATTCGGCAATTGATAGAGAAGCAATACAGCACTGAGGTGGCTTTCAATTGCATGTTGTTGTACGGAGGGAGTTGCAATGCAGGAAATGCGTTGGAATTGTTTGCATGCCCGGATATTGACGGCGGTTTAATCGGTGGTGCTTCTTTGAAAGCAGAAGATTTTATTGCCATTGTCAATGCCGCCGAAACTTGCACCAAAAACGACTGATATGCAATACATTGAGTTAAAAATGCAGGTGGATAAACCCGCCATTGGAAACGAAATTTTGATTGCATTTTTGGCAACATTGGGCTTTGAAAGTTTTGTTGAGAACGAAGAGGGCTTTTTGGCATATATTCCGAAAAATGATTTTCAAAATACTGATTTTCAAGAGTTTATAAACAATTTTAAGTCTGCTGATTTTCAATTTACATTTGAATTGAATGAAATTAAAAATCAAAATTGGAATGCGGTATGGGAAAGCAATTATGAGTCGGTTATCATTGATAATCAATGTTATATACGTGCCCCTTTTCATGCAAGCAGACCGGATCTGTTGTATGAAATTCTTATTGAACCCAAAATGTCGTTTGGTACGGCACATCATCCTACTACTGCTCTGATAATCAGTTATTTACTAAAAGAAAATTTGACGGCTCAAAAGGTGTTGGATATGGGAACGGGAACAGGTATTTTGGCTATTTTGGCAAAAATGCGGGGAGCAAATTCTGTTTTGGCAATTGATAATGACCAAAATGCGTATGAAAATTGTTTGGAAAATGTGCAACGTAATCAATGCTCTGATATTGAGGTCGTTATGGGAGATGCAAAAGCGATAAAAAATGGCGATTATGACGTTATTATTGCCAATATTAACCGCAATATTATTTTAAACGACTTGCCTGCGTATGCAAAAGCGCTCAAAAATGGAGGCAGAATGTTTTTGAGCGGATTTTACAAAGAGCCTGATTTAGAGTTAATTACAAATCATGCAGCAAAATATGAACTCTTTTTGGACTCATTTATGGAAAAAGAAAATTGGGTCGCTGCAAAATTGATAAAAAATAGTTAAAAAATGAGTAGATATAAAGAACTTTTACACAATATTACTACATTTGTGTTCGATTTTGATGGTGTTTTAAGCGATGGCGGTGTAACGGTTACACCTGATGGCGACCAATTGCGAACAACTAACGTAAAAGACGGATATGCAATACAATACGCACTCAAAAAAGGCTATCATATTTGCATTATTTCCGGCGGTTATTCGGAAAGTATGAAAAAAAGATACGCTGATTTTCAAGGAATTGATATTTTTCTAAAAATTGCTGATAAAACACAAATTTTAGCCCAATATATGCAAGAAAAAGGGCTAAAAAAGGAAAATATTCTCTATATGGGCGATGATATACCCGATTATCAGGTAATGCAAATGGCGGCAGTGAAAGCCTGTCCTGCCGATGCTGCACTTGAAATTATACATATTGCTGATTATATCTCTCATTTTCAAGGCGGTAAAGGGTGTGTCAGAGATATAATTGAACAAGTGTTGCGACTACACAATCAATGGTTTTGCGAAGATGCTTGTATATGGTAATCGATTGATATACAGATATTTATCTGATTTTTTGGGGCTATTTTATCCTAAATATTGTTCCCTTTGCTCGGAAGTGTTGGTTTATGGAGAGCGTTGTTTATGCTCGTATTGTTTGTCTTCATTGCCATTGACCGATTTTTGCGAACAAATTAACAATCCTGCCGAATTAGTGTTTGCAGGAAAAGTACCTGTTTTTCGGGCAACAGCCTACTGCTATTTTCGCAAAGAAGGAATTACACAACATATTATTCATTTGCTAAAATACAAAAATAATCAACAAATCGGCATTGTTTTAGGGGAATTATTAGGGGCACAACTCTCTCAAAATCAAGATTTTAATTCAGTAGATTTTTTAATTCCACTCCCCCTACACAAAAAACGAAAAAAGACAAGAGGTTACAACCAAAGCGAAATCATTTGCAAAGGTATAGCCAACGTAATGCCCAAACAAATTCTCACAAATGCAATAAAAAGGGTTATTTATACAAGTACACAAACCAAAAAATCAATTTACAGTCGCTATGAAAATCTTGCCTGTGCTTTTGAACTAAATCAAACCGATAATTTAGAAGGTAAACATTTGCTCCTTGTCGATGATGTTTTGACCACCGGCTCTTCTTTATCGTCTGCAATAGAAGTACTTATGAAAATTAAAAACATAAAAATAAGTGTCGCCTGCATAGCATTTGCAGGGCATTGAGAAAAGACTGGCTTTTTTCAGAGTGTAGAGTGTAGAGATTTTTTTTTGCATTTTTGCACCACCCTTGTCTGAACTGTGATTTTGAATGATTTTAATGATTTGTGTGATTATTTTAATCTTGCGAATCCTGCAAATCATACGAAAATCAAAGTTCAGACAATACAAGTAAAGACGTAGCACGCTACGTCTCTACATTATTTCAAAAAGTCCCCCCTTGCGGGGGATTTAGGGGACTATTCTTTAACCATTACATTTGCCACGGACAGAACCGACCTCGCAGAAAGATTTTGTATTCCAAAACTTACGGGCAATTCTTTCGTACTTATCTGTCCGTATGTATTACATAGCATAAAATGTAATACAATACCAATTGTTAAAGATTTTTTCGTGTTCATTGTAATAATTTTTTAAATTTTAAAACATAATTTATTCCTTCTAATGTACAGTAAAAATAAAGTACATCATTAAAAAATTGATAAGAATTAATTTTAAACAATAAATCATAATACAGATTCCCGTCCTCACCAATTTCGTTTATTTTGGTAGTACCAATAAAAATTGATGCGGAATTAAAATCGAATAATTGCTCGTTTGTCGTACTTTTTCCTGTATCTGTACTATCCGTATCAAACTCCAAAGTATAACATTCTTCGCAATCAGTTGGCACAAGTATTTGCATTTCGCCTGTCTGTTCATTTACTATACCTTCGAGTTTCCATTTTGTACCTGCTAATTTT
>JAISTU010000051.1 GCA_031272415.1 Bacteroidales bacterium | reverse complement strand
ATATTTCTTTTATCATCGAAGGTACAGACGAAAATGAAACCCAAATCGCACTGAAAATCTTTTTAGAAAACAATTTTTAAAAATTTTAGAGTGTAGAGTGTAGATTTTAGATTTTTTTTGTATTTTTGCACCACCCTTGTCTGAACTGTGATTTTGAATGATTAACATGATTACTATGATTATTTTAATCCTGCCAATCTTATAAATCTTATGAAAATCAAAGTTCAGACAAAAAATCTTTTTTTATTTTTTTTTTTTTTTATTGAAAAAAATGTGTATTTTTGTAAAACATACTTTAACGTTAAAAAAGATATAATTATGGGAACTTACATCAGTTTTGATTGGGCAGTAAAGAAAATTTTGAGACAAAAAGAAAATTTTGTCGTTTTGGAAGGACTTTTGAGCGTGTTGTTGGAAGAAGATGTTAAAATTCAGAAAATTATTGAAAGTGAGAGCAATAAAGAAACAGAATTTGACAAATTTAACCGCGTAGATTTACTCGCAAAAAACTCAAAAGGTGAGTTGATTATTGTAGAAGTTCAAAATTCGCGGCAGTTGGATTATTTTCAGCGGATGTTTTATGGCACTTCAAAGGTAATCATTGAGCACATGAAGTCGGGGTATTCGTATGCGGCGGTTAAGAAAGTGTACTCGGTGAATATTGTATACTTTGAATTTGGGCACGGAAACGATTATGTATATAAGGGCACTACGGAATTTCACAGTTTGCACAATCCCGATGAAATTTTGGGGCTTTCCGAAAAGCAGCAAGAGCAGTTTATGAAAAAGAACATCAGCCACCTCTTTCCTGAATTTTTTCTATTGCGGGTGAATGATTTTGACGAACTCGCTGTAACGCCGCTTGATGAGTGGATTTTGTTTCTTAAAACGAGTAAAATTCCGGAAAAAGCCACCGCTCCCGGTTTGCAGGAGGCTCGGACAATTCTTAACGAAATAAATATGAATGAATCCGAACGCATTGGTTATGAAAATCATCGGCAAAATTTGATGTTAGAAAACAGCGTCATTAATACCGCAAAAATTGATGGCAGAGCAGAAGGACGAGCAGAAGGAATTGTAGAAGGCAGAGCGGAGGGAATTATAGAAGGGGAAAAGAAAGGGAGAGCAGAAGGAATTTTAGAAGGAAAGACCGAAATTGTCTTAAAAATGTGGCAAAAGTTGCAATCAGTTGAAGAAATTCATGCTTTGACTGACATTCCGATAGATACAATTGAAGAAATTTTAAAGCAAAATAAGATAAACAGATAAAAAAAAATTAAGAAACCTTTTTAATTGAAAATTGAGAATTATTTTTTATCTAATTTTACAACATTTTTATTCCAAAATACAAAAAAACGAAAATAAACAAAAAGGATAAGCAGCCTCTTTTCTTTTATTCTTCTTTTTTATTATTTTCTATTGTTTGTTCTTCTTTTTTGACTAATATTTTATCAATTCTGGCGGAGTCCATTTTAGTGATTTCAAAAGAAAAATTACGCCATTTAATAATTTCACCTTCTTCTGGAATGTGGTCTGCAACTTGCAAAATCAATCCACTGAGCGTGTTATAATCATATTCTTGATAAATATCCTCCATGTCAAAATAAGACAAAAAATCATAAAAGGAATATTGCCCATCTACCAACCATGAATTATCCGATTGACTAATAATGGTTTCCTCGTCTTCATCAGGCTCGGACATTTTCCCCAAAACAGCCTCCATAATATCGGCAGAAGTAATCATTCCTTGTAAAGACCCAAACTCATTGATTATCAATCCATAATAAAGTTCTGACTGACGAAATCCTTCTAATGCTTTGTACGTGCTTGTCGTTTCGGGGTAATATTTTGGAGCATGCACAAAAGGGCGTATATCTTCATTTTGAGAGGATATGCAACCAAATAAATCTTTGAGTGAAATAACGCCTACCAATTTATCTAAATGCTTGTCTATCACGGGATAATAAGCGTGCATATCTTCGTAAATAATGGCACTGATTTCCTGCAATGTTGCCGAAATATCAATGCAAATTAAGTCATTACGGTGGGTCATCACCGACTCAACATCTCTATCGCCAAGGTCAAAAACACGCTCAACAATATCTTGCTCAACATCTTCAACAGCACCTTCGTCTGCACCTCTTTGTATTGTCGCCAAAATTTCTTCTTCCGTAATTTTATTCTCTTCACGCCCTTTTAAGCGGAAAATATGGGTCAATAAATCCAAACTTTTGGTCAATATCCACACAAAAGGAAAAAACAATTTGGAAAAAAAACTTAAAAAATCTGACATCCGCCTGAGAATATTTTCAGAAAAACAAAGGGCTAACTTTTTGGGCAACAATTCCCCCAAAACAATGGTAAAATAAGTAATCCCAATCAAAACAACGGCTTTGGCAACTGCACCTGAATAAATCTTTGAAAGCGAAAACGCGTCTTCAAAAAATATTTTCAAACTTTGTACCAACGTGTCTCCACTGTATAAACCTGTAAAAATACCAATTAAAGTAATACAGACTTGTATTGTAGACAAATATTTGTCGGGATTGTTTTTGATTTTCAATGCTTTTGTAGCACCTTTTTTCTTGTTGCCAATCAAAACGTCCAATTTGGCTGGACGTGCCGAAACCAATGAAAATTCCGACAAAGAAAGTATTCCATTGAAAAGAATAAGCAGTAAAATAATAACTATCTCCATGACGACCTGTGACTCATAAAAAAATGAAAGCAGGGAATTTTTAATATTTCAATCAATAGAGTAGAGTATTTTTTCCAATTAATAATCCCTGCTCTCTTTCAAATGTATTATGCGTCTCCCGTATTTTTTCCACCAATATTGAGTGGCATAGCATGCCGCGGGTCAGATTCTACTACTTGTCCGTGCATAGATTCAAAACGTTTAATATTTTCGTCCAAAGCACCGAGCAAACGTTTAGCATGTTGCGGTGTCATAATAATGCGCGATTTAACCTTTCCTTTGGGTACGCCGGGCATTAGTGAGACAAAATCTAAAATAAATTCTGAATGTGAATGCGTGATTACTACTAAGTTAGAATACACTCCTTCTGCTATTTCATCGCTGAGTGCAATATCTATTTTCTTTTCTTCTTCCATAATATATTATTGATTACGCTGTTTATTTTGTTTCATTTGTTTTGAAGCCATCAGATTACGATATTCTTCCATAGAGCCGACTACTATATTGTTAAATTGAGAAATACCGGTACCGCAAGGTATCAATTTTCCTACAATTACGTTTTCTTTTAAGCCCTGTAAATAATCTGTTTTTGCATTTACAGCCGCTTCTGTCAATACTTTTGTCGTTTCTTGGAAAGACGCTGCAGAGATAAAACTGCGAGTCTGCAAAGAGGCTCTTGTAATCCCTTGCAATATCTGTTTCCCTGTTGCAGGCAATGCGTCTCTTACTTCCATGCCTTTTTTATCTTGCCGCTTGAGCAATGAATTTTCATCTCTCAATTCGCGTGCAGTAATAATTTGACCTTTTGAAAATTTAACCGAATCGCCTGTCTCAACGATGACTTTTTTATCCCAAATCATATCGTTTTCATTTTGGAAATCGATCTTATTGATTAACTCACCTTCGAGAAAACGTGTATCTCCCGGCTCTTCAATTTCAACTTTACGCATCATCTGGCGAACAATAACCTCAAAATGTTTGTCATTGATTTTTACACCTTGCAGACGGTAAACCTCTTGAATTTCATTAACAATATATTCTTGTACCGACATCGGTCCGCGAATAGAAAGAATATCAGCCGGCGTGAGAGCACCCTCCGAAAGCGGAGTTCCTGCTCTGATAAAGTCGTTTTCTTGTGCCAAAATCTGTTTGGAGGTAGGAATTAAATATTTCTTTTCCTCTCCTGTTTTGGAGGTAATAACGACTTCTCTGTTTCCACGTTTGAGTTTTTTGCTGAACGAAACAACACCATCAATTTCGGCAACAACAGCCGGGTCGGAAGGATTTCTGGCTTCAAACAACTCCGTAACACGTGGCAAACCTCCGGTAATATCACCTGTTTTACCAAATGTACGCGGTATTTTTACCAATATACCTCCGGCGGTAATCTTCTCGCCTTCGTTCACCTCCAAACGAGCGCCCACGGGTAAGTCATATTCTTTGATAATAGTACCTTCTTTGTCAATAATGCGAATAGATGGAGATTTGGTTTTTTGACGACTCTCAATAATAATTTTGGAAGTCATACCCGTTTGTTCGTCCGTTTCGGTACGGTAGGTAATTTGTTCCAAAATATCATGGAATCTCACTGTTCCGGCTACTTCACTGATTATCAGGGCATTAAATGCTTCCCAGTCAGCAATTACATCACCTTTTTCTACCCAATCGCCCGATTTTTTGTACAAAAATGAGCCATAAGGAATATTTGCAGTCGCCAAAGTAAGTCCTGTGGCTTGGTCAGTGATGTGCATTTCAGCCGAACGACCGATAACACGCTCACAAGTGATGCCTCCTTCTTTTGGATTTCCTTTGTTAACAGTTACGCTCCGCAATTCATCAATGGTGAGCGTACCACTGATTTTGGCTTTGATATTTGCCTGTACGGATAAGTTACCTGCAACCCCCCCAACGTGGAATGTACGCAAGGTCAACTGAGTACCGGGCTCACCGATAGACTGAGCCGCAATAACGCCCACAGCCTCGCCTAACTGTACCATCTTGCCTGTTGCCAAATTTCGTCCATAACACCTTGCACATACACCTTGTTTGGACTCGCAAGTAAGAATAGACCGAATTTCCAACTCTTCTATACCCGCATCTTCAATTTTTCTGCTCAACTCTTCATTCAATTCTGCCCCTGCTTTAACAATCAATTCATTAGTATTGGGGTCATAAATATCGTGCAAAGTTGTACGTCCTAAAATACGGTCATATAAAGACTCTACTATTTCGTCATTTTTCTTCAATGCACCTACCAACAGTCCGCGCAATGTACCGCAGTCTTCTTCGGTAATAATGACATCATGGGCTACGTCTACCAAACGGCGGGTCAAATAACCTGCGTCAGCCGTTTTTAATGCCGTGTCAGCCAAACCTTTACGTGCCCCGTGAGTAGAAATAAAATATTCCATTACCGACAAACCTTCTTTAAAGTTAGAAAGAATTGGATTTTCAATAATTTCACCGCCTGCTGCACCTGCTTTGGTCGGTTTTGCCATCAAACCACGCATGCCGGACAACTGACGAATTTGCTCACGAGAACCACGTGCCCCAGAATCCAACATCATATATACCGAATTAAAGCCTTGACGGTCTTTTGATAATTTATCCATCAAAATACGGCTCAGATTGGCATTCGTATGTGTCCATATATCAATTACTTGATTATATCTTTCTTGTTGTGTAATCAAACCGTTGTGGTAATTCATCATTACCTCATCCACTTGTGTATTAGCCTCTTGTATTAAGTCGGCTTTTTCGGCAGGAATAATAACGTCTCCCAAATTGAAAGACAAACCGCCTTTGAACGCCATCAAAAAGCCCAAATCTTTAATATCATCTAAAAATTTGGCAGTTTTGGCAGTACCTGATTTCTTTAATACATTACCAATAATATCTCTGAGTGATTTTTTGGTCAACAATTCATTGATAAAGCCGTACTCTTCCGGCACAACTGTATTGAAAAGAACACGTCCGACAGTGGTTTCAACCAACTCCATTTTGCCGTCTCCATGCAAATTCACCCTACATTTAATATAAGCGTTGGTATGAACTTTGTTTTCATTATGTGCCATTATCACCTCTTGTGGCGAATAGAATGTCATTCCCTCGCCTTTGACCTTCATGTCTTCGGTTGATTTTAGCCCTTTTGTTATATAATACAATCCTAAAACCATGTCTTGCGAAGGAACCGTAACAGGTGCTCCGTTAGCAGGATTGAGAATATTGTGAGAAGCAAGCATCAACATTTGCGCCTCCAAAATAGCCGCATTTCCCAACGGAACATGCACCGCCATTTGGTCCCCGTCAAAGTCAGCATTAAATGCCGTACAACAAAGCGGGTGCAAACGAATGGCTTTCCCTTCTACCAATTTGGGCTGAAATGCTTGTATCCCCAATCGGTGCAATGTAGGCGCACGGTTGAGCAATACAGGGTGTCCTTTGAGTATATTTTCCAATATATCCCAAATAACAGGGTCTTTTCTATCAACAACTTTTTTTGCAGATTTAACCGTTTTCACCAATCCACGTTCAAGCATCTTCCTGATAATGAAAGGTTTAAACAATTCGGCTGCCATTTCTTTGGGCAATCCGCATTCATTCAATTTCAAATCAGGTCCTACTACAATAACAGAACGTCCTGAATAATCCACACGTTTACCCAACAAATTTTGACGGAAACGTCCTTGTTTTCCCTTCAAAGAGTCTGACAATGATTTTAACGGACGATTTTCTGCCTTAAATGCAAGCGTTTTTTTGGAATTATCGAACAAAGAATCGACAGCCTCTTGCAACATACGTTTTTCATTACGCATAATTACATCAGGGGCTTTGATGTCCATCAATCTTTTAAGACGGTTGTTCCTGATAATCACGCGTCTATAAAGTTCGTTCAAATCAGAAGTAGCAAAACGTCCGCCATCTAAAGGCACCAAAGGACGCAATTCGGGCGGAATAACAGGTATCACCCGCACTATCATCCACTCAGGTTTGTTTTCTAATCTCTTTTTGCTGTCGCGGAAAGATTCAAAAACATGCAACCTTTTTAAAATTTCTTGTTTGCGCTGCTGTGAGGTTTCTTGATTGGCTCTATCTCTCAATTTGTAAGATTCTTCGTCTATATCAATTTGCTGCATCAGTTCCAAAATAGCCTCTGCCCCCATTTTTGCAATAAATTTTTCAGGGTCGCTGTCCTCTAATTTGGCATTGTCTTTTAGCAATTGCTCTGTCAATTCAAAATAAGCCTCTTCGGAGAGCAAATCCAATTTGGAGATGCCGAACTTTTCAGCCGCACCTGCCTGTAAAACAACAAATTGCTCAAAATAAATTACCTTTTCAAGACTTTTGGAAGGCAAACCTACAAAAGCACCCAATCGGTTAGGTAATGTTTTGAAAAACCATATATGAGCAACAGGCATTACCAATTGAATATGCCCCATCCTTTCGCGGCGCACTTTCTTTTCGGTAACTTCTACTCCGCAATGGTCGCATACAACTCCTTTATACCGAATGCGTTTGTATTTTCCGCAATGACATTCCCAATCCTTAACAGGACCAAAAATACGCTCGCAAAACAAACCGTCCCTTTCGGCTTTATAGGTACGATAATTGATAGTTTCAGGTTTAATTACTTCCCCTTTTGACCTATCTAACATTGCCTCTGGCGATGCCAAACTAATGGTTATTTTTGAAAAATCTTTCCTTATATTGTTATCTTTTCTGAAAGCCATAATTTCTTGTATTTTACTGTTTTATTTTATTTTTTTTTATTCAAACGTAACTTCCAATGCCAAACTGCGTAATTCGTTGACCAATACATTAAACGATTCAGGCAAACCCGGTGATTGGGGGACATCTCCTTTGACAATAGCCTCATACATTTTAGCCCTACCGTTAACATCATCCGACTTAACAGTAAGAATTTCCTGTAAAATATTAGCCGCTCCAAAGGCTTCCAATGCCCAAACTTCCATTTCCCCAAAACGCTGACCACCAAACTGTGCTTTACCGCCTAATGGCTGCTGAGTTATCAGCGAGTAAGGTCCAATAGAACGAGCGTGCATTTTGTCATCTACCATGTGGTGTAATTTCAACATATAGATATAACCCACAGTTACAGGCTGTTCAAACCTTTCGCCCGTGCCGCCATCATAAAGATAAACGCTACCGTTTTCGGGTAAGTCTGCTTTTTTAAGGTATGAATTAACCTGCTCAAGCGTTGCCCCGTCAAAAATAGGAGTTGCAAATTTCAATCCTAATTTATGACCTGCCCAGCCCAAAATGGTTTCGTATATCTGTCCGATGTTCATACGTGAAGGTACGCCCAACGGATTTAATACAATATCAACCGGCGTTCCGTCTTCCATAAACGGCATATCTTCTTCGCGAACAATTTTGGCAACAATACCTTTGTTCCCGTGTCTGCCTGCCATTTTGTCTCCTACGCGCAATTTACGCTTGTTAACTATGTATACTTTTGCCATTTTTACAATACCTGCCGGCAATTCCTCGCCTATGGTAAGTGTAAATTTTTCTCGTGTTGCTTTGGCAACTAATTCTCTGTATTTTTCGCAATAATTTCTAACAATTCTTTCTACCAACCGGTTGACGCTTTCGTCTGCCGTCCAATCAGATAAATCAACTGTCAAATAGTCAATTGCTGCCAATGCTTTTTGTGAAAATTTAGGTCCCTTGGGGATAAGCAGATTCCCAAAAATATCTGATATTCCGCGAGAAACTCTGCCTTCTGTAAGTTTATATAACTTCGCAACAAGCGTATTTTTCAAATCATTGGATTTCTTTTCCAAATCATCTTCAATATCTTTAACTGTTTTTTTGTCGTCATTTTTTTCTCTACGATTTTTAACTTTTCGCTCAAAAATACAGTTCTTCAACACAATACCTTCGGTTGAAGGCGGTGCTTTAAGAGAAGCGTCTTTTACATCACCTGCTTTATCGCCAAAGATAGCCCGCAAAAGTTTCTCTTCCGGTGTCGGGTAAGATTCTCCTTTGGGTGTAATCTTTCCAATCAAAATATCACCTTCTTTAATATGAGTACCTACACAAACGACCCCTGATGAATCCAAATTTTTAACCGTATCGCTGCTCACATTGGGAATATCGCAAGTCAATTCTTCCGCACCACGTTTGGTGTCTCTCACTTCCAACATATACTCGTCTACATGAATAGAAGTAAACCAATCTTCTTTGACTACTTTTTCTGAAATTACGATAGCATCCTCAAAATTATACCCTTTCCAAGGCATAAATGCAACTTTAAGATTGCGTCCTAATGCCAACTCACCTCCCTTTGTAGCATAGCCTTCTGTCAAACATTGTCCTGCAACTACTTTATCGCCACGCCGTACAATAGGCTGAATATTAACAACCGTACTTTGGTTAGTACGCTGATTTTTAGTAAATGTATATTCTTTTAAGTTAGAATCGAAACTTGCTAATTCATCATCTTCGGAAAAATCATATCTGATTTCCATTCTATTGGCATCTACATATTCCACAATACCTTTTCCTTCGGCATAAATTTGCGTGCGGGAGGCTCTGGCTAATTTTTCTTCCAAACCTGTCCCTACAATAGGGGCTTCTGCACGCAACAAAGGTACTGCCTGACGCATCATATTGGAACCCATCAATGCACGGTTTGCATCATCATGCTCCAAAAATGGAATCAATGAGGCGGCAATAGAGGCAATCTGATTGGGGGCTATATCCAAAGCATCAATTTCATTAGGACTAACTATCGGATAATCAGCCTCATGACGCGCCTTAATTCTATCTTGTAAAAATTCACCCGTTTTGGGGTCAAAATGTGTCGTCGCCTGCGCAATGGTCAAATCTTGGTCTTCTTCTGCTCCCAAATAAACAAACGGCTCTTTGACACAAACCTTACCATCTACTACTCTGCGATAAGGCGTTTCAATAAAACCAAGATGATTGATTTTTGCAAACACACACAAAGAAGAAATCAATCCAATATTAGGACCTTCAGGCGTCTCAATAGTACACAAACGGCCATAGTGTGTATAATGCACGTCCCTGACCTCAAATCCGGCACGCTCACGCGACAAACCACCCTGCCCTAATGCAGAAATTCTACGTTTATGCGTAATCTCTGCCAAAGGATTGGTCTGGTCCATAAATTGAGACAATTGGTTCGTCCCAAAAAAGGAATTGATAACCGAAGTCAATGTCTTGGAATTAACCAAATCAATAGGATTAAAATTCTCACTATCACGTACATTCATTCTGTCGCGAATGGTACGAGACATACGTAATAAACCCATAGAAAATTGATTGGCTAATTGCTCCCCTACAGTTCTTACTCTACGATTGCTAAGGTGGTCAATATCATCTACTTCCGCTCTTGAATTTATCAACTCTATCAAATGTTTAATAATAGAGATAATATCTTCTTTGGTCAAAATGCGGGTCTCCATTGGAATTGTTAAGCCCAATTTACGATTGATACGGTAACGCCCAACTTCTCCCAAATCATATCTTTTTTCAGAAAAGAACAATTTTTCCAGCGCCATTCGTGCGGTCTCCTCATCTGGGGGAGCAGCACTACGCAATTGAAAATAAATATATTCTATTGCTTGTTTTTCGGAATTGGCAGGGTCTTTCTGCAATGTATTATATATAATGGAATAATTGGCTGCATTTTCATCATTTTTATGAATCAAAATACTCTTAATTCCATTATCAAGTATCAAATTGAAATGCTTCTCTTCCAACACCTCCTCCCTATCTATTAAGATTTCAGTACGCGGTATAGTAACGACTTCTCCTGTATCTTCTTCAACAAAATCTTCCTCCCAAGTACGTACAACTCTGGCGGCTAAGCGTGAGCCTACTAACTTTTTGAGTGTAACTTTGTTAACTTTTACTTCGTCAGCCATGTCAAATATTTGCAAAATATCTTTGTCCGTTTCATAACCTATCGCTCTCAAAAGAGTAGTAACAGGTAATTTTTTCTTACGGTCAATATATGCATACATAACATTGGAAATGTCGGTAGTAAATTCAATCCACGACCCTTTAAAAGGAATTATTCGTGCTGAATACAAAAGTGTTCCGTTAGTATGAAGAGATGTACCGAAAAATACACCCGGAGAGCGATGCAATTGAGAAACAACTACCCTTTCTGCACCATTGATAACAAAAGTACCTGACGGTGTCATATAGGGTATCAATCCCAAATATACTTCTTGAATGATTGTTTCAAAATCCTCATGCTCTACATCCGTACAATAGAGACGCATTTTTGCTTTTAAGGGGACACAATAGGTCAGCCCTCTTGATACACACTCTTCTATTGAATAACGCGGAGCATCTACATAATAATCCATAAACTCCAACACAAAACTATTCCTTGCATCGGATATGGGAAAATTCTCCTTAAATACGCGATACAACCCTTCTTTTTTACGATTTTCAGGGTTCGTATCTAACTGAAAAAAATCTTTAAAAGACTTAATTTGAATATCCAAAAAATCGGGATACTCTTCCTGTGCCACAGAGGCAAAACTAATTCGTTCTGTTTTTTTAACCAATGTTCTACGGTTTTTAAAATTGTTTTACTACTAAAAAAAATTAAAGCACTTGTACAAAAAAACATATCAGCCTGTTGCAAATACAACAGGCTAATATGTCGCAATTGAAATATTTATTTGATTTCTACTTCGGCACCAACTTCTTCCAAAGATTTTTTCAAACCTTCGGCTTCGTCTTTGGTGATACCTTCTTTCAAAGGTTTCGGAGCAGCATCAACGAGTTCTTTGGCTTCTTTTAAGCCAAGACTGGTTAATTCTTTAACTAACTTAACTACGGCTAACTTTTGCGCCCCAGCGGCTTTGAGAATTACATCAAATGATGTTTTTTCCTCAACAGCGTCGGCTGCGGCTGCGGCTGGTCCGGCGGCTACTGCTACTGCAGCGGCTGCGGGTTCAATGCCATACTCATCTTTTAATATTTGAGCCAGTTCATTAACTTCTTTAACGGTTAAGTTAACCAATTGTTCTGCGAATGTTTTTAAATCTGCCATGTTATTTTTACTTTTTTAATGTTTTACTAAATAATTTTAATTAAATACTACTAATGTTTTTTTACCTTTCCGAAAGGGTTTTTACTATACCGGCAAGTTTACCGCCACCCGATTGTAAAGCCGAAATCACATTACGTGCCGGCGATTGCAATAAGGCAACCAAATCCCCAATAAGTTCTCCTTTCGATTTAATACTGCACAGAAAATCTAACTGATTGTCTCCCAGATAAACAGTCTCTTCTATGTATGCCGCTTTAATTGCAGGTATGGACTCTTTGCCACGAAATTCTTTTACCAATTTCGCCGGCGCATTGCCCGTATCGGCAAGCATTATTGCCGAAGTACCATGTAAAGCCTCATACATTTGAGAATAATCTGTGTCTAACTGTTCAAAAGCACGCTTAAGAAATGTGTTTTTTACCATCTTTAATTGGATGCCTTTCTTAAAACATATTCTTCTTAATTCGTTGCTCTTTTCTACCGTCAGACCGGATATATCAGTTACATAAACAGTATTATAGCCCGATAACATTTCTGCTATCTGATTGATAATGATGCTTTTTTCTTCTTTCTTCATCTCTATCTGCTAATTTTTTAAATTGTAACTGATTTTACATCTACCTGAACACCACCGCTCATCGTGCTGGCAAGATAAATGCTTTTGATATAAGTACCTTTTGCAGCAGTAGGTTTCAACTTAATAATAGTCTGCAATACTTCTCTTGCATTTTCTTCGATTGCATTGTTTGCAAACGAAACTTTTGCGATTGAGGTGTGAATAATTCCAAATTTATCCACTTTGAAGTCTATTTTACCTGCTTTCACCTCGCTGATTGCTTTGCCAATGTCCATCGTTACGGTACCTGTTTTAGGATTGGGCATAAGACCTCTTGGTCCTAATATCTTTCCCAATGCACCGATTTTGGGCATTACGCTCGGCATGGTAATTATTACGTCCACATCTGTCCAACCATTTTTGATTTGCTGGATGTAATCGTCTAAACCTACATGTTCGGCTCCCGCGGCTTTGGCTTCGTCTTCCTTTTCAGGCGTAACGAGTGCCAATACACGAACAGTTTTTCCTGTCCCATGCGGTAAAGTTACAACACCACGTACCATTTGATTCGCTTTGCGGGGGTCAACGCCCAAACGAACATCAACATCCACTGACGCATCAAATTTAGTATAAGTGATGTCTTTGACAATCTGTACAGCCTCCGTCAAACTATAAACCTTTGATAGGTCGTGCTTTGCGTTGGCTTCTCTTCGTTTTTTTGCTATTTTCGCCATTTTGTTTTTAATTTTTAAACGATTTTAGTTTTCAAATGGATTAGTGCCACCTTTGACAGTAACACCCATGCTGCGTGCAGTACCTGCCACCATACTCATTGCCGACTCTACCGTAAAACAGTTCAAATCTGCCATCTTACTTTCAGCGATAGTCCGAACTGCATCCCACGTTAGAGTTGCCACTTTGTTACGGTTAGGCTCTGCTGACCCTTTTTGAAGTTTTGCGACCTCCATAATCTGAATAGCCACAGGAGGCGTCTTAATGATAAAATCAAAAGACTTGTCCTTATAAACAGTAATAATTACAGGTATCACCTTACCGGCTTGGTCTTGTGTACGTGCATTAAACTGCTTACAAAACTCCATAATATTAACCCCTTTGGAACCGAGTGCCGGTCCTACAGGTGGAGACGGGTTTGCAGCACCTCCTTTTATCTGTAATTTAATAAGTCCTGCTACTTCTTTTGCCATTTTTTAACCTTTAATAAATTTGTTTTTAATTACTACTAAACGAACCATTGTTGCTATGAAAGTTTTTCTACTTGTGAAAAGTGCAATTCAAGCGGTGTTTTTCGCCCAAATATTTTCACCGTTACTTTTAATTTCTTTCGCTCCGTATCAACTTCTTCTATTTCACCCTCAAAGGAATTGAAAGGTCCGTCGATAACTTTGATTGCAGTACCTTTTGAAAATGTACCTGTTGCTTCTATCGGGTCTTCCATCTCATCTATCACACCCATTAGACGCAGTGCCTCTTGCTCCTTGAGAGGTTCGGGACTCTCCTCACCGCCCAAAAATCCAAGCACACCCGGAGTGCTTCTCAATACATACTTTGCCTCCCCCTGCGAAAGGTCTGCTTCAACAAAAATATAACCTGAATAACAAGTCTTTTCCTTTGAAATCTTTTTGCCGTTGCGAATATGAAACACTTTCTCAGTGGGCAACAATATACGAGGAACAGCATCTTGCAACTTAGTGGTCTCAATTCTTGTTTCCAATAAGGCTTTTATCTTTTTCTCGTGTCCTCTGATGGTCTTCAAAACGTACCATTTGAGAGGATTTTCTACTGTATCTAATTGCTCTTCTCCTGTACCTTCTATGTGTTCTACAAACATAAATTATCTATTCTTTTTATTTATAAAATTAAAGTTTCATCTTTTAAGACCGAAATCTAAGGAAGCAAGACAAAACTGTCATTTTCATTACTACTATACACCATATAAGAACCCTAATAAACCCTTCCAATGAAATTCTCCAAAAGCAATATCTTGTACTCCAAAGGAAAAATCCATCAAAAAAACTACTATCGCTATCACTAAGGACGCAACAGATACTACTACTGCACTATTTTGCAACTCTTCCAATGACGGCCACGTTACTTTGTGCACCAACTCGTCATAAGATTCTTTTATGTATCTAATTATCTTTTTCATTATATACCTTTTTTATTTATTCTCTTATTTTTAGCAGGAGCAGAGCGATTCGAACGCCCATCAATGGTTTTGGAGACCACTATTCTACCCTTAAACTATGCTCCTATTTCGCAGAGGTAAGCAATCCAAATAAAATACAAAGTCAAACGCCTCCGCGAAAAAAAATAATACTTTAGTCTAATATTTCAGTTACCTGACCGGCACCAACCGTTCTACCTCCTTCACGGATAGCAAAACGTAAGTTGAGATTGAGTGCGATTTCTGAAATCAATTGAACTTCAATAGTGAGGTTATCTCCCGGCATTACCATTTCTACACCTTGTGGTAAAATAATTTCACCTGTAACGTCAGTGGTGCGGAAATAGAACTGAGGACGATATTTATTGTGGAAAGGAGTGTGACGTCCGCCTTCTTCTTTCTTCAATATATATACCTCTGCTTTGAAGTGTTTGTGAGGTTTAATTGAACCCGGTTTAGCAATAACCATACCTCTGCGGATTTCGTCTTTATCAATACCACGAAGCAATAAACCTGCATTGTCGCCTGCTTCTCCTTCGTCAAGTATTTTACGGAACATTTCCACACCGGTAACAACCGATTTCAATTTTTCTGCGCCCATACCAATAATATCTACAGGGTCGCCTGTTTTTACGATACCTGTTTCAATACGACCGGTAGCAACAGTGCCACGACCGGTAATAGAGAACACGTCTTCAATAGGCATCAAAAAGTCTTTATCTTTGGCACGTTGCGGCAGTTCAATATATGTGTCGCAAGCGTCCATCAATTCAACAATTTTTTCTACCCATTTAGGGTCATCGTTTAAGCCGCCTAATGCAGAGCCTCTGATAACAGGTGCATTGTCGCCATCAAATCCATAGAAGTTAAGCAAATCTCTTACTTCCATTTCAACGAGGTCTAACAATTCAGGGTCATCAACCATGTCGCATTTGTTCATAAATACAACCAAACGAGGTACCCCTACCTGACGTGCCAACAAAATATGTTCGCGTGTTTGAGGCATAGGACCGTCTGTTGCTGCTACAACCAAAATAGCACCGTCCATCTGTGCAGCACCTGTTACCATATTTTTGATATAGTCAGCGTGTCCCGGACAATCTACGTGTGCATAGTGACGGTTAGCAGTTTGATACTCTACATGTGCAGTATTGATAGTAATACCGCGTTCTTTTTCTTCCGGCGCATTATCAATTGAGTCGAAACTTCTAAATTCCGACAGACCTTTTTTAGCCAATACTTGCGTAATTGCCGCTGTTAAGGTCGTTTTTCCGTGGTCAATGTGACCAATAGTTCCAATGTTTACATGTGCTTTGGACCTGTCAAATTTTTCTTTTGCCATACGTTAAAGTTTTTTAAAGAATGTTTTTTACTATAAAATAAATATTACAAAAATAAGAAAACTAGAGCCATTGACGAGATTTGAACTCGTGACCTCTTCCTTACCAAGGAAGTGCTCTACCTCTGAGCTACAATGGCGGTCTAAGTCTCTTGAGCGGAAGACGGGGCTCGAACCCGCCACCTGGAGCTTGGAAGGCTCCCGCTCTACCAAATGAGCTACTTCCGCAGAGAAGCAACCTTTTGCAAGGTTGCTATTTATTATGAAACACATTTAAAGTGGGGGGAGGAGGATTCGAACCTCCGAAGGCTTCGCCAACAGATTTACAGTCTGCCCCATTTGACCGCTCTGGTATCCCCCCAACAAAAAAAAAACTAATATTAATAAATTCTATTCAAATCAAAATATCAAATAACCGGAGCCACTAGAGGGATTCGAACCCCCGACCCGCTGATTACAAATCAGCTGCTCTGGCCAACTGAGCTACAGTGGCAATTACTTTTTTCCTTACCTCCTAAAAAATTATTTGACAAGGGAAATGCAAAATTACACTTTTTTTTGAGAAAAATCCACTTTTAACATTTTTTTTTTGAAAAAAAATCATAATAGCCTCATTATCAATGAAATAAATTTTTTCACCGTTTTTTCACTAAATTGAGACTTTCTTGCCTTAAAATATGTAAATAAATAATTGATTATCAATATTTTATAAATAATCACATAAGGAAAAAGTTCTTTTTCTTATAAAAACAGCATTATTGTTTTTTTTGAAAAAAATCTCTCCTGATACCCGATTTTTGACCAAAATTTACAACAAATTTTAGTGATTAAAAAAAGTAAATGTCCCCTCCCCTCCCCTTTTCAGTGCGTAATGTAGCGATTTTTTTTTTGCATTTGGGGATAAAAATGTTCTAAAATCAGACAAAATAAACATATAAAACTTTGATAATCACGTATTTACAATGTAGAAAGACGTATTTATAATTATAATGTAGAAAGACGTGGCACGCCACGTCTCTACTATTGTCTAAACCACGATTTTTGCAAGATTTATATGATTAACAGGATTTTACATAATCACAAAAATCATTCCAAATCATAGTTCAGACGAGGGGATTGCGGGTCGATTCCACAATGACGCTGTTGTGGGGGACGCAAATTTTATAACAAATTTATCCAAAAATGCAAAAAAATAGAAAAATCGTAAATCTAAAATCGTAAATCTAAAATCTGCAATCTCTACACTCTAAAAAAAGTTTTTAATTTTTAATTGAATAATTTGTGTATCTTTGCAATTTAGGTTATATATTTACTTATTATAAAACATGAATAATACAGATAATCAAGGGTTTAATACCCAGTTAGTACATGCAGGAGATTATGAAGACATGTACGGTAGTGTTATAGTACCTATTTATCAGGCATCTACGTTTAAATTTAAAAATGCTCAACATGGAGCGGATTGTTTTGCCGGACGTGCAGACGGATTTATTTATACACGCATTGGTAATCCGACCATTGACGCATTGGAAAACAAATTGGCACAATTGGAACATGGTTACAGAGGCATTGCTTTTGCCAGCGGAATGGCAGCCGTAAGCACTGTTTATATGGCATTGCTCGGACAAGGCAAACACATTGTCAGCACAGATGCAGTATATGGTCCCAGTAGAGGCATTTTAGAGCGTGATTTTTCCCGCTTTGGAGTAGAATATTCGTTTGTAAATACGGCTCATTTAGAAGAAATTGAAAAAGCAATTCGCCCGCAAACGGTTCTATTATATATCGAAACGCCAACCAATCCTACAATTGAAATTACGGATATTGCGGCAGTGGCTCAGATTGCTCACAAACACAATATATTAGTATGTGTTGATAATACATTTTGCTCGCCTTATACACAAAAACCGTTGGATTTGGGAGCAGATATTGTGTTGCACTCGATTACCAAATTTATCAATGGACATGCTGATATTGTCGGCGGTGCAGTGATTGCCAAAGACCCTGATGTGTATAAAAAATTGCGTCAAACGATGATCTATTTAGGAGGCAATATGGACCCACATCAAGCCTATTTAACTTCTCGTGGGGTCAAAACGTTGGCATTGAGAATGGATAAATCACAAGAATCGGCGATGAAAATTGCCCAATTTTTAGAGCAACATCCTAAAATTGAATGGGTTAAATATCCCGGTTTGCCGTCACATCCGCAGCATGAATTGGCGAAAAAACAAATGAGTGGTTTTGGTACTATGATGAGTTTTGAGGTCAAAGGCGGTATACAAGCGGGAGCAACTTTAATGGATAGTGTTAAATTGTGTACATTAGCCGTTTCTTTGGGTGGTGTGGAAACGTTGATACAGCATCCTGCCTCGATGACACATGCAGGTTTATCGGCAGAGGCACGGCATGAGGCAGGCATTACGGACGGTTTGGTGCGTTTTTCGGTAGGAATTGAGGAATGCGAAGACATTATTACCGACTTAAAGCAAGCATTAGATAAAGTGTAATCGATTGTAAATCAATTCAATACGTGCAATAATGAGCGTTTATATCCAATCTTCTGCCCAAATTTCGTTTCAGCAGCCTTTGACAGAACAATGGTTTGAACAGCCTGTGTATTGTCAGCAAGGATTTATGCGATCAATTGACCCGCAGGATTGGACAGATTTTATACAGCCCAAAGAAGGAAGGCGGGCAGGAAAATTGCTCAAACGTGCGATTGCCGTTTCATTAACTGCTCTGCGTGAGGCTAATACGAAAGTGCCGGATGCGATTGTAGCCGGAACAGGTTTGGGCTGCGTGGAACATACGGAGAACTTCTTAAAAGCGTTGGTCGATACAGGCGAAGACTTGTTGCCTCCAACGCCTTTTATGCTCTCTACACACAACACAATTGCCTCTTATATCGCCATTATGCTCGCTTGTCATGGTTACAATGCAACTTATTCACACAGAGGTCTTTCTTTTGATGCGGCACTTTTGGACGCTTTTATGCAAATTGAAACAAATACTGCTAAAAATGCGTTAGTGATTGGAAATGACGAACTTACAGATGATTATTTTAGAATGCTGGGCAAAATTGATTATTGGAAAAAAGGAAAAATTTCGCCTTCTATTTTGCACAAAAAAGATACTGTAGGCTCTTTTGCGGGGGAATGTTCGGTTTCTTTTGTAATTTCGGATAGTGTTCATAATCATACTATTGCGCAAATAAAAGGCATAGAAATTTTGTACCAACCGAGTGTGAGCGAAGTTTTCCAAACAATCATTTTATTATTGGCAAAGAATGAATTAGGTTTAAAAAATATAGATGCCGTTTTGATGGGAGTGAATGGAGATGTTGCCTTTGATAAACTGTATCTATCTGTATGTCAATCTATTATGAAAGAAAAACCTCTGTTGTGGTACAAGCATCTTTTTGGGGAATCTTACACCGCATCCGGTTTAGGCTTGCATGTTGCGACAACAATTCTCAAAAATGGTTTTTCTCCTGCATTTTTGAATTATAAGAAGGATAAAGCCGTTAAAAACATACGTAATATTCTGATTCTCAATCATTTTCAAAATAAAGATTTTTCAATTATTTTATTATCAAAATGTTAAAATTATCGTTATTTATCATTCTTCAGAGCGTTTTATTGGTGGCGGCACAAACGTTGCTCAAAATTTCGGTGCAATTGTTCGGCAAATTTTCATTCACTTGGATTTGGTTTAAAAATGCACTCACAACATGGCAATTTGCACTATCAGGCATCTGTGCATTGGCGGCTATGCTGATTTGGATGTATGTGTTGAAACATTACCCTATGAGCGTTGCATATCCTTTATTATCAATCAGTTACATAATTGGTGTATTGGCAGGGCAATTTGTTTTCCATGAAACAATACCGCTTTTAAGATGGATTGGTGTTATCATTATCATAATTGGGGCAATTATTGTCTCTGCAAATTAAAAAAAATAAATTTATAATATATTAAAAATGAGTAGTTTAACAGATAAAATTTCAAAAAAAATAGCCGGCGACAAAATACTGTGGTTGGTAACGGTGCTTTTGTGTATCATTTCAGTGATGGCAGTGTACGGCATCGGAGGCACCTCCAACCTCACCGGGGGGAGCGCCAACACAAGAGAAACATTTGGCATTATGTTCTCTCAAATTGGCTATATTGTTGTAGGTCTGGTACTTATGTTTATTTTTAGCCGAATAAATTTTCGCTTTATTGGCAAATTTTACAAACTAATTTTAATCGCCGCTGTTATTATTTTGTTGATTACGTTATACTTTGGGGTAGACAGACATGGAGCAAGACGCTCTCTAATGCTTTGGGGCAAGGAAGTGCAGACTTTGCAGTTTGTAGAAGTGGCTTTTGTACTATTTTTTGCACGTTGGCTGGCTAAATTAAAAGGAGAAGTTAATCAATTGAAATACAATTATTTATGGATATTGCTTTATATGTTACTCACTTGTTTGTTCGTTTTGATGGCTAAAACTTCGGGGGCTATCATTTTGGGTTGTACTTATTTGTCATTGCTATTTGTTTCTCAATTGAAAATCAAGAACTTTCTCCTTGCAGTGGGCTTATTTGCAGCACTGGGCAGCGGATACTATTTCGCCGCCTCAACCCAAACCGGACAAAGAGCATTGGAAAAAATAGGATTTGGACGCGCCGGCACCGCTCCGGCAAGAATTGAACAAAAAGATACACATGCCGAAACCATACAAACAGAAGCCGCTATCGCCACCGCTGAATTGTTGCCCAAACAAGGCGGCTCTATCCATAAAACGGCTGTCGCTCAAAGTTTTTCAGACTATATTTTTGCCTTTACAGTGGAAGAGTTTGGATTACTTATTGGCGTTTTTATTGTGCTGTTGTATTTGACATTTTTTTATCGCTCCGTCAGAGCCGCCCGCCGAATAACATCTACTTACGGCTCCTATCTTGCCGTAGGATTGAGCAGTTTTATTATTTTGCACGCATTTGTTCATATTTTTGCGAATTTAGGAATTATTGCTCTAACGGGTGAAATTTTACCCCTTATCACCCGCGGCGGTATATCTATTATCGTTTTTATGACCTGCATCGGCATTATACTCAACATTACATGGGAAGCACAAAAAGATAGCAAAGATAACATGGTACAAATATAATTAAAAACGTTTTTTTCAGAGTGAAGAGTGAAGAGTGTAGATTTTTTTGCATCGTCTGAACTTTGATTTTGAATGATTTGAATGATTTGTGTGATTATCTAAAATCAAAATAATCACATCAATCATACGAAAATCAGTGGTTCAGACTATACAAGTAAAGACGTTGCATGCAACGTCTCTACACTCTACACTCTACACTCTACACTCTATTTTTGCATATTTGATCCCAAAAGTTGCCACTTTTGATGAAAAATCAAGAAAAGTGCTATTTTTGAAAAATTTTTCTCA
>JAISTU010000026.1 GCA_031272415.1 Bacteroidales bacterium | reverse complement strand
CAGTTTGAAAAACCGACCTTGGAAGCCAAAAAATCAATATGGCAGTCGATGCTCAAACACATTTCAAACTCTGAAGCAGAGCAACTTGCCAAGAATTACGACTTTACCGGCGGACAAATTGAAAACATCGTACGCAAAAACGCTGTCGAATCAATTCTGAAAGGCGAAACCGCAAGTTTTGAGAAGATTTGCGAGTTTTGCGGACAGGAAAAATTGGATACGGGGAGAAATAAAATAGGATTTAATGTGTAAATTATAATTTATATGGAAAATAAAAACGAACTATGAATTGCGGACGGTTGGAAATGGAATCCAAATTTCCAAATTTGTATTTATCTTTTTAGAAATATACATTAGAAAGAAAAGGTATCCACAATTCATAATTCGATAATTAGTTGGTTCTTAACGCTTTAAGAACGGAAATCTATCAAAATTTTTCAGCGCAATTGCCGTACCTCTTGCCACCGCTTTGAGAGGATCTTCGGCTACAAAGACAGGCAATTTGGTCTTCAAATGAATACGTTTGTCCAAACCTCTCAATAATGCACCGCCTCCTGCAAGGTAAATGCCGGCAGTGTAAATATCGGCAGAAAGTTCAGGCAAAGTATGCTCCAAAGCATTCAAAATCGCCACTTCTATTTGCGTAATTGACGCATCTAAAGCAATCGCAATTTCGCGGTGAGTTACCGAAATAGCACGTGGTATTCCCGACAATAAATCCCTGCCTCTTACTTCGTAGGGAGGAGGCGGATTGTCAATATCTACCAATGCCGCACCTACATTGATTTTTATTTGTTCGGCAGTTCTTTCACCGATAGAAAGGTTGTGTTCCCTACGCATATAATCCTCAATATCAGCATTAAACTCATCTCCTGCGGTTTTGACGGATTTATTGCTCACAATACCTCCCAAAGCGATAACTGCAATTTCACTTGTACCACCGCCAATATCGACTACCATATTGCCACTGGGTGCCAAAACGTCCAATCCTATTCCGATTGCGGCAGCCATAGGTTCGTGTATCAATCGCACTTCTTTGGCACCCGCTTGCTCGGAAGAGTCTCTTACAGCACGCTCTTCCACTTCCGTAATGCCGGAGGGAATGCAAACCACCATTTTCAATGTAGGTGGAAAGAGCGACTTTTGTCGTGCATTTATCATGTTCAAAAACTCAATGAGCATCAACTCAGCCGCTTGAAAATCAGCAATAACGCCATCTTTGAGCGGGCGAATTACTTTAATATTTTCGGGTGCTTTGCCGTACATCATCAAAGCGTCAGTCCCAACGGCAATCAATTTACCTGTATCTCTATTAATTGCAACAATAGACGGCTCATCAATGACCACCTTATCGTTGTGAATTATCAACGTGTTGGCGGTGCCTAAATCTATTGCAATTTCTTTTGTTAAAAATGAAAATAACCCCATTTTTTTGTATTTTTTTAATGTTTAAAATGTCTAATTCCTGTGAAAACCATAGCAATACCTGCATTATCGCAAGCCTCTACCGACTCCTGATCACGTATGGAGCCTCCCGGCTGTATAATGGCTGTAATTCCTTCTTTTGCAGCAATTTCTACACAATCTTTGAAAGGAAAAAACGCATCAGAAGCCAACACAGCACCACTTAAATTCATATTGAATTGTTTTGCTTTTTCGATAGCATGTTTGAGAGCATCTACCCGCGAAGTTTGTCCCATACCGGAGGCAAGCAATTGACAATTTTTGACCAATACAATCGCATTGGACTTGGTATGTTTAACCAACAAATTGGCATAAAATAAATCATCCATTTGCTTAACAGACGGGCGCGCAACAGTAGGATAAGTCAGAGTGTCCGTATTTTCAATAGATATATCTCTTTCTTGCTCAATTGTTCCCAAAAGTAGGGAGCGATGTTGTTTTGCAGGCAAAGCAAACTCCTTCTGTTTGAGTAAAATACGATTTTTTTTGCTCTTTAAAATCTCTAATGCGTCCGCTTTAAAATCGGGGGCTATCAAAATTTCAAAAAACAATTTATTGACCTCTTCGGCAGTCTTTTTATCAACAATTTCATTGCAAACCAACACGCCACCAAATGCAGACACCGGGTCGCCCGCCAAAGCATCTTTCCATGACGCCAATAAAGTCGGGCGTGTGGCTACTCCGCAAGCGTTATTATGTTTGATAATCGCAAATGTAGGTGTCTCAAAATCAGCAATCAAAGCCACCGCAGCATCTATATCCAACAAATTATTGTATGAAATTTCTTTGCCATGTAATTGTTCAAAACATTCTTTTATATCGCCGTGATAGATAGCCTTTTGATGTGGATTTTCACCATATCTTAACGGCATACTGCCCGCAAAATAATCAGCAATCAAACGGTCATAAGAAGAACTGACCTCAAAACAATGCCGCGCAAATCGCTTTCTATCTTCCAAAGTGGTAACTCCTTTGCCTGATTTGAGTAAATCTAAAAACTTTTGATAGTAATCTCTTGATGGAACGCAAATTACATCTGCAAAATTTTTGGCAGCCCCGCGGATGAGCGAAATACCTCCGATGTCAATTTTTTCAATAATTTCTGCCTCAACAGTTGTTTTTGCCAATGTTTCCTCAAAAGGGTACAAATCCACTATCACCAAATCTATGGGCGGTATTTTGTATTTTTTTGCCTCCTTGACGTCGTCTTCATTTTCTCTCCTGTAGAGAATGCCCCCCATAACAGTGGGGTGCAATGTTTTAACACGTCCGCCAAAAATAGACGGATAACCTGTCAATTGTTCCACTGCAACGGCATTGATTCCAATTTTATGAAGGTAATCGTAAGTTCCTCCGGTAGAAAAAATTTCAACCCCTAAAGCCTTTAATTCATTGGCGATAAGGTCTATTTTATCTTTATTATAAACACTAATGATTGCATTTTGTATTTTTCGCATAAAACTTTTATCTTTGTAAATATATGATTATAAACAATTTATATCTTTTTCAAACTATGAAAAAAACTTTCTGCAAAGATACACAAAAAAATCAATTAAAAATTAAAAATTAAAAAAATTGAGAATTTGTCCAATTTTAGAACGCTTTGGTGCAAAAATGCAAAAAAAAAATCTTCACTCTTCACTCTTACACTGTTTTTTTATAAATATCTTCCAGTAGCAATCCTGCCAACATAAAGCCAAATATAGCGGTTATGTGTGCCATTGTGCCGTTGATTTGGGCTTTTGAGGTACACCATTCATGATTTAACAGTTCGCTTTTGCCGGGTCCGACAGTTGATTTAGGACAAAGGCAAGCACTTGTTCCGCAGGATAGATTTTCACCCTTATTTTCCAACAGTTCATCGGAATAAACACAAAGAAACTTTTTGGCGGGCAATTGAGTTTTTTTGAGTTTGCGTCTCAATGCCGCCGCCAATGGACAGCCCTGCACTTTCCAAAATTCAGCCACTTTAATTCTACTTGCATCCATTTTGAGAGCCGCCCCCATAGATGAAAAAAAGACCGCATTAGTCTGTGTCGCCGATTGTATAAGATGTACTTTATGCTCCAAACTATCAATAGCGTCAATGATGTAATCATACGTTTGTAAGTGAAAAGTATGGCAGTTTGATTTTTGATAAATATCTTGAATTTCAGTGATTTGTGCTAACGGATTGATTTCAAGTAAGCGTTTTTTTAAGGCTTCTGTTTTGACTTGTCCAACGGTTTGCGAAGTTGCCATCAATTGCCGATTAACATTGGTAACGCAAACTCTATCTGAATCCACAATGGTCAAATGAATTATCCCAGACCGCACTAAACTTTCAGCACACCAACTACCCACACCGCCAACACCAAAAATAATTACTTTTGTAGCATTGATAGTATTCATAACTGCATCACCTACAAGCAATTGCGTACGCATGAAAATTCCTTGCATAAAAATCCGAACTTAAAAAATAAAGTTACAAAAAAAGGCTGTAAAAAAGTTTTCTGAACTAGTTATACTTATACGTATTCTTTTACCAAAACGTACAGCCTAAATTGCTTTTTTTACAGCCCAAATATAATAATTATGAAAAAAAAATTTTTTTATGTTTCTTTATCTTTTTAGGATTTATGCCTCTGCTTTTTCCGCCATAGGGAGTACGGAAATATAAGATTTTCCGCCTGATTTCTTTTTAAAAGAAACTACTCCGTCTGTGAGCGCAAAAAGTGTATGGTCTTTTCCCATGCCTACATTTTGACCTGCAAAATGAACAGTACCTCTTTGACGTACCAAAATATTGCCTGCTATACATTTTTGACCGCCGAATATTTTAATACCTAATCTTTTACTTGCGGATTCGCGTCCGTTTTGAGAACTACCAACTCCTTTCTTGTGTGCCATTTTTTTCTCTCAATTTTTTTGTTACTAATTCCGTTAATTTAAATTTAAATAAGAATATCATCTATCTGAATTTGCGTCAAATATTGACGATGTCCATTCATTTTTTGGTATCCTTTTCTTCTTTTCTTTTTAAACACCAATACCTTGTCTCCTTTGAGGTGGGATAAAACGGTAGCCGTAACTTTCGCACCGGATAAGTAAGGAGTACCTACATTAACTTTCTCATCAACCGATGTTAGCATTACGCTATCAAAATCCACTTTGTTACCTTCTTCAGCTTTCAGGCGGTGAACAAAGATTTTTTGGTCTTTTTCAACCTTAAATTGTTGCCCTGCTATTTCTACTATTGCGTACATAAAAAGTATGTTATTAAAAATTTATTTTTTTTAAGTGATTTACAAAGATACACTTTTTTTTCATTTAAAAGCGTTTTTTACAAAACAAAAAGTATTTTTTTTTGACCTAAAACAACGAAATTTTTATATAATAAATTGATATTCAATTATTTATAAGAAATAATAAACTTAAATATTTCTTTCAATTTTTTTACTCTTTTACAAAAATACACTTTTTTTCAGTGTGCAGAGTGTAGAGTGTAGAGTGTAGAGACGATGCACGCAACGTCTTTACTTTATTGTCTGAACCACGATTTTCATAAGATTTATATGATTAACAGGATTATTAAATTGTCTGAACTTTGATTTTCGTATGATT
>JAISTU010000174.1 GCA_031272415.1 Bacteroidales bacterium | reverse complement strand
ATACCGGCAATATAGTTGTGCCTAAAAATTGGAAATCATTACAAGGCGTTCCGATAGTAAAAAATATCAAAGTAGGGGATGCTGTTGTCATAGAAGCAGGTTATAACGGGGATTATTATTACGCATAAAAACTCAAAAGAGTTGATAAAAGTATCAACTCTTTTGTGGTGGCGCGGGTCGAAACCCTCACCATTTGCAAAGGTACACTTTTTTTTGAGAAAAAAATGTTAAGTAATTTTTAATTGAAAAAAGGGCTGTATTCCGAAAAGATTACAACCCTAAGTTTAAATTAGACAATGAAAACATTTATATAACGTGGTATGGTTTAACGATTTCCATACCAATTTTTATTGCTTTTTCGTTATCGGGGATTAGTTTGTGGTGGCGAGCAGGCAAAGATTTTTCAAGTCCTTTGTGAATAAATTCGTCTGCTACAATGGGTTTATATTTAAGAAAACCGCCCAGCACAATCATATTAAAAAGTTTAGCGATACCAATTTCTGCTGCTTTGTCGGTAGCGGCTATCTGATAAATATTGATGTCTTTGCGAGTGGGATGATGTGTAATTCCGTTAGGGTCATAGAGCAACATGCCTCCCGGTTTGACTGCTTTTTCAAATTTATCAAGCGACTGCTGATTGAGTATAATTGCGGTATCAAATGATGATAAAACAGGGGAACTGATACGCGTATCGCTAATGATAACTGTTACGTTGGAGGTGCCCCCCCGCATTTCGGGTCCATAACTTGGCATCCAACTTACTTCTTTGTTTTGCATTACTCCTGAATAGGCAAGAATTTTACCCATTGAAAGTACGCCTTGTCCGCCGAAACCGGCTATGATTATTTCTTCAGTCATATTCTTTTGTCTTTTAATCCGTTAGTAATTAGTTTTTTAAATTATTTAACATCTTTTATATCACCGAGAGGATACATGGGTAACATATTCTCTTCCAACCATTTATTGGCTTCAACGGGAGGCAATTTCCACCCTGAATTGCAGTTGGAAACCACTTCAACAAAAGAAGTTCCTTTGTTTAACCTTTGATTTTCAAATGCTTTTCTGATGGCAGTTTTACATTTTCTCACTAATGCAGGTTTGTAAACTGCTTGTCGTGTAACGTAAATAGTGCCGGGCAATTGAGCCAATAATTCAGTGATTTTGAGAGGATTACCCATCATTTTTATATCTCTTCCATAAGGAGAAGTAGATGTTTTCATTCCTTCGAGTGTAGTGGGTGCCATTTGACCACCTGTCATGCCGTAAATACCATTATTGACAAATATCATTGTAATATTTTCGCCACGATTGCACGCATGTATGGTCTCTGCCGTTCCGATAGCGGCAAGGTCGCCGTCGCCTTGATAGGAAAATACAAAAAAATCAGGTTTTAAACGCTTAATACCTGTTGCCAAAGCGGGAGCACGCCCGTGGGCAGCCTCTTGTATATCAACATCTAAATAATTGTATGCCAACACACTACATCCTACCGGTGCCACGCCAATAGTTTGTTCCTGTATGCCCATCTCTTCTATCACTTCTGCAATGAGACGATGAATGGTGCCATGCCCGCAACCCGGACAATAGTGCATTACATTATCCGTTAATACGGGTGTTCTTCTATAAACTAAATTTTCAGGTTTGATTATGCTTTCGTTCATTTTATTTTCCTCCTATAATTTTGGTTTCTAATGCTGTTACAACTTCTTGTGGGGAAGGTATGATGCCTCCAAAACGTCCAAAATGTTCAACTTTTATTCTGTTTTCGGTCGCCAAAATGACATCTTCTACCATTTGTCCTGCACTCATTTCTACTGCCAACATACCTTTTACTTTGTAAGACAATTCTCTTAAAATTTGTGTAGGGAAAGGCCACAATGTTATGGGTCTCAAAAGACCTACTTTTATGCCTTTTTCTCTGCCCATTTCAATGGCTTTCTGACAAATACGTGCCGAAGAACCGTATGCGACAAAAATATATTCCGCATCATCACAATGCAACATCTCAAAACGAACATCATTCTTTTCACATTCACGATATTTGGCTTGTATGCGTAAATTAACTTGTTCTTGTCGTGCCGAATCCAATTCTAATGATGTTACAATAACATGTGGTTGATTTGGATTTTTACCGGTAGTCGCCCACGGAAAACTCTTTTTAATGTATTCATCTGTCCATCTGGGTTTATAATCGTCAACTTCTACTTTTTCCATTACCTGTCCAATTACTCCGTCTGCGAGCAACATAGCAGGATTGCGATATTTGAATGCTAAATCAAATCCTAAGCCTACAAAATCGTACATTTCCTGCACCGAAGAGGGCGCCAATACAATCAATCTGTAATCCCCATGACCGCCTCCTTTTGTAGATTGAAAATAATCCGCTTGTGAAGGCTGAATGGTACCTAAACCGGGACCTCCACGCACTACATTTACCACCAAACAAGGCAATTCCGCACCGGCAATATAAGACAATCCCTCTTGCATGAGGCTAATCCCCGGTGAAGAAGAGGTAGTCATTACCCTTTTTCCGCAAGCAGCACCACCATATACCATATTGATAGAAGCGACTTCACTTTCTGCTTGTAAAACCACCATTCCTGTTTTAGGATAGGGATTTTCTGCCATTAAATGCTCTAAAATTTCCGACTGTGGCGTAATAGGATAGCCAAAATAACCATCCACACCGAAACGTATAGCAGCCTCTGCTACCGCCTCATTTCCTTTCATCAATCTTAATTCCTTCATTGTTTACTTCCTTTTTCGTTATTTTTCCCTATAAACTGTTATTACTCCGTCAGGACACAATATTGCACAATTGGCACACCCTATACATGCATCATTTTGCATCTCAAGGTAATTGTATCCTTTACTGTTTACTTTTTTTGATAATGCGATCACGTTTGCAGGACAACCTGTCGTACAAACAGCACACCCTTTACACTTTTCAGTGTCTATTACTATGGTTCCTTTTGCCATTACTATATTGATTTTAATTTTTTTTACTTAATCTCTAATTTGTTGAAAATCTAAAATACAAAGATACACTTTTTTATCAAATAAAAATTAAAAATTAAAAATTTTAACCATTGCGTCTTCTGTCTAATTCTTGGGCAATATAAGAGGCAACATCATCTGCATAAGAATTCATTGAAAAGCCGGCATCATAACCTAATTCTTTGGCTAATTCATGACTAATACGCGGACCGCCACAAATAAGAATTACCTTTTTACGCAATCCCTCTGCCTCCAATAATTCTACCAAATTGACCATGTTTTGAATATGAACATCTTTTTGCGTAACCGTTTGAGAAACAAGCAATGCGTCTGCGTTCAGTTCCACTGCTTTGGAAATAAAATCCTCATTGGAAACTTGCGACCCCATATTGAGAGCCTCAAACATTTCATAACGCTCTAAACCATAATGTCCTGCATAACCTTTCATGTTCATAATGGCGTCAATCCCAACCGTATGTGCATCCGTTCCTGTGCTTGCCCCTATTACAATGATTTTGCGACCGATATGTTCTTTTATAAAATCATCGCATTGGTGCATGTCCATAGTTTGCGATTCTACTTTGGGGACATGAATTTTTGTGTAATCCACTGTATATGAACAATTTCCGTAACAATTAAAAAATGTAAATCCCTCGTTGAGTTCTTTATAAAAAACAACTTGCGGGTTTTCAAATCCCATTTTTTTTAACAATTGTTTTGCGGCTTCTATGGCTTCATCATTGCACGGCACAGGCAACGTAAAACTGATTTGCGTTTTGCCGTCATTAATAGTGTCGCCATAAGGTTTTACTTTTTTTAAATCTAATGTGCGGTCAAAATCCCGCCCTTCCATCGAATACAATCCTCCACTCATAATCTATTGTCTTTCAATAACTCCGTTTACTTTTAATTTAATTATTTCCACGCTCTCCAAGCCGTTATTATCTACTGCTTTAATGGCAACATGATAAATTCCGGCGGGCATTTCGCGACTCTGTTTTCCGGTTTTGTCTCTGATTACCTGCGCCTTAAAACCTTTACTTTCATCATAATTGAAATCCCACGAGTAAAATTCAATCCCTACATCACTTTTGGCTGTGGCAATAAATGAAATTTCACGCGTGCCGTCAGATTTCCTTGACAATTCGTCAATTTCAACCATTATGTTCGGTTTTTTGGAAACAGGAATAATTTCATCTACCGTAATCAATTGAATGATAGTATTTTCCTCATTTTTCAGTCGGGCAACTTCCTGAACGGCACCTTTTCCAAATGAAAAAGCGATAAAATAACCCACAGGCTGTTTGTTTTGCTTATTTTTCTCAAACATTGTTGCATCATAACGCTTGGCGGCGGTGAGAAATTTATCTATTTCAGCGCGGGGTACATTTTCTTGTTGTTTTACCTGAATAGGTACTCCTTCATTGGTTCTGCCGTCCACACCTTTGTCGCCACCTTTGCGATTTTGTGCCACACCGCCATATTGACCGATAATCCATGTTTCAAAATCATGCGGCTCTTGATGAAAAAGTGTATCATAATCGTATTTATGCAGTTGCAAAGTATAAGAATTGGTATAAACGCTTGTAAATAAGTCAGTTTGTGCCTGCAATCGTAATTCTGTAACTTTCACTGCCTGCACACTTTGGTCAATACCAATCCATTTTCGGTTCAATTTATCGGCAACGGCAATAGTAGTGCCCCCGCCCATAAAAGGGTCTAACACCACATCTCCCTCATTACTCGCCATTTTGATTAACCGTTCCAACAAAGCGTATGGTTTTTGCGTTGGGTAGCCGATGGCTTCTTTAGCATTGCCTTTTAACATTGGAATGTCCCACCAATCTTCGGGATATTTTCCTCCTTCTTTTAATTCTACCGTTCCGCCTTTGGTCATTTTGCTGACATTTGCGGCATAACCTGCCCGTGCAACACTGCTATCCGCATAAGGAACACGAACAGCATCGCCGTTAAAAGTCCATTTATCTTTTGATTTTGAGTACCAAAAAATGGTGTCATGTAATCGGGGTAATTGCCTTTGATTGGGTGCTGAAGGACGTTTGTATCCCCAAATAATTTCATTTCTCAAATTTTTGTTGAATAATTTGTCTAAAATCAGCACTCTGATATAGGCGTTAGCGTGCCAATCGCAATGTAACAATATACTTCCTTCGGGTTTCAAAATATCGTACATTTTTTCTACCCTTTCTTTCAGCCACGCTATATAATGGTCAATGCCTCCTGCCCATCTATCTTTAAATGAGCGAATTTCACCTTCATCACCCCAAATTACCTCATAATTTCGTTCCGAGAAAAACGGCGGGTCAAGATAAATCAAATCCACGCTGTTGGGTTCGATAGTTTTTAGTACTTCTATGCAATCTCCTAATATCAATCTGTTTAAACACATACTCAATCGTAAAATTTGATTAACGACTCAATGGGTTGAAAATTGTTTATTTTGCAAATTTTTCAAAAAAGGAACGTAGACTTGCAGGCAATTAAACAACATTTTATCCACTCCATTGCTGGTAATTGTGCCCCCCGAAATGGCATCTACACCGTGTTGCGGTGAAATATTGGACGCCGCTACACCGCCTTTGACCACTCTAACGGACACAAAATCACCATTTTCGTCAAAAATCGTTTTCCCAATAAATGAATTTTCAAATTTTGGAGTTGCAATTTCTGCTCCCAGACCGGGTGTTTCGCTTTTGTGAGCAAAAACAGTTCCATTGATTGTATTACCGTCATCGGCAAAACAAATATAGCCCCAAATAGCCCCCCATAAACCTTTTCCGTGCAGGGACAAAATGTATTCTGTTTTGCCGTCAGGGGCAGTAACTTCTATCACTTTTAAAGAATCCTCACCTTCGCTTTGAGGCAGTTGAATTTCTTTGGCAACCTGCTTGTATTTATTTAAAATATCACCTTTAAAATCTTTATAACCGGCAACTTCCATAATTTGAATTATGGTTTCTTTGGCTCTATTGGCATCTTGACGCGGTTTAAGACTTGTGGCTGCAATGGCTAACACAACTGCCACAATCATTACTAAAACAGTGATATACAGAAAGATATACCTATTGCTAAAATTTTTCACTCTATTTGATTTTATTGAGGCAACATTCGCGAGAACGTGGCATAATTATCATAAGCATGATAACCACTTGGTAATGTGTCGCTTACATATATCTCTATCATGCTGTTTTTACTCCTTTTATTTGCTCTATAATAAAAGTCTCCCATGCTGATAGATGCTTTGCTCCATCTGATAATGGATTGATTGGCATCTGTGTCATTGTGAATAATTTGCAAAACATCGCAAGTCCATGTAGAACTGTTTATTTTCTTAATGTTTTTCAGATAAGGGTCGCCGTATTTAATTTTGTCTGCAATTAAGGCGCCTAACCATTGACCTGCTTTAATGTCGTCAAATGTACCTACCGAGTCGGCAATATTTATCGAAAAAGCATCCTCATTATATACAACAGGAGAATATTTCCACGAATATTCATTGCCATAAAGCCATTTTCCGTCTAAAGTATCCGGTGCTTCCTGCGGTGGTTTTATGCAAGACGGTAAAGTAAACATGCCTGCACAAAGCAACAATGCGACAATAATTATTGTTGATGAACATTTTTTTTGCATATCTCTATCTATTCTTAAATGTTTAATAATCAATTTTTTTATCTATTTTTAAAATGTAAGTTTCAAATTGACCGCATTTCCTTGAAATCCTATATTCAATGCAGCCGTTTTTTTGACCGTACAATTATTGTTGTAAAAATCAAGCGAAGTATGCCGTTTCATTTTGATGCCAAATGACAGCATTGAAACACCTCCGCCGGCAAGCACAGCCCCTGCAATCGACAAACCAACACCGGTGGAATATTGATGATATAACTCCGCCTGTGAGCCGTAAGTTATTGGTTTATATGTATTCCATGTATTGAGCGATTCACAAGTCAAAGGCAAACCTGCCAACAACATTACACCGCCAATAGCCGTGCAAATTATACCAAATGTGTTCAAAATACGACCCTTTTTGTAAATTTGATAGGCTTGCGGACAATTTATTTCTAAAAAATCCTTATAATCCCATTTGCTCATGCTGATATTGGTACCCTCAAAGCAAAAATCACTGCCCCTTTTAACAATCGGTACTCCTGCCAACGCATTAAAATTTCGCTCCCCAATCGGCACTTGTGCAACAAGTATATCTACAACTCCATTTTCATACAAAATAGTTACAACATCTGACTTTGGAATAGTGTATTCTGCCCCATCTTGTTGTGCAAAAAGTTTGTATTTGACCTGAATGTTGTCAACACTTATCACTTTTGCATTGATTTTCCCCGATTTATAGGTAACAATCACGTCTTGTCCCCACGATTGAGCCAATATACAGCCCAAAAGGAGACCCACTAACAACGCTTTTTTCAATTTATCCATAGTTTTATTTTTATTATTTTTTTATTCTTTTACAAATTTTTCTCTTAAATTGCCAAACTGTTTGTGCATAACTACTACTTCCTGCGGTGCAAATTACAGCACCTACTAACATCATTTTTATAACTTTTTTGTTCATAAAACAACTGATTTTTAATTTTTTTTTAATAATAATTCAAATAATTTATTTTTTTCTAATATCATTATAACGTAAATTTGCCTCTTTTATTGTGTGTATTTTTCAATCAAAAAATATTTTATTTTTAATTTTATTGTATTCATTTGATTATCAATAAATTATAAAAACGGTCAAAGAGGAAAATTCAAAAAAAAATAATTTTGTAGGCAACAAAAGTGTATCTTTGCATATCATGTAGATAGATAAAAGAATTTTATAACAGTTAAAACAATAAAAAGATGAAAACGGCAAGGTTTTTAATAGCAATAATTGCATTTACAGTAGGCTGGATGTTGGCTACGCAGGCACAATGTCCAAATATTGATTTTAGTTATGGTAATCTGTCCAATTGGCAATGTTTTCATGGCAATTCAACGGCTGTACAGAACCAAAATACACCTGTATTTCCGGTTATGCCGATGCCTGATAATCATGTTGTATTGAGTTTGAGTCAATTGATGTCAAGCAATGAATTGTATGATGAATTGTGTCCTCTTTTGAAAAAAGTGCCTGACGGATTTATGTATTCACTCAAATTAGGCAATTATAATCCTGCCACACAAGACGCTGATGCTGTGGAATATACGCTTTACGTTGACAGCAATACCAATCTTTTGTTGATATATTTTGCAGAAGTTTTGCAAGATTTTGGACATCCTTACGAAATTCAGCCCTACTTTTCCATGGATATTTTGGATTCTGCCGGCAATGAACTTGTAAATTTACCTTGTCATCACAATAATTTTACAGCCGGTTATGCAGATGTTTTGACTATTTTATGCGAAGATGTGCCTACTTTGCATGCTTGTTGCGGACCTTACAATATTTATGATTGGACAGTAATTGCTTACAATTTGACCTCAATGATAGGCAATACGGTAAAAATTCGATTTTTTGATAGAAATTGCACCATAGGACCCGATATTTCTTACGCATACATTGTTTGCAAATGTCAGCCTATGCAGATTGAATTAACCTTTTGCGAAGGACAAAGTGCAGCCCGTATGTCGGCGCCGGAGGGCTTTGCTACCTACACATGGTCACGCTCTTCTGACCCCAATTGGCACCTTTATACACGCCAAATTTCAGTCCCCAATCCGTGGGATGCCGAAATATTTACTTGCGTTATGACGTCCAAATTATCGCCTTCTTGCGGGGCTACCATCCAAACGGAAATCAAAAGAACTACCATTGACGCAAGTTTTTTCTATGCAAAACCCGGACAAACAGATGACCCTATGTTGATAAATAAATATGACACTTGCTCACGTGTTGCCTCTTTTGTAGATTTATCGCGAGTCTTTAACAGCGATAAGGAGTACGTGGAATGGCATATACATGGATTGCCCAACGAAATAGGCGAATCGAGCGACAGTATTTTTACAGTCCATTTTCCGGACCCTGATACACCGACCACTTATTTGGTACGTCTGCAAGTGATGGCTAAAAATAGCTGCTCTGATACATCTGACGCATTATCAACAAATTACATAAGAATTTATCCTTCTCCGCGTGCCGAAGTGGAAGGAACTGTACAATTGTGTGCAGGAAATATAGATACTTTGAGAGGTCATGCAAAAAGAACAACAATTACCCGTTTTCAATGGCATTTTGACCCCTCAACAGGTGCTACTATTGTCAATGACAGCGTTTTACAAATCATACAGCCGGGGACATACATTTTAGAGGCGGAAAACGAATTTGGATGTATAGTATTTGATACTCACATAGTTACGCCTTTAAAACCGATTATGAATGTTACGATGACCCATGTAAGTTGTTATGGAGGCAGAGACGGCAGGTTTGTACAATCTGCCATAACCGGCGGTGCGTTTCCTTATCAACAAGCCAATTGGACTTTGCCTAATTTTGCCTACGATGGTACAGATTCGCTCTCTTTGCCGGCAGCCTCAGGCATTGTAATTAACAGATTGCCGGCAGGAAAGTATTATTTTTACGGCATTGATGCCAATAGTTGCGAAATCAGAGACACCATAGAAATTTTGCAGCCCGACTCATTAAAGCCACGCATGATTGCAGACTCCGCCACTTGCGGAAACCCCAACGGTAGAATACGCTTTTATGCTATCGGAGGCACAGCACCTTATTCATTTATCACCACCTCTTTGGATACATTTTTTACAGGAAATGCAATAAATAATTTAGATACAGGTATTTACTACACAAAAATTATTGATAACAATTATTACACCGCACAACCGCCTTCCTCTACACAACCGCCCGATATTAACACAAAAGGCTGTGTAGCAGAGTCGTGGGATACTATTTTTGCCATCCCTAAACCTTACATTGTTGTCAATAGTGTTGCCTTTGAAAGGTGCGAATTAGCCAATGGAAACATCAAAATTTCTGTTGAAAATCCCGCCTATCCATTGACTTTTAGATGGGAACCTACCGAAGATTCTACCGCTACAAGATTGTTAAGTAATTTAAAATCAGGTATTTATACCATTTATGTTACCGATAGCAATGATTGTCAAATAGATACATCTATTGAAGTAGGTTATTATCCGCCCATATCTTTGACGGCAAAAGTTACACCCGAAACTTGCAACAGAACGGACGGTCAAATTATCATTTTTGCCAAAAGCGGCATGCCTGAATCACTCGAATTTGGCTGGGGCGACAGCATAGATATACACCTTATTCCTTTTGACTCTATAAATAGTCATCTCAAAGGCAATTCAACTTATTTTGTGCGTGTAAAAGATACTTTTTGCCTGTTAGACACGTCTTTTTACGTGCCTTATATTGCCGGACCTGATGCCGATTTTATCACCTCCTCTTACTCCATTCCGACTTCAACCTCATTTGCATTGACAGAAACCTCAAAAGGCAGTATCATGCAAGGCGATTGGGATTTTGGGGACGGAAATACAGGACAAACTGACGGAAAAACAAGAATGATTTACTACAATTATCCCACAAAAGGTGAATATGTAATCTTTTTATTGGTAACAGATACTAACGGCTGCACAGATACCGTCAGCAAAATTATACATACTTACGAAGAAATGGTTGTATATATTCCGAACTCATTTACCCCCAACGGAGACGGACTAAATGATACATGGAAACCCATTATGACTGAATATTCGCAAAATAATTATACATTAACTGTTTTTGACCGCTGGGGTAGTGCCATTTTTCAAACCCACGACCCACAACAAGCATGGGACGGCACAGTAAACGGAAAATTTGTCCAATCCGGCACAACCTATACCTACCGAATTGAAGTACAAGATATGAAAAATGATTTGCATGAATACGTAGGAATAATAACAGTGATTAGATAAAAGTATTCTTCAATTAAAAAATCAATTGTAGGGGAAAGGTATGCCTTGCCAGAAGAGGGTACAGGGTGAAAAAGTTAATTTTCATTTTTTAGAACGTTTTTATGCAAAAATGCAAAAAAAAAATCTCTACACCCTAATTTGGGCAAAGCATGCTTTGCCCCTACTCCGAAAAAAAAACGGCTTTTTTTAATGGAGAATTGAAAATGGAGAATTGAGAATTGTTTTTTTTGCATTTTGGGATAAAAACGTTCTAAAATTTGAACATTTTCAGTCTGAACTGTGATTTTGAATGATTTGTGTGATTATTTAAGATTTTTATAAAACACCCCCCTTATTTATTAAAGCACCCTTAGTAGTAAAAAACACCGCCACCATTACCCTTATTTTTTTGTTAATCCCTAACTCCGCTCAATTTAGGTATGTTATCAGACCCTAAAATAACAAAAAACAAGAAAAATAACAATTATATCATTTTTTTGTGTATCTTTGTAATACCCTTAATTAGGGGTGTTGTTAAATTATAAATGATTGATAATGAAATTACCAGAATT
>JAISTU010000138.1 GCA_031272415.1 Bacteroidales bacterium | reverse complement strand
GTGTTCTTTTCAGGATTTAGTTATGACCTTGAAAATAAGACCGAAAAGCATTATCAGACAGTATTTTACATTCTTTTTGCACTCATGGGACAAAGAATTACAGTCGAGCCACATTATGCAGTTGGTCGTCCCGATGCAGTGGTTGAATTTAAAGATAAAATTTTTATTTTTGAGTTCAAAATGGACGGCAATGGTACTGCTGAAAATGCTCTACAACAGATTGATAATAAAGATTATGCAGGTAAATTTAATCTCTCCGATAAAAAAGTTTTCAAAATCGGCGTAGAAATGGATAATAAAATGAGAAATGTGAAAGACTGGGTGTATTCGCCGAAAAAAGAAGAATAGATTTTTTTGCATTTTGGGATAAAAACGTTGTAAAATTGGATAAAAATCACTTTCAACACTCAACTATTTTTTGACAGGGTATGCCGTTGTCTATAAATTTTTTTTTTTTTTTTTTTTTGCATTTTTAATTTTTATTCAAAAATTTGTGTATCTTTGTAAAACGCTCTACTTTATAGTTTTTTGGAGTAGAGTTTTAATTTTTTAACACAGTTATATTTTTATGAACATTTTTGTTTCAAACTTAAGTTCCAACACAAATGATGGGGATTTAAGAAGTGCATTTGAAGAATATGGTAACGTATTCTCTGCGAAGGTTATCAACGACAAATATACCGGTCAATCACGCGGTTTTGGATTTGTCGAAATGAATGATACCGATGGTCAAAAGGCGATAGACGCACTGCACGGCGCTACTTTTGACGATAAAATTATTAATGTGGCTGTTGCCCGTCCGAAAACGGAAGACCGTGGTCGTTCCAACAATCGGCAATTTGGAGGCAATAAGTCCAACAGAGGATATCGTAACAACGATAGATACTAAAGAAAACATTTGATAATTTTTAAAGGCTGTTGCACCCCAACAGCCTTTAATTTTTTTAGCATTTATACAATAATATGAGAATTATTACGTAATTTCAAAGATGAGAAATATAAATCTTATATATAATACGTATCTTAACAATCCGGTCGTTTGCACAGATACGCGAACAATGGTAAAAAATTGTGTGTTTTTTTGCCTCAAAGGTAAGCATTACAATGGCAATCAATTTGCAGATGTGGCATTGAGGAACGGGGCAGCAATGGTAGTTACTGAAAGCAAAGTCTATTCACACAAAAGAAATTGTTTAGTGGTAGAAGATGTTTTGCTGGCACTGCAATTGGTGGCGGCAATGCACCGTACTCAAATAAGAGTACCCGTTATCGCCATTACAGGAACAAATGGCAAAACAACAACTAAAGAACTCATACACAGCGTATTATCTACAAAATACAAGGTCTTTTCCACACAAGGAAATCTTAACAATCATATCGGAGTACCCTTGACATTGTTAAATGTAAATCCCAAAGAAGCCCAAATGCTTGTCATTGAAATGGGTGCCAATCATACAGGAGAGATTGCTACTTTGTGCAAAATTGTTGCCCCTGAATACGGGCTTATCACCAATATCGGCAAAGCACATTTGGAAGGTTTTGGTTTAATGGAAAATATTATTAACACAAAAGTTGCTCTTTATCATGCAATTAGAAGAAAGCATGGGTCTATTTTTGTCAATTCATCAGATAGTTTGTTAATGAGCCTCAGTACCAACTGCGACAGAGTTACTTACGGTTTGGACGGCAATTACAGCGGACAGTTTCAAAAGGGTAGTTTTTATCTCAATGTTACCATTCCAAAGTACAATCAAACCATTCATACTCAATTAGCAGGCAATTATAATTTTGACAATTTGATGGCATCTTATGCGATAGGAGAATATTTTAATGTTGATTTTGAGAACATTAAAGCAGCATTAGAGAATTATAAACCTGATAATCACCGCTCTGAGGTCATTCAATCCAATGGAAGGCTCATTATTGTTGATGCATATAATGCTAATCCGACCAGTATGCAAAGTGCTATTTTAAACTTGAAAGAGATTGATGCTCAAACAAAAGTATGTATTTTGGGCGACATGTTTGAATTAGGGGATAAATCAATTGCAGAACACCAAACGGTGGTAAATTTACTGCGTTCCATGGGCATGCAACAAATTTATTTATTGGGAGAACATTTTTGTGCTACCGATGCCCCCGCCGAATGGAAATATGACAGCAAAGAAAAATTAACGGAAGCCTTACGCTTGCACTTGCCAAAAGATGCTACTGTATTGCTCAAAGGCTCCAATGGAATGAAAATGGAACAATTTTTAAATATATTAACCAATGAAAAGAGTTGTTAAAACACGAGTTATAGGATTGATGTCAGGCACTTCCGCCGATGGTATAGATGTTGCCTGCTGTGATTTTGAATGCAAAAGAGGCAAATGGAGTTATGAACTTATAGCCGCAAAAACTTATTATTACGCCAAAGCATGGAAAAAAAGGTTTATTGATGCACATTTTTGCGCCTCCAAAGCGTTCCAGGCATTAGATATTGATTATACTAATTTTTTAGCAAAAACGGTCAATTCTTTTAAGGCTGAATTTCAGATTAAGCCGGACTACATTGCTTCGCATGGACATACAATTTTTCATCAGCCTACTGCGGGCATGACCGTTCAAATTGGAAATGGTGCAATTCTTGCCGCCTTATGTGGGACGCCTGTTATTTGCGATTTTAGGTCAATAGATGTTGCTTTAGGCGGTGAAGGGGCACCATTAGTGCCCATTGGAGATGAACTTTTGTTCTCTGAGTACGACTATTGCCTCAATTTGGGTGGCGTTGCCAATATTTCTTATCAAAAAGATGGCAAAAGAGTTGGTTTTGACATAGTTATATGTAATATGGTGCTCAATTTGCTTGCCAATTTGATGTCCAGAGAATTTGACGCAGATGGCAAAATAGCAAAAAGTGGGCAAGTACTCCCTAATTTGTTAAAAAATTTGGATTCAATATATTATTACAGTCTAAAAGGACACAAATCTTTGGGGGCAGAATGGTTTGCAGAAAAGTTTTTTCCTATCGTGCAAAGAAATAAAGGTGCAATGAGAGATAAAATGGCAACCGTTACCGAACACATTGTTTATCAGATACGTAATGCCATTCCTGATGCTTCCGGCAAAATGCTTGTTACCGGCGGTGGAGCAAAAAATGCCTTCTTAATGGAAAGATTGACTTCCGTTTGCAATCAGCTGGAAATAGTTGTACCTGAAAAAACAATTATTGACTTTAAAGAGGCGATTATTTTTGCATTTTTGGGCTGTTTGCGGGTATACCAAATTCCGAATGTATTGTCATCAGTAACAGGTGCTTCCAGAGATTCCGTCAGTGGCGCTTTGTACGAACCTTAATTTGATTTGAACATAAAAAACAATGATTTTGCAAAACGGCAGCCGAATTTATATTGTAGCACCTGCAAGAAAAGTAAGTCCTAATGACATCCGATTCTGTATAGAATTGCTTAAAAATCAAGGATTTAATGTAATTGAGGGAGAACATCTTTACGGCAGTTTTCATCAATATTCAGGTACTGATGAGCAACGTTTATCGGATTTACAAACGGCTTTAGATGATACAAAAGCGAGTGCAATTCTCTGTGCCAAAGGAGGTTACGGCTGTTTGCGATTGATTGACAAACTCAAATTTTCTACTTTCCAAAAACACCCAAAATGGCTGTGCGGATTTAGTGATATAACTGTTTTGCACTCACATATCAACAATGTGTTGAAAATGCCGTCATTACATTGCACAATGCCGACAAAAATAATGCCCGAAAATGCAAAAAATGCAAGCGTTACCACTTTTTTAGAAGTATTACAAAATGGAAAAATTAGTTACAATCTACCTGCAAATCCCTCAAACAGAGCAGGTTATGCAAAAGGAAGATTATTGGGGGGCAATTTGTCCGTTTTGTATTCTTTGCTCGGTTCAGTGTCGGATGTCCAAACCGCAGGTAAAATACTGTTTATTGAAGATTTAGACGAATATTTATACCACATTGACCGCATGATGACCGCCCTTGCACGCAGTGGAAAATTGGCACATTTGGCAGGTCTGGTTGTCGGCGGCATGACGGATATGCACGACAACGCCATCCCTTTTGGCAAAACCGCAAAGGAAATTATTTGGGAACATGTACAAACTTACAATTATCCTGTTTGCTTTGATTTTCCTGCCGGACACATTGAAGATAACAGAGCCTTAATTTTAGGTGGTAATGCAGAGTTATACATTGATAATGAGAGAGTTAAACTAAATATGAACGCTTTATGATACATCAACAAAAAACAGCCTCAAAAACAAATTACAGACATATTTTTTATATTTGTCTATTTTTTGTAACTTCCTGTTTATACGTGTTTTACAAAGGACAAGAGGTGAGTTTATTCTGGTTTTTTAAGCCCATCACTCCCCTACCCTACTCTTCTTTGATTGCAAACATAATTGTCCTTATTTTGTTGATATGCAATGCGTTTTTATGCAATATGTTAAGCAAGCGATTTGGTTTAACAATCATCCGTAATAATTTGGCATTGATGTTGTGGCTGTTCTTTTCGGTTACATTGCCCACTTTTTTAAATGTTGAAAATCAATTAGTTGTATTTTTATTTTTATTTACACTTGCTTTAAGGATTTTCACTTTTCAAGATGACGAGCATTTCAACAATCCCAAACGACAGCCGTACAGAATGCTCACCTTTGGTGCTTGGGTGGGCATTTTATCGCTGTTTTATTTTCCGCTTATAGTCCTTTTGTTGCTCACTTACATCAATTATATAATAGCAAGGACTTACAAATTTCGATTTTTTTTGTTGCCATTGGTGGGCTTTGTGGCGGTATACATATATTCGCTTGCAATTATCTATTTAACAGATACTTACGATATTATTTGGCAATATACGGACGTTTTACGCAACAGTTTCACTAATTTTCAATTGCGATTTGATTTTTCAATTGAATTTATTTTTATTGGCATACCTATCATTGTGTTTATTTTGTTTGCTATTTACAAAATTTATAAAAAAGCGAGAAATGTAGCCATCAATTTAAGAAGAAAGTATAATTTACTCATTTTCATGCTCTTACTAACGGCTACATGTGCTCTCATTTTTACCAAAACGGAGTTGTATTCGTCGATTGCACTTTCCTGTTTATCAATCGGTTTAGCAGTTGCATTAGAACGTTCCAAACCATGGTGGGAGTTGATAGCAATGAGCATTTTTTTCACATCGTGTTACTATAATTTCATTCATGGATAAGAAAAAAAATATGTTAAAATCCTCATATAGAGAGAATTGTATAGAAGCGGGTTGCGACGAGGCAGGCAGAGGTTGCTTGGCAGGTGCTGTTTTTGCGGCGGCAGTAATTTTGCCTACTGATTTTCAACATCCTGCTATCAATGACAGCAAAGCATTGAGCGACAAAGAAAGAAGAATTTTAAGAGAAGTTATTGAAAAACAAGCAATTGCGTGGGCAGTGGAAAGCGTTTCTCCACAAGAAATTGACCAAATTAACATTCTCAAAGCCTCTTTTAAAGCAATGAATTTGGCAGTTGAAAAATTAAAAATTCAACCTCAACATTTGCTCATTGATGGCAATCGTTTTGAAAATCAAAGCAATATAGACTTTACCTGCATTATAAAAGGAGATGCAAAATATCTTTCTATCGCTGCGGCATCCATTTTGGCAAAAACGTACAGAGACGACTATATGCTTGAATTGGCAAAGCAATATCCACAGTACGGATGGGAAAAAAATATGGGCTACCCTACCCTACTCCACCGAAATGCTATCAAAAAATACGGAATTACCCCCCTGCACCGCCTCTCTTTTTGCTTATTACCCAAACAAATGACACTTAATTTATGAAAAAAAGACAATTCATTCGCATTTTTACGATTTTTATAATTATTTTACTCATTTTTGCAATTTTTGTGCTTACTTTTAAAGCCTATCAATTTTTAAAAACACCTCAAACCGATTTTTGTGAGGTACTCCCCAAAAATACGGCTTTTGTGTTAAAATCTTCTAACACATTGGAAATCACGCTGTTAGCAGAGCGAAAATCCGATTTATTAAACCTGCTTTTTGATAATAAAAATACAGAAAAAATAACTTCCCTTTTGCAAAAAACAAATAAAGTGATTGATAATCAAAACTTTAAAAAGAAATCTACACTTTCTATTGCATGGATTGCTACACAAAAAGGCTATTCTCCCTTAATGATACTGCAAACCGACAAAATGCAAAATCATTATTTAGAACGCTTTTGGGAATATTTGCAAAAAGATACACAATTTATTGATTTTCAATACAATAACACACAAATCTATGCTAAAAAAACTTCACAAAACAATTTTTTTTGCTACAAAAAAGAAGGAGTACTCGTTTTTGCCTTTGAAGAATATGTTATTAGATTGTCTATCAATAATTTAAACAGTAAACAAAAGGATTTTAAGTCCGCTTTTATTTCCCTTGAAAAACAAGATATAAAGCAACATTTTTCTCTTTTTATACAACATTCCTATTTTAACCCTTACATTCAATCAAAAATTTTACAAACCGATGGTGATGATACTTTTTTAGCACCACTTAATTGCCTCACTTACAGTATTTTATCTATCAACCGCCATGCCAACACCATACAAGCGTCAGGAAGAGGCAAAGTGGCAAAAAAAAGTTTCTATTCTCTCTTTACCCACCGTAAATACAAAAGCGATATATTGCAATATATCCCTATGGGAGCAAAAAATGTCTGTGTTCTCAATGCCAAAAACTGCGAAATGCTCGCACAAATAAAACTGCAAAACAATGATAGAGAAGACTTTACAAAATTGCTCCTCCCACGTCAATTGGCTTTTTTTGAATTACCAACCGACAGTAATCACTACCCATACATCGCATTGGAGAGCGAAAATATTGAAGAGGCTGAATTTCACCTTTTTCAATGCATAGAAACACAATATATTGATAATCAATATGTTATAGATACCACTTGCATCGGTGCATACACTATAGGAAAAATCAATTTAGATAATTTTATCGCCACCGACTGGGGATTGTTCAAAAAAATACCCCATTTGAAATTTTACACCACTATCGGCAATAAAATTATTTTTTCAACTACAAAAGAGGCTATCATCCTATATATCAATAACATACGCAAAAATAGAACATTAGATAAACAACCTACTTTTCAAAATTTTGACACTTATTTTACAAAAAACTATAACTTTCTCATTTACAACAACTTACTGCAAAACAAAAAGATTTCAAAAAAACACTCTTTGCCTATACACTCTTTTCGCCTGCAAATTTCCTCGCTTTCAGACAGCACCGTTTTGTGTAATTATGTAGTAAAAATGAGATGAAAAATAATTGAAAGTTTTGTCTGATTTTAGAACATCTTTCTCCCAAAATGCAAAAAAAATCTCTTAATCCTCAACTTTTTTAAGCAAAGGAGAATGAAATTTCCGCAAATTTATTTTATGTATTTATTCCGTTTTGCCTTAAAATTTCAGTAATATTTTCAACAGATAATTGGACAATTTTTGCAATTTGCTCTATTGAAATACCATTTTGGTATGCATTTATAATAAATTCTGTTTCTTTTTTCTTTTCACCTTCAGCCAAACCTTCTTTTTTACCTTCTGTTTTCCCTTTTTTTAGTCCTTTTTCTAATCCTCTTTCTATTCCCTCTTTCAATCCTTCTTCTGCACCCTCTCTAAATTTTTCATGCAACAATGTGTTTTCATAACGCACTCTGTCCCAGTACTTTTCATAACGTCGCTGCTCCTCCTCACTGTAGGCTGCCACTTCGCAAATCTCTATGGCTTCATTGATGTCGCGATT
>JAISTU010000114.1 GCA_031272415.1 Bacteroidales bacterium | reverse complement strand
GAATCCCAAGCCCACAACACTTGCCTCAATCGTAAAATTTGCATAGATGAGAACGGCGACATCAAAAATTGTCCTGCCATGAGTCGCAGTTTTGGGAATATTAAAAATACAACTTTGATGCAAGTTATTGAAAATGAGGATTTTAAAAAGTTATGGTATATCAGCAAAGACAAAATTGATGTGTGCAAAGATTGTGAATTTAGGCACATTTGCACCGATTGTCGCTGTTTTATCAAAGACCCGAACAACATTTATTCTCAACCCGCCAAATGCCCTTACAATCCTTACATTTGTAAATGGCAAGGTGAAGAAGGCTACATTCCTGTGGAAGAATGCGGTATGTATTCCAAAGAAACAGGTTTTGTACCTAATAAACAGAAAATCAATGAATTAAACAAAAAGATTTGGGGGGAATAGAGTGTAGAGTGTAGAGACGGTGCATGCTCCGTCTTTACTTGTATTGTCTGAACCACGATTTTCATAAGATTTATATGATTAACAGGATTAAAATAATCATAAAAATCAAAAAAATCATTCAAAATCACAGTTCAGACAGGGGGATTGCAGGGCAAAAACACTGATTTTAGAACAAATTTCTCCCAAAAATGCAAAAAAAACATAGGGCAATATTCAAATCAACCTTATTTTTAATTGTCTTACTCTCTTTCTTTTTTCAAATGGATTATTCTGCTGATTTGGTTGCCGTTGGAGTATGTAACTCTCAGAAAATAAAATGTTTGTTTGCCTAAGGTGGCGGTTTCTATTACATTGTGAGTAGAATGGCTTTGTGTTGAAAAAATCATTGCTCCGTTGGGCGAAAAAATATCTATCCGCTCAATATGTTTGTCCTCCACAACAATAAAATTACCCGCAGGATTAGGATATACTTTTAACCTATCTATGTTCTTGATAGTCATGTAGTTAGATAAATATAACTCATCTGTTCCGTTGGCATTGCTGACCGCTAAAGAGACAGAATAAATACCTGCTTTTTCCCAATATACCTTCGGTCTCTGCTCTATACTGTGCAGAGGCGTACCTCCTTCAAATGTCCAAAAATATTGCTTTGAAGTTTCTCCAAAACCTTCGTTACAGAATATTTGATGTGTTGTATAATCCTCTACATCAGTCCATTGTGTAACATCAGCAGTGCAACTGTCTGAAAATGTGAATATTTCCTCAATTACACCCGTTCTTTTTGCCACATTTATCTGCGACAAAGGGGCTAAATTTTCATTTATATCACTGATATTGAGATAGTTATATTTGACTATTTTTTTGTCTCCTTTTGCATTATGTACCGTCAAAGAAACAGTATAATGACCGGGTGTAGTCCAAACCACGCTCGGATGAGTAGCATTGCTGATAGATGGATTTCCATTTTCAAAATTCCACTCCCAATGAGTTACACCATTGTCTGTATTACTTGTAAAATGCACAGTATCAAACACTTTCGACAAAACAGCATCCGCTTCAAAATCAACAGTAGGTAATTCGGATTTGATGACATTCAATGTTAATGTTTTATCCTCAACAGGCACTTTTATAAATCCTAAAACGGTCGCTTTTACCTTGACAATCAATGGAAAAGAGCCAATTTGAGTAGGAATGCCTGTCAAATGCAAGCAACCGGGCTGGTTATATACATATTTATCCGTACTTTTGCACCAAACAATTCCTTCCGGTAGCCCCTCAATAGCAATAATATCGATGCAATCCACATTTACTGTTGTTCCATTATGCTCGCCCGATTTTGGAGCAACAACAGTCAAAACAACATCGTAATATTCGCCCGCCACTGCATCCGGCGCAGGATAAGGACAATAACCGCCTTTTTCTACATTCGGCGAACAGGTATTATCAGGTGTGCAAGGATCATCACAAAGCGTTTGACTTTTTGCATAAGCGGATAAAAAAATTACAAAAACGAACAAAAAATATTTCATAATAAGTTGATTTTCAAGTGTTTACACTCCTCTTCCGTGACAGTTTTTATATTTTTTACCACTCCCGCATGGACAAGGCTCATTTCTACCTGTTTTCTTTTCCACTTTGACAGGTTGTGTTGGCTGTGGGGCGGAAGTACGCTGATTAGCCACTTCTTCACGTCCGGTTCGCAATTTATTGGCATCACTTACAGGCACACGTGCTTCTCGTACATTTTGCGCTTCTCGCACCGGAATATTGCCCTTGTTGAGAAATGAAACCACCTCTTTATAAATCCCGTTTAACATTTGATAAAACAAATCATGTCCCTCAAATTTATAGATAACCAAAGGGTCTTTTTGCTCATAAGTTGCATTTTGGACGGACTGTTTGAGTTCATCCATTTCTCGCAAATGCTCTTTCCACGCATTGTCAATAACGGAAAGAGTAAGATTTTTCTCTATTGTAAGTGCCACTTCTCTGGCTCCACTTTCCAAACAACGCTTCATATTGGCAATAATTTGTAATGTTTTGTTGCCGTCTGTAATCGGAATGGCTATATTTTGATATTGATGTCCCTCATTTTCTTCTACACTGCGAATAATGGGCATCATTTTTTCTGACATCTTTAAAATGCGTTGTTTATAATTTTCATGCGATTGTTCATACATTTGAGCCGCAATGATTTCACTTTTTTGTTGATAAAATGTCTGCTCATCAATTTGTGGTTCATAGCCGAGTGTTAAAATAGAATTGGTTATAAATCCCTCATAATCACGATTTTCCACATTCGTTTCAACTATATCTAAACAAACATTTTCAAACATTTGGGCAATATCAATGGACAATTTATCACCAAAAAGTGCATTTCTTCGTTTGCTGTAAATACTTTCACGCTGTTTATTCATTACATCATCATATTCCAACAGCCTTTTTCGGATGCCAAAGTTGTTCTCTTCCACTTTCTTTTGAGCACGCTCTATGGAGTTGGTAATCATGCTGTGCTGAATGACTTCACCTTCTTTAAAGCCAAATCTATCCATTACTTTTGCAATGCGTTCCGAGCCAAAAAGTCGCATCAAATCATCTTCCAATGAAACAAAAAATTGCGAACTGCCGGGGTCTCCTTGCCGACCGGAACGACCGCGTAACTGCCTATCTACACGCCGCGAATCATGCCTTTCTGTACCAATAATCGCCAAACCGCCCAACTCCCGAACCTTGGGGGCTAATTTGATGTCCGTTCCACGTCCTGCCATGTTGGTGGCAATAGTAACTGCTCCCAATTGACCGGCTTCGGCTACAATATCGGCTTCCTTTTTGTGAAGTTTAGCATTCAAAACATTGTGCTTTATTCGCCTCACTGTCAATATTTTGCTAATCAATTCGGAGGTTTCAACAGACGTTGTTCCCACCAAAACAGGACGTCCTTCTTTGTTCAAATTGATAATCTCATCCACAATTGCCGCATATTTTTCTCTCTTTGTCCGATAGACCAAATCTTCTTTGTCATCGCGTATCACAGGTCGATTGGTAGGAATGGTAACCACGTCCAATTTATATATATTCCAAAACTCGCCCGCTTCTGTTTCGGCGGTTCCTGTCATACCCGCCAATTTGCGATACATACGGAAGTAATTTTGCAACGTAATGGTGGCATAGGTTTGCGTGGCGGCTTCTACTTTTACATTTTCCTTTGCTTCAATGGCTTGATGAAGACCGTCACTGTAACGCCGACCCTCCATAATACGTCCTGTCTGCTCATCTACAATTTTTACTTTGTTGTCCAAAATAACATATTCAACGTCCCTTTCAAACATTGTGTATGCTTTCAATAATTGATTGAGAGTGTGAATGCGTTCCGAAGCGATGGCAAAAATGCGGTAAATTTCGGCTTTTTTCTCCTGCTTTTCCTCTGCTGTTAAATTTTGTTTTTCCAATTCGGCAATTTCAGCCCCAACATCAGGAATCACAAAAAACTTCGCCTCATTGGTGTCTTTTGATAATAATTCTATACCTCTCTCTTTAATATCTACCGAATTTAATTTTTCATCAATCACAAAATAGAGTCCATATCTGCCGAATGCGAGTTCTTTTTCCTCCAATTCAGGCTCGCCCCGCAAGGCTCTTTCATCATTTTCTTTGCGAATATGCTGATTTTTTTTATCTTCGTCCGGCGTGAGGTCATTATCCACCAAATGCATGTTTTTATTTTGCTCAGCCATGTAAAGATTTTCCGTTTTGAGCAACAATTGTTTCATGCCCGGCTCACTTAAATATTTAATCAAAGCCTTATTTTTTGGCAAACCTCTATGTGCTTGCAATAACAATTTACCTCCTTCGGTCTCGTCTCCGGCAGCAATTTTGGCTTTTGCATCTGCCAATATATTTGTAACCATTTGACGCTGAATACTATACAGCCTTTCCACAATGGGTTTATATTTTTCAAAATCCTGCTGGTCACCTTTGGGAGTAGGTCCCGAAATAATCAAAGGAGTACGTGCATCATCAATCAAAACCGAGTCTACCTCATCCACAATGGCATAATTATGTTTTCGTTGTACAAGTTCCGATTGATTGCGTGCCATATTATCCCTCAGATAATCAAACCCAAATTCGTTATTGGTACCAAAAGTGATGTCGGCTTCGTAGGCTTTGCGGCGTGCATCTGAATTAGGCTCGTGTTTATCAATGCAATCCACACTCAAATTGTGAAATTGATACAACATTCCCATCCATTCACTGTCTCGCTTTGCCAAATAATCATTGACCGTAACCACATGTACTCCCTTGCCTGTGAGTGCATTAAGATATACCGGCAAAGTCGCCACCAACGTTTTACCTTCTCCTGTTGCCATTTCCGCAATTTTTCCCTGATGTAGTACCACACCGCCAATCAACTGCACATCATAATGACACATATCCCACGTAATCATATTGCCACCTGCTAACCATTCATTGTCAAAAACGGCTTCATTGCCTTCAATATTAACGCAATCCATTGTGGCTGCCAAATTTTTATCAAAATCAGTAGCCGTAACTCTCACAGTATCATTTTCTTTGAAACGTCTTGCAGTCTCTTTCATTACCGCAAAAGCCTCCGGTAAAATGTCATTGAGAACGTCTTCCGAAATTTTGTAAATCTCATCTTCTAATTTGTCAATTTCTTTGTACAAAGATTCTTTTTCTGCAATTGGCATATCATAATTTTCATCAATTTGTGTCCGAATTTGCAAAATTTCATCTTCTTTATCGGCAATTTTATCGGCAATTTTTTGTTTAAATTCCCATGTTTTTGCCCGCAATTGGTCATTGCTTAATTTTTCAACCTCCGGATAAATATCCAGTATATCATCTTTGATAGGATTCAAAGTTTTTAAATCTCTATCTGCCTTAGTTCCTAACAGTTTCTGTAAAAAATTTGCCATTATATTTTATCTTTTTCTAATATTTTATCTTACCAAATGTATTCAAACGTACAAAGATACACTTTTTTGTCAATTAAAAATTAAAAAATTTTTTTTAGAGTGTAGAGTGGAGATTTTTTGCATTGTCTGAACTGTGAATTGTAATGATTTTAATGATTTATATGATTATTATAATCCTGCTAATCTTATAAATCTTGTGAAAATCAAAGTTCAGACAAGAGAATTTTGTCTAATTTTAGAACGTTTTGGTGCGAAAATGCAAAAAAAATAGACAAATCTAAAATCCTAAATCTACACTCTGAAAAAAAAAAAGGTTTTTTAATTTTTAATTGACAAAATTGTGTATCTTTGTATTTATTGTAAATTTAATAAAAAAAATGCGGGAAAAAATATTTAAAATATCGGATAAAAAATTGGCAATAGAGAAACTTTTTTCCATTTTAGTAGAAAAAGAGAATTGTAATTATAAATTGGAATTATCGGACACGGCTAAGGAAAAAATTGTAAAATGCAGACAATATTTAGATAAAAAAATAAAAGAAAGTAAAGTGCCTATTTACGGTGTAACAACAGGCTTTGGTTCTTTGTGCAACACTGTTATTCCGGAAAAAGATTTAGAAAAATTACAAGAAAATTTACTCAAATCTCATGCCTGCGGAGTGGGAGAAATGGTAGATAAAAAAGTAGTTAAAATGATGTTACTGTTGAAGATACAATCACTTTCTTATGGACATTCTGGGGTGCAATTGGAGACCGTTGAGCGGTTGATAGATTTTTACAACAATGACATCAATCCTGTTGTATATGAGCAAGGTTCTTTGGGGGCATCAGGTGATTTGGCGCCTTTGGCTCATTTATGTTTGCCTTTGATAGGGCTGGGATTTGTAGAATATAAAAATCATTTATATTCGGGAGCAGAAATAAATAAAGAGTTTGGTTGGCAGCCTATTCATTTGAAGTCCAAAGAAAGTTTGGCATTGATTAACGGCACACAATACATGTCTGCGATGGGCGTTTGTATATTGAAAAAAGCATGGGAATTAAGTATGGTTTCTGATTGGACTGGCGCACTTTCGTTGGATGCTTTTGACGGCAGAATTGAGCCTTTTTCAGAAAATATTCACCGATTGCGACCACATGATGGACAGGCGAAGTGTGCAGAAAATATTCGCACAATACTTTCAGATTCACAAATTGCTCATCAGACTAAAAAACAAGTACAAGACCCATACTCATTTCGTTGTATGCCACAAGTACATGGTGCAAGCAAAGAAGCATTGTATCATGCGATGAGTGTTTTTGAAAAAGAAATCAATTCCGTAACAGACAATCCGACTATTTTTCCTGATGAGGATGAGATTATTTCTGCGGGTAATTTTCACGGACAGCCGTTGGCGTTACAGTTTGATTTTCTGTCAATTGCGTTATCTGAATTAGGGAATATATCCGAAAGGCGAATTTATCAATTGATAGATGGAAAGCATGATTTACCGCCTTATTTGGTTGCTAATCCGGGGCTAAATTCGGGTTTTATGATACCGCAATATACCGCCGCTGCATTGGTAAATGAAAACAAATCGCTCTGTTTTCCTTGCTCTGTGGATAGCATACCGTCTTCACAAGGGCAAGAAGATCACGTTAGTATGGGGGCAAATGCGGCGAATAAATGTAGCCGAATTATTAAAAATTTAGAGAAAATATTCGCAATAGAATTTTTGACCGCTGCTCAGGCTTTAGAATTTCGCAGACCATTGAAAACCTCAAGTTGTTTGGAGGAGTTTTTGGCAGATTTCCGCCCAATTGTACCTTTTATTGAAAACGATGTTTGCATGGAAGAATATATAGATAATACACTCAAAATCTTACGTTTGCTGGTTGAGTCTATTGATAACTCTCATTGAATAACAGTGCTTTATGAAAAAAGTTATTTGTATATGTATAGGAATGATTTTGTTCTATCATGTTGATAGTCAGAATATTATAGATAGCACAAAAAATGTACCGACAAATATTGAAGAGGATAAATCTGTTCTTTCGCATGTAATTGATTGGTACACAGAACATTTAAATTATGGTTCTATTACGCTGTTGATGGCGGTTGAGAGTTCATTTATACCACTTCCATCTGAAGTTGTGGTACCGCCGGCGGCATATACGGCTTGTTTGCCTGAAAGTTCTTTGCACATCAGCGACCATAATTTATTGAATGTCTTTTTAGTAGTTCTATTTGCGACTTTGGGGGCATTGATAGGGGCTTTATTTAACTATTTTTTGGCACTTTTTTTAGGACGTCCCGTAATATATTGGTTTGCAGACAGTAAAATAGGTCATTTATTGCTACTTAGTGGCAAAAAAATCAAAAAAGCGGAGGATTATTTTAATGCGCACGGCAATAGTTCTACTTTTATAGGGCGTTTGGTGCCGGTTGTTCGCCAATTGATTTCTATTCCTGCCGGCGTTGCAAAAATGAGAATAGTTCCTTTTGTTTGTTTCACCATTTTGGGAGCGTTTATTTGGAATGTTGTTTTGGCATTGCTTGGTTTTTTGGCACATGGTCAAAAGGATATGATAGATAAATACAGTCATGAACTTTCATGGATTTTGCTCGCATTAGGGGTCATGTTTGTTATCTATTTGATAATCAAAGAAATAGTAAAAAGAAAAAGGAGGCAAGCATGAAACTGTATCATGGGAGCAATATTGTTGTTGATAAACCACGGATTTTACTCCCCAATCGTGCATTAGATTTTGGAGCAGGATTTTATGTTACTACCGACAGGATACAAGCAGAAAAATGGGCAACAATTGTTGTTGAACGGAAAAAAGAAGGGAACGCAGTGTTGAATATATATAATTTTGATGAAATTGTTGATGATTTATTGTTCAAACACTTTACAAAACCGACTAAAGAATGGCTTGATTTTGTTAGTGAGCATAGATTATGGCAATATAAATCTATAAATTATGATTTAATTATCGGTCCTGTGGCAAATGACAATACAATGCCGGTGATACAGGCATATATGAATGCAAGAAATAAAGAGTTGTATGCACAAATTGCATTAGAAGATATTCGTGCTGACCGGTTGAAAGACCAATATGTTTTTAAAACCGAGAAAGCGTTAAAACATTTGATTTTTTTAGAAGCAAAAAAAATATGGAAAGAGTAGATAGTAATTATATGTTTTTTTTCGATGATTGGGTAATTCCGATGATAATGGAAAAATATAAATTGTCTGAAGAGACTGCATTGCGAAAATTTATTTTTTCGGAAACCTATAAAATGCTTTCTCAACCTAATTTGAAATTGTATTGGGAGTCGCCACTTTTTATTTTCGATATGTATGAAAATGAAGTTGAAAAAGGAGACCCGCGTAAATCATCTTATATTCAAGGAGATACGTATGAAGGATAGAAAACGTTTATCAAATGAAACTTACTTTTTTTTGTATTTGCTCGAAAATTATGCAGCATACAAAAAGAAAGATACGGCATCTGTGTTGCGTTTTTTTGACGATAGCCGTTTGACGGGATATATTAACAAATTGTATCCCATGTACCACACAGAACGAATTGAAAATGCCTTTGAAGATATTGATAGAAAAATAGAAGAAATTAACAAAAATAATTCATTAAATGATACTGATAAAAAACATTAAAAAATTAGTACAAGTTGAATACGAGCCGATTAGATTGCGAAGAGGCGAAGAAATGAACACTTTGCACACCATTGACAATGCGTGGTTAAGAATTGAGGATGATAAAATTCACAGTTTCGGACAAATGATTGATTGTGAGGACATTACAGCAGAAACGGTCATTGATGCAAGCCATAAAATGGTATTCCCTTCATTTTGCGACTCTCATACGCATTTGGTTTATGCAGGCAGTCGCGAAATTGAATATATTGACAAAATAAAGGGACTTTCTTATGAAGAAATTGCAAAACGCGGTGGAGGTATTTTAAATACATCTAAAAAAAATGCACAATCTTCTGAAAATGAATTATTTAACTCTGCTTTTGAGCGATTAGAAGAAATCAAATCTTTGGGAACTGGAGCGGTAGAAATCAAAAGCGGTTATGGTTTATCTTTGGAAAGTGAATTAAAGATGTTACGGGTAATCAAGCGATTAAAAGAAAAATCACCGCTGACCATTAAGGCAACATTTTTGGGAGCACATGCAGTTCCCGCCCAATACAAAAATGAGCCTGATAAATATGTTGATTTGATTATCAATAGCATGTTGCCGGCAGTGAGCGAGGAAAAATTGGCTGATTTTGTGGATGTTTTTTGTGATAGAGGCTTTTTCACGGTCGAACAAACGGATAGAATGCTTTCTGCGGCAGCCAAATATGGTTTGCGTCCCAAAATTCATGCTAACGAATTGGATTATTCAGGTGGCATACAGATTGGCGTCAAATACAATGCCTTATCGGTTGACCATTTGGAATTTACGGGCGATGCGGAAATAAAATCGCTACTCAATTCTCGGACAATGCCGACGCTGTTGCCGTCAGCCGCCTTTTTTCTCAATATGCCATTGGCACCTGCCCGCAAAATGATTGATAGTGGTTTGCCGATTGCGTTGGCAAGTGATTACAATCCCGGCTCGTCGCCTTCGGGCAATATGCAATTGGTACTATCAATGGGCTGTATTATGTTCAAAATGACGCCCGAAGAGGTTATCAATGCCACAACTATCAATTCGGCTTATGCAATGGATTTGAGCCAAACGCATGGCAGCATAGCCGTAGGGAAAAAAGCCAACGTCTTCATTACCAAGTCAATACCTACTTATGAATTTATGCCGTATTCCTTCGGCAACAACAAAATAGAGACACATATTTTAAATGGAAAAATCCAATAATGAGCATATTGTGTATCTTTTAGCCGGCGGAAATGTCAATAATTCTGCCCATAAATACAAAAAAATGTTACAATTATTGTCTAAAAATGTGGGCAAAATTGAGAAAAAGTCGCATTTTTACCGCTCTCCTGCCTGGGGCTATGCCTCCGATTTACCATTTATCAATATGGCGATTTGTCTGACAACAGCATTGCATTATATTGATTTACTAAATGTTACACAAAATATTGAAAAACAATTGGGCAGAATACATTTCCCTGATTCTCAATATCATGACCGCACAATGGACATTGATATTTTGTTTTATGATAATGTTATTTACCGCTCTCCTACGCTCACAATCCCGCATCCTTTGCTACAGGAGAGAAATTTTGTCTTAACACCTCTTTGCGAAATAGCAGAAAACTTACAACACCCTGTATATCAACAAACTATAAAAGAATTGAAAGCCATTTGTACAGATAAATCCAAAGTAGAAGTTTTTAATTGGTAGAGAAAATAACTGTGTTTTTTGCAAAATTATTTTTTGTATTCTTTTTTTTGCTATCTTTGTAAAATAATAAAAATTTTAGTATAAACAAATTAAAAACAGTTGTAAGATGAATAACGAAATTTTGAAACGTACAGTAACAAATGAACACTCAAAAGTGGCAAATAGTGTGGAACAACCACCTTGTAAAAAAAGTAAGCACCATCCAAAATGCTTAAAAACAGTAGGAATTAACCATAAAAAGTCATTTTTCTATGTATCTTTTGCATTGATATTCTTTGCGTTGATGTTCAATTCCTGCAAAAAAGAAGGGATTTATCAGCCCGATAAGAGAATCAGCAAAATCTATTATTCTTATGTACGTGCGGGACAGGAGTACCCAAAAACGTTACAAGAAACATGGATTTGGGGCAAAAAAAATTTGGAAAAAATTGTTACTCCAAGCGGAGGTGAACAAAAATTTTACTACAATTCCCAAAATCAAGTAACAAGAATAGATTTGAGTCCAACAGTTTACATAAAGGTAAATTATAGGTATTCTAAACTATCGGTAGCCCTTGTTTATCTTAATAATGAAAAGGTGGCGGAATATGCTTTCTCGCATGAGGATGGGAAAATTAGTCGAGTAACGCTCAAAAATTCTCTTCCCGTTGAAGATATTGCTCTTGCACCATTGGTACAGGAAAAGATGTTAGGCTTGCTCATGCCTCAACCAATTGCTCAAAGAGTAGCCCAAACCATAAATCAAAGCGAAACAACAGATAAGTATAGAAAATCAGACGATTATGTTTATACAATTGATATTAAATGGAATGGCGATAATATTGAAAAATACATAATTACAAACAGCGGAGTAGCGCCCGGATATGCTGTAATTTGTGAGTATGACAATTATTTAAATCCATATTGTAAATTTTCAATAGACTATAAAGGAGTAGTTGTAGCAGCACCGATAGGAGGCGTAGAACTACTGTTTTGCACAAGTAAAAATAATGTTCTAAACGTTTCTTATGATTATGGGGGAGAAACGTTTGATCAAACATATTCTTACAAATATGACGGTCAATATCCTATAGAACAAACCTATTCAGTCGGAGAGGGCAGGAATATCACCTATTTTGAATATGAAGATTAAAAAGAAATCTGAACTGTGATTTGGAATGATTTTTTTTGATTTGTGTGATTTTTTTAATTGTCTGAACCACAGATTTTCGTATGATTTATATGATTAGCATGATTAAAATAATTGTCTGAACCACGATTTTCATAAGATTTATAAGATTAGCAGGATTTTAATAATCATATAAATCAAAAAAATCATTCAAAATCATAGTTCAGACAATGCAAAAAAAAATAATTCTCCATTCTCAATAAAAGGTTTTTAATTTTTAATTGACAAAAAGGTGTATCTTTGCATTTTATACTCAAAAAAACAAGCAATTATTTAATGGATACAGTAAATACAGATAATTCTGCAAAAAAGATACAGCAGGATGTTGAAAATATAGTGCAAAAGACAATTGAGGTAAAACAAAATATACTTACCGATAAAGAGTTGTTGAACAATATTGCACATTGCGTGCGTGCTTTGACCGCTTGCTATAGAGAGTGTGGCAAATTGTTGTTGTGTGGAAACGGAGGCAGTGCTGCCGATGCGCAACATATAGCCGCTGAATTGTCGGGGAGGTTCTATTTTGACCGTCCGCCACTCTATGCGGAGGCTTTGCATGTAAATACTTCTTATTTGACCGCCGTTGCCAATGATTATGACTATAATACCGTCTATGCCAGAATGTTACGTGCAGTAGGTAGACCGTGTGATATTTTGTTTGCTTTTTCCACATCCGGCAATTCACAAAACATTATCAACGCAATGCATGTTGCTCATGAAAAAGAAATGCTTGTGGTGGGATTTACAGGTAAAAACGGCGGTAAAATGAAAGATATGTGCGACATTTTGCTCAATGTACCGTCAAATGATACTCCACGCATACAAGAAATGCACATCACAATCGGACATATTATTTGCGAACTTGTTGAAAAAGAACTGTTTGGAGACCCTGCGAATCGCTAATTGATACTCATTTCATCAATGAGATGTTTTGCTCCTGCATATTTGTCAATGATAAATAAACAGTAGCGAATATCAAGGGAAATGTTGCGACATTGAGTAGAATCAAATTTTATATCGCTCATTGTGCCTTCCCAACAGCGGTCAAAGTTAATGCCCACCAAATGTCCGTCAGCATTCAAAACAGGTGAGCCTGAATTGCCACCGGTAGTATGATTATCAGCGATAAATGCCACTCTTAATTCTCCGTTTTTGTCTGCATATTGCCCATAATCTTTTTTGAGATACAACTCTTTGAGGCGGTCTGTTACCACGTAATCATAAATTTCGGGATTTTCTTTTTGCATAATACCGTCAATGGTTGTATAATAGTGATACTCAACACCATCGGTAGGCGTATAACCTTTTACGTGTCCGTAAGTTACTCTCAATGTGAGGTTTGCATCAGGGTAAAATGTTTTTTGAGGTTGCATTTCCATCAAAGCCTGTATCCAAAGTTTACCCAGTTCATCTAATGCTTGATAATATTGTTCGAGCCGTTTTGCATTGGAAAAATAAGACGCAAATGCAGGACTTGCAAAATTCATCAAAGGGTCGCTGTTTAACTTTTGAAAATCTTTCATATCACCTTTGTCAATGATTTTGAGCAACTTATCCTGATTTAAGAAAATAGATTTGGCATATAAATTATCTACAAATTTGTCAATTCCTATTTTGTCAATTTCTTTTTTGTAAGGTAAATAAGAATCATTATCTGTACTGTCAAGATAAGTTTTAAACAAAATTTTGGCTATTTCCTTGTCAATGTTTGGATTATAATCTTTAAAAAAGTTATTGATGTACGCCCTTGCTGCCTCTTTATTTTGGAAATTTTTTTCATTAGCAAACCGATTGGTAAAGGGGATAATTTCAACTGCATAAAAAGACTCCATAAAATAAGATTTTTCTCTTGTAAGTGGCGACATTTGGGCATAAATATCCCTGTAATTGGTTAAAATTTTGCCATATTTTTCTTTTTTTTGCGGATTTTGGTTTATCCATTGTGAAAAAATGGCTTCTAATGCTCTTTTTTGAGCAATTACGTCCAAGCGTTGGAGTCCTTTGTTTTCACCTATCCATTTTTTCCAGCCGTTGGAAATATTAGCGGCTTTGGCGGCATATTGAATGCGTATCAGCGGGTCGGTATTCATATATTTTTTAATCACATTCAATCGTTGAGTACGCATCTCAATGGCTATCGGATTGCTTTGATTTTGAATTAGTTCCACTGCATAAGACGGGATAAATTGTTGCGTACTGCCCGGATAACCAAAAACAAACGTAAAATCATTTTCAGTAACACCTTTGAGTGAAATAGTCAAGTGTTTTTTTGGTTTGTAAGGAATATTATCTTTGGAAAAGGGTGCAGGTTTGCCATTTTTGTCGGTATAAATGCGAAAAATGGAAAAATCCCCTGTATGTCGGGGCCACATCCAATTGTCCGTGTCGCCTCCAAATTTACCTATATTGGACGGCGGTGCCCCCACCAAACGCACATCTTCAAATATTTCATTGATATATAAAAGATATTGGTTGCCATCATAAATAGGCTCTATAACAGCCTTATAATGAGTGTCTTGTGTTGCATTTTGGATAATTATTGCCATATTTTCCTCTATTTTTTTATTCTTTTGAGCAACACTCATATCCGAAGTAATTCCTGCCAACACTTTGTCGGTAACCTCCTCCATGGAAATGAGCAAAGTAACCGTCAGACCGGGATTGGGCAACTCCTCCGACTGATTCATAGCCCAAAAACCGTTGGTCAAATAATCATGCTCTAATGAACTGTGGGACTGTATTTTCCCAAATCCGCAATGATGATTGGTCAGCAAAAGTCCTTTTTCCGAAATAATTTCACCCGTGCAGCCACTCCCAAAAAGCACAACCGCATCTTTGAGAGAACTTTGATTAACACTGTAAATATCTTCTGCACTGATTTTCAATCCTTTAGACTGCATGTCTTTTTCATTTTTTGCCAATAAGTATGGCAACCACATACCCTCGTCCGCCCAAATGGTCAAATTATTGAACGCCAAAATCCCTATAATAATGAACTTTTTCATCTTATCTATATTTTTATTTATTCTTCGCTATTTTCTTGCCAATCAATTTGTTTCAATTGCACCGAATTACCTGCAATCCCTTGAATTGAGCCAACAAAATGGTTGGTGTTTAACATCACTTTTTCGAGTTGTTTTTCACGCTGTTTCCAAATCCTTTCCATTGCATTTCTTTCCTGCATATAACCTTTTTGCAGTTCCGAAAAACCGTCTACAATGGCGCCCACTTGCATCAAAAATTCGTTAGACATCAAATAATCGTACAACATTTGCATCTTTTCACCCTTATTGGTTTGCGATGAATATGCTTCGTTTATTTTGATTAAACTTTCGCGAAGAATCATCACAACTCCTTTAAAATCAGTAAAAGAGCAAATCCAAACGCCATTTTTTTGTCCCACTTTTTCAATTCCATCCGGTAAAGTTTCACTCACAAGTACACAAATATCGGCTTTTACCAACACCGCATCACTTTTCAACTTGGGAATCCAATCATTACTGAATGTTTTGGTACGCTTACTTTCAAAAACAATTTTACCGACCTCTTGTCCAAAATGATTTCTCACCTTTTGAATAACATCTGCTCCCGAAACACCTTTGGGAACTTCCGCAATCTCATCATACGGAAAAGATACCCGCAAAATCTCCTCAATTGCCAACTCTTGCACCTCGCCTTGCAATTGCGTAGAGCCTTGTTCTGCTTTGCGTTTCATTTCATTGGCAAGTTCGGTTTGGTCATGTAATTTTTTTTCTAACTCTCTAATTTTCAGTGAGTTATCTTCATTTGCTTTTTGTTTAGCCTTTTCAATTTCCTCATTGAGAAGTTTGAGATTTTGTTTTTTTTCTTCTTCTAAATTTTGCTTTAACTTTTCGCGTTCAATGTTCAGTTTATCAGTGAGTTCCTTTTCTTTTTCGAGGGTAATTTTTTCTAATAATTCTTCTTTTTGACGTTTTAATTGCTCAATTTCGATTTTTGTTTTGTTCAAATCTTTTAAAGCATTGCTTTTTTCGTTCAATTCTTCATTTAACAATTTGATTCTGTTTTCATTATCTTCGTTGAGCAATTTAAATTTTTCCAAATTTTCTTTTTCAATTTGCTGTTTAAGTAGGATTTCTTTTTTTGAAAGTTCACTATCTAATCGTTTCATAAACAGCGCATTTTCTTGTTTTTTTTTGTTTTCAAATTCTAATTTTTCTTTTTCCAAATCGGCGATTTTACGAGCATATTCTTTTTCCGTATTTGCTCTCAATTCGTCATAATTTCTTTTATATTCTTCCTCAATTTGAAGGCGAATAACATCACTTACGTTAATCACTCTCCCGCATTGCGGACATTTCACACTTGTTGTTTCCATGCTTTTTTACTATTTCTTAATTCTTTGATAATCAATTAATTATATTCTTTATCCAAGTGCTTCTGCACCGCTTACGATTTCAATAATTTCGTTAGTGATAGCAGATTGACGCAATTTGTTGTAAGTGAGATTAAGTTGTTTGGTCAATTCGTTAGCATTTTCGGTGGCTTTGTGCATTGCGGTCATTCTTGCGCCATGTTCGGAGGCGAGCGAGTCAAGCAAGCATTTAAAAAGCCTCAATTTCATGGCTTTGGGCAATAATTCGGCAAAAAGTGTCGCTTTATCGGGCTCATAAATGTAATCTGTTGCTGTAACAGTTTGCTGTTTATCCGTCATGGGAACGATGGGCAAAAACTGCTCAACAGTGAGCGTTTGAGTGGCTGCATTTTTAAATTCATTATATATAATTTGCACAGTATCAATCTCTTTTGCAATAAATTTTTGCATTAACTCTTCTGCAATTTGGGCTGTTTTTTCAAAAGATACCGACTCTAAAAGTGCGTCATAATTGGCTAAAGCAGGTATTTTTTTATTTTGTACAAATTCACTCACTCGTTTGCCGATAGTAATCATTTGCAGAGTTCCTTTGGCAACTTGTTCGGCATAATCATTGGTGAGTAAATGCTGTATTTTTTTAAGAACAGCACTGTTAAAACCGCCGCAAAGTCCTTTGTTTGAGGCAATTGCGATTAAAACAACTTTTTCATTGCCTCTGTTGACAGATAGTGGATTGTCGTCCGAAGCGTCTGTGGCTAAATTGCCCAATATTTCCGTCATTTTGCGGGAATAGGGACGCAACCGCTGGATAGCAGTTTGTGCTTTTCTCAATTTAGCCGCAGAGACCATTTTCATTGCCCCTGTAATTTTTTGCGTTGATTGTACAGACGCTAATCGAATGCGTATTTCTTTTAAATTAGCCATGTTGGAAAATGTTTATTTTTCGTATTTATGGGCAACTTCCGCACAAACTTTTTTCAATGTATCCATAATCGCCTCATTGATAACACCTTTTTTCAACTCATCCATAGTATCTTTGTGATATTGGGATAAATTGTGCAAAAATTCTGCTTCAAAATCGGCAATGCTTTTTACAGGCACTTTTTGCAACAAACCATTGGTACCACAATAAATGATAGCAATTTGATTTTCAACAGAATAAGGTGTATATTGAGGCTGTTTAAGTATTTCTACATTGCGACTGCCTTTGTCTAAAACGGCTTGTGTTGCGGCGTCAATATCAGAACCAAACTTTGCAAACGCTTGTAATTCAGAGAATTGTGCTTGGTCTAATTTGAGCGTTCCTGCCACTTTTTTCATGGATTTAATTTGTGCATTACCGCCAACACGCGAAACCGAAATCCCTACATTGATAGCCGGACGTATGCCTGCATTAAACAAATTGGTTTCCAAAAATATCTGACCGTCTGTAATTGAAATCACATTGGTCGGAATGTACGCCGAAACGTCTCCCGCCTGCGTTTCAATAATCGGCAAGGCAGTCAATGAACCGCCGCCTTTGACAATCGGTTTAAGACAATCAGGTATATCGTTCATTTGCTGTGCAATTTCGTCCGATTCTATAATTTTAGCCGCACGCTCCAACAAACGTGAATGCAAATAAAAAATATCACCCGGATAGGCTTCACGTCCGGGCGGACGACGCAACAAAAGCGACACTTCCCTATATGAAACGGCTTGCTTTGATAAATCATCATAAATAATTAAGGCAGCACGTCCCGTATCGCGGAAATATTCCCCTATCGCTGCCCCCGCATAAGGAGCATAAAATTGCATCGCTGCCGGTTCGGAGGCTGTTGCGGCTACAATTACTGTATAATCCATAGCCCCATGGTCGGTCAACGTTTTTACAATATTAGCAATCGTAGAGCCTTTTTGTCCTACTGCAACATAAATACAATAAACAGGCTCCCCTTTGTCGTAAAATTCTTTTTGATTGATAATAGTATCAATAGCGATAGCCGTTTTTCCTGTTTGACGGTCGCCGATAATCAATTCCCGCTGTCCGCGTCCGATAGGAATCATTGCATCAATGGCTTTAATTCCTGTTTGCAGTGGCTCTTTAACCGGCTGTCGATAGATTACACCGGGTGCTTTTCGCTCTAATGGCAATTGATAAGTAGCCCCTTCAATGCGTCCTTTGCCATCTATCGGTTGCCCCAAAGTATTGATAACACGTCCGAGCATATTTTCATTGACTTCGATAGAGGCAATTTTACGTGTCCGGCGACATATATCACCCTCATTGAGGTCTTTTGCCTCACCTAAAAGCACTATGCCTACATTGTCATCTTCCAAATTCAAAACAATCCCTTCGATGTCATCTTTTTCAAAATATATCAACTCTCCGGACTGTGCATTTGAAAGTCCATAAACACGTGCAATTCCGTCTCCTACTTCCAAAACAACTCCTGTTTCTTCGAGTTGAGTCTGGTCTGTAAATCCTGCCAACTGCTGCCTAATAATAGCAGATACTTCTGATGGTTTTATTTCTCCCATAATAATCTTAATCAAAAAATAATTTTATAGTTTTACAAAGATACACAAATTCTTCAATTAAAAATTAAATATTAAAAAATCAAATTTTCAGTGAGGTACAAATGGCATCAAAAACAGTTTGTGGCAAAATATTTTTCATACATTTGAAATGTTTCTTTTTGCAACGATTGCTGCCATGTATGCCACACGGACGACAGGGTAAGCCACTAACTTCGTGAATAACACTGTTTTGCGACCATGGATAAAATCCAAACTCTTTGATAGTAGGTCCAAAAATGGCATGTATTTTCACACTCGGAAACGCAGACGCTATATGCACAGACGCCGAATCGTTGCTCACCAAAACATCAGACATTGCAATGACAGCCATCCATTGAGAGAGCGAAGTTTTTCCACGTAAATCAATGATATTCTTGCTGTTAGAAAATAAATTATCTTTTTTTTGACCTACAATTACAATTTGAAGATTTTCAATTTTTGACAATTTTTCAACAAGAATTTGAAAATATTCCCATAGCCATTGTTTTGTAAACCATTGACTTTCAGGGGCTATGGTTATTCTTTTGCCATTAAAATCGGCACTCAACCATTGTTGAACTATCTGAAAATCAGCATTATCGGGGAATAAAGCAATTGAATAATCGGGATCATCAATCGGCTCAACAAAAGACAACAAACGTTCTACTTCATGTTTTTTTTTGACATAAATTACTCTTTTTGTAAATAATTTATTCAAAAATGCAATATTATAACCAATGCGAATGTAAGCGTTTGAAAAATAAGCAAATAAGGTCGTTTTTAGGTAGCGATGAAGAGCAAAAACGATGTCAAAATGTTCTTTTTTTATTTGTTTGAGTATTCGTAACCAGCCTCTGAACCCTTTATCTTTTCCGCGTTTGTCATAAATTATAAAGTGTTCAATATGAGGATGATGTTGCAAAATTTCAGCCCCCAAAGGTGTGGTTAAATAATAAATTTTACAATCGGTGTAATAGTGCGAAATTTTGGACAACAAAGGTGTTGATAAAATAATATCGCCCAAAAAAGCAGTGTGAATGATGAGAATTTTTTTGCCTTTTTTGTCCATTTTTTATTCCTTATCTATTTGAATATCAGTTGATAACTTATTGAGTAAAGTGAGCATTTTTTTTTGCAAAACATCAAACGACAATAGAACTTCTTCGGAGTAAATGAAAAAGATGTCCAATTGATAATTTTTAAACTTATCTTGTTGATACAGAATATGTTTATTCAATCGAAAAATTTCTCTTGTCAGCCGTTTGATACGGTTTCTATCAACTGCCCTTTTAAAATATTTTTTTGGTGCCGAAATAGCAATTCTAACTTTCTGCTCTTTGCTTTCGGTGAGCCGATAACGGCAAAAATAAGGATACGAGTATAAAACTTGATTGGTTTGAAACAATAAAAGAAAATCATTTCTTTTGCAAATTTTTTCACGCTTTGAAAATCCGAATTTTTTATCTCCTTGTTGAATAATGTTTTGCTCTTTGTTCATAAAAATATTATAAAAATATGGTTATCAATAATTTAATTGCTGTTAAGATGGGAATTATTTCAATTGCCAAAAAGTATAAAATAATGCCATACCATCTTAAATTTTTATAGAAACTCCTGTATATCAATCTTATCCATTGCACAGACAAAAGAAGAATAAAAAAACAACACACTCCTGTCCAAATCCATGACGGATAATAATGGTTGAGAACAACAAATGGAAATGTAAACAACATAATTCCGAAAAATAAACGGATTAAAGCCTTTTTAAATACGGTTGAACTTTCTTTTAAATTCAACAGCCAACCGATAATAGACAAAAAAAGCGAATGCAGTGTATAAAAAGCAACGACTCCTGCCACCGAAAAAAATATAAAATATTGAGAATCAATGGGTTTATGTGGCATAAAAAACGGTAATAAAGTCGTAAACATCATCCCCGCAATGAGGCAAGAGCAAAACATAAGCAAAAAAAAGTAAATCCTATTCACCTGCTCATTGATTTTGGTCATATTGACAGAATTGTAGATGCCTTTGATTACCGAATTGCCTGCTAACCAATACAATCTAACATAATGCGACCGCAAAATACACAACAAAAATAAAATCAATCCTATGTGTGGCAAAAACCAATTAAATTCAGTCAAAGAGAGAGCGTTAGAGGTTTGTTGAGCAACCGATTGACTATAAAAAAGATTGCCTCCATGTTGTTGCCGACTTTGATGTATGGAGAAAAAGTTATCATTTGCTCTTTGAGAATGCGTTTGCACCGAATCCAAAGAGGAAAAATTCTCGGCAGTGCAAGGCGTAAAAAAAGTATCTTTTGGGTAAAAAACAAGCGTACCTTCACCCGAAAAAGCCAAACTGTCTGTCTCCGTTTTTTGATATAACTGATTTAAATACACTTAATTACAATAATTTTTATAATTCTCAAATTGATTTCAAATTCTTAAACAATTGCAAAAATACACAAATTATTCAATTAAAAATTAAAACTCTAAAACATTTTTCTTTGCAAAACAGACAAAAGAATATAAAGAGCAATAATGAATGGAACTGCTTTTAAATGAAAGAATATCAACAAAATAGCAGCACATAAAATCAAAATGTAACGAAAAATATTTTCTTTAAAATAAAAGTTCTTAAATTTGAGCGATATAAGAGGGATTTCTATCAGCATCAAAATGCACAAAAAAAGACTGACTATTATGTAAATCCATGATATACAATCGATTACAGGAAAAAATTGCAATGTCATTAACACAAAAGCCGCCGCAGGAGTTGGTAAACCTAAAAAATGTTCACTTTGCCGAGTGTCAAGGTTGAATTTTGCCAACCGTAAAGCCGCACAACAAGGATACAATAAAATAAAAGCAAAGAAAAAAATATTTTGCCATGAAAACGTAAATAATTGATTATCAATACTTTGCAAATGGAAAACACCAATCATCGCAGGGGCTAAACCAAACGAAACCATATCTGAAAGGGAGTCTAATTCTTTGCCGACCTCAGATTTGACATGCAATATGCGAGCCGCAAAACCATCTAAAAAATCAAACACTGCCGCCAGCAAAAGAAATAATGCCGCATAATCGGTATGAGACTGTGTCGCCAACAAAATGGCTATAGCACCGGATGCTAAATTCAACAAAGTCAATAAGTTAGGGATGTTTTTTTTCATAAAATTTATCGTTTTTAGTCAAACAAAGAAATCCCTTTGAGGGCATTTTTATCCAATCCCAAATGCTCATACGCCAAAGCGGTGGCTTCACGTCCGCGCGGAGTACGCATCAAAAATCCCTCCTGTATCAAAAACGGCTCATAAACCTCCTCTATCGTATCCACATCTTCGCCAACAGCAGTGGCAATGGTGGTAATGCCGACCGGACCACCTTTAAATTTGCCGATAATCGTACTCAACAGCCGATTGTCCATCTCATCCAAGCCGTGTGCGTCCACATTGAGTGCAGATAACCCATATCGGGCAATTTCAATATCTATATTACCGTCTCCTTTGATTTGGGCAAAATCCCGAATGCGTCTCAAAAGCAAATTCGCAATACGTGGTGTACCGCGACTGCGGCGAGCAATTTCATGAGCGGCTTGGCTATCAATTTTAATTTTTAAAATACCTGCCGAGCGGACAATAATTTTCTCCAAAGTGGCTGTATCATAATAATTTAGCCTCAAATTGATGCCAAATCGTGAGCGTAAAGGAGCCGTCAGCATGCCGGAACGCGTTGTGGCACCCACTAATGTAAATGGATTGATTGTCAATTGAATATTGCGTGCATTAGGACCCGACTCTATCAAAATATCAATTTTATAATCTTCCATTGCCGAATATAAATACTCTTCCACCACAGGCGACAAACGGTGAATTTCATCAATAAAAAGTACATCATTGGTCTCCAAATTGGTCAATAAACCCGCCAAATCACCCGGTTTATCAATCACAGGACCGGAGGTAACACGCAAATTAACCCCCATTTCGTTGGCAATAATATGCGAAAGTGTTGTTTTGCCAAGTCCGGGAGGTCCATGCAACAAAACGTGGTCTAAAGATTCACCCCTTTGTTTTGCTGCATTGACAAACACTTTGAGGTTATCGACCACCTTTTCTTGCCCTGCAAATTCTACAAAACCTGTTGGGCGAATTACTTTTTCTATCTCCCTCTCTGTGAGGGACATACCCCGTTGATGCGGGTCTAAATTCGGATTCATTTTCTCTTTTTTTATAAAAAATCTTTTTTTTCTGATACCTTTAATAGAACAAACTATTCAAAATACCAGCATGTTACAAAAATACACAATTTTTTCAATTAAAATTAAAAACTTTTTTTTTAATTGAGAATGGAGAATTGTCTTTTTATCCATTTTTAGAACAAATTTATCCCAAAATGCAAAAAAATCCCTTAAGCCTCAACTTTTTTTTAGCAAAGGAGAATGGATTTTTGCTGGAAATTTCCGCAAATTTTTATTGCTATGTATTTATC
>JAISTU010000112.1 GCA_031272415.1 Bacteroidales bacterium | reverse complement strand
CACTGTAACCGCTGATGCCAAAACAAAAACCTACGGCGACAGCGACCCGACTTTGACTTACACTGTTAATCCTGCCTTAATTGCGGGCGACAATTTTGTAGGAACATTGATAAGAGTTGCCGGAGAAAATGTTGGCACTTATGCTATCAATCAGGGAACACTTTCGGCAGGCAGCAATTATACAATTACTTATGATGATGATACATTGACAATCACTCCTGCTCCGCAAACGTTGACAATCTATTCCGATACTACTATCTATGTAGAAGACGGCAGCATTACACTGCACGCAAGTACTACTTCCGGCTTACCCGTAACATTTAACATTGATAATTTGACTTCGGCGATGTTGGCAGGCGATGTGCTTACTCCTTTGCAGAGCGGACTTGTAATAGTTACCGCAAGCGTAGCACACAACGATAATTACCAAGATGTTGCACCTGTTACTCAAAATATCACCATTTTGAGTAACAATACCAACAACGAATCTGTTGTCTCAAACGCTACCGAAATTGATGAGGCTTATTATGTGTTGGATTGTGGCGAAAATAGCGTAACCGTAAACGTTACCGTAGAAGATTCCGGGGCGAAAGTGTTCTACAACAACATTGAAAGCAACACTTTTACGGTGAATATACCCAAAGCGGATATTTATAGTGTCAATTACACTGTTAAAAGTTCGAGTGGCATTGAAAAAGTTTATACTGTAACCATTGAACGCTATTTTGTGTTTGAAGAAATCGGCAGTCAGAAGTTCAACAATTTGGTGTATGTAAATAATAATCCTGCCGGCAATGGTGGTTACAAATTTACAGGATACCAATGGTATAAAGACGGAATAGCAATCGCAGGCGCAACAAGTCAGTATTATTCGGCGGGTGAAAATTCAAGTGATGTGCTTGACACAAACGCCGTTTATAGTGTGATTTTGGTTACCGAGGACGGCAAAACGTTGCACACTTGTACATATTCGCCTGTAATTCAGCCTCTTCCAATGAAGGTTTACCCAAATCCAGCACCTGCCAATCGCACTGCCACCGCAGAGATTTACAGCGATGCACAATATATTGAAATGTTTGATATGGCTGGCAAACGTGTGGGTACATACCTCCGCACAGGCACTGTTACAAATATTCCAACTCCGTCATTATCAGGCAGTTATATTCTTCGTGCAGGTAGCGAACAAACTAAATTTATTGTTAAATAAAAAAATAAAAAATAAAAATGAAAATAAAACGTGTATCAATCATAGTTTTTACAGTGCTTTTCACTGTTACAATCAATGCGCAAATGCGACACGAATTTGGAATTAACGTCGGAGGAGGCATCTCAATGCTAAATTATGACAATGCTAAAGCAGGTTTTGGCGGTCTCTTCGGTGTTGGCTATTCTTTTTATTTCAACCAATATTTTGGAATAAATATAGGCGTAGACCTCTCGTATTTGAACTCAAAATATGCTGCCAACAACTTGTCGGGAAATTATTCTGCCAATGATGGCGAAGAAGATTTTGATTTCCGCTACACCATTAATAATTTCAGCGAAAAACAGCACGCTCTTTTGGTAGAAATCCCGCTTTTGTTGCGTTTTAATACCTCTTTGGAGAAAAAAACGCAATTCTATGCCGCACTTGGCGGAAAAGTTGGTGTGCCCGTTTTGGCAAAATCCACAGGCTCAATCGACAATCTACAAACTTCGGGGTATTATTCCATAACCGATTTGTTGCTTACTTCGCCGCGATTTATGGGTTTTGGACAATACACTGACCTGAATACTGCGGAAAAATTGGATTTCAAACCTGCATTTTTTGTTTCGGCAGAATTAGGTGCAAGGTTTATTCTATCAGAAAAAATGGCACTCTACACAGGCGTTTATATTGACTACGGTTTGACCAATATCAACAAATCCGTAGCCTCGGAAACTGCTACTGCGCAACTTGTGGAATACGACCACAACCGCGATTACAGCACCAATCCATACGAAGTAGAACAGCATTTTGCAACTTCTTCTGCCAAAGTATTGCCTTTGCAGGCAGGTGTAAAAATAGGGTTGGCGTTTGTTTGCAATAAAAAAGCAAAATCGGTAGTTGTAGAGAAAGTTACCGAAAATCCGCCTTTTGTTGATACAGTTGCCGAGCAACAGCGCATAGCCGCTGAAAAAGCCGAACAGGAACGTATTTTACTCGAAAAAGCAACACAAGAACGCATTTTAGCCGAAAAAGCAGCGCAAGAGCGTCTTTTAGCCGAGCAAAAAGCCGAGCAGGAACGCGTTTTAGCAGAACAAAAAGCCGAACAGCAACTCAAAAGCGAAATTGCGACAATAGAGCAACCCATCAATATTTATTCTGTCGGTAACACCACACTGTCGTCCACGCAGCAACGCCAACTTGATGACAAAATTGCTTTGTTACAGAGACATCCCAATCTTACAGTTGTAATCGAAGGACACACCTGCAACATAGGCACACACGAAGTAAATCTCAAAAAAGGATTGCAGCGCGCCGAAAATGCCAAAAAATATATGATAGAAAAAGGTATTGACGCAAGCCGTATTTCCACCGTCAGCAAAGCCGAAACCGAACCGCTCGTTCCAAACACCAGCGAAGAAAACAGAAAGCAAAACAGACGTGTAGAAATTATTATCCTTGAATGAGATTAGAATTAAAAATTAGAAAAAAAAAAACTTAAAAAGGTCGCAAATGAGCAAATAATTAGATAATTATTTGTATAAAGGCATGTTTTTTTTCATAATTTTGGTAATAATTTTATATACCAAAACGGCAGCCAGAACATCGGAGGATTTATCGTAAGGATTGGGACACAATTCTACAACATCAAATCCTACAACGTTTTTGTGCTTGATAACCAGAGAGAGAAATTCAATCACGTCTTGCCAAAGCATGCCTCCGGGCAAGGGAGTCCCTGTGGATGGTACAATCGAAGGGTCAAAACAATCCAAATCTATGGTTAGATATACATTTTTATCTAATTGATTGATTGCCTGCAACATCCATTCTTTATGTCCGTAAATTTTGTGTGCATAAAACATATTTTGAGGCACAATAAATGGTTTTTCTTCTATGCACACATTTCTAATTCCCACTTGCACGACCTTTGCCAACTCCTGTGCCCGCCGCATGACGCAAGCGTGGTTGTATTTGGAGTCATGATAAGATTCTCGCAAATCTGCATGTGCGTCTAATTGCAAGACTGTCAATGGTTTATATATTTCAGATACGGCTTTAATTGCTCCCAAACTGACAGAATGTTCGCCTCCCAAAAGGCAAATTAGTTTTTTATCGAGTATATATTTGTTTGTTCGCAAATACACTTCTTGTGTCATCTCTTCTACGGTCTGTAATTGCTTGACAGACTGTGCAGTATGTATTCCGCAAGTGTAAATTTCAACCTCCTCTTCTACATCGTACAATTCTATGCTGTCCGAAGCATCAATAATCGCTTGTGGTCCTTTGTCTGCCCCTTTTACAAACGTGCTTGTACCGTCAAAAGGCACCGGCAGCAACACAGTGGACGCATTTTCATAAGAATTGTATCGAGAAGGCATATCTAAAAAATATTCCATTGTAACTTATTGATTTTTAAGCGTTTATGTTTTTTTATTGGGATAACAAAGTTGTTAATTCTTTTTTATATTCTGCCACACCTGGCTGGTCAAATGGATTGATTTGTTGCATATAGGCACTCACAGCACAGGCATATTCAAAGAAATAAAACAATTCTCCCAAAGAATATTCAGATAAATCATTGATATTCAATTCAATAATAGGAACATTGCCTCTTTTATGTGCCTTCATGGTTGCTTTTTGTGCTAAATGATTAATTTCTCCTATTGACTTGTTTTTCAATGAATTAAATTGTTTATCCAACAAATCTTCTTCCTTTATTTTACAATTATTTGAAAAATATTGGATAGTTAAGAAAGTTTCAAACATAATTCGCTGTCCCTGTTGCATATATTGCCCCAAAGAGTGCAAATCGGTGGTGTAAATCATGCTTGTTGGAAATATACCTTTGTGATTTTTGCCCTCACTTTCGGCAAACAATTGTTTCCACCATTCGGCAAAATAAAACAATGAAGGCTCAAAAGTTGCCAACACTTCAATATTGTAACCGATTGATTGTAAATAAGTTCTGCACATTGCATATTGAGTGGCTACATTTTTTGGGGAAGACAAAATTTGTGAACACATATTTTTTGCGCCGTTCATCAATTGTTCAATATTCAAGCCTGCCACTGCCGCAGGTAACAGTCCCACCGCCGTTAAAATGGAATACCGACCTCCAATATCGGCAGGAATTGCAAGAGAAGAATAAGCATTTTTGTTCACAATTGCCCGCAAAATGCCTTCTTTTTGGTCTGTAATGCAAACAATTCGCTTTTTTGCCTCCGTAAGTCCATATTTATCAATACAATGTCGCTGCAATAAACCAAATGTAGCCGCCGTTTCAATTGTGCTGCCCGACTTGGAAACCACTACCAAAGAATAGTCTTTTTTTGCTAAAATATTATACAATTTTTGCAAATATTTATCCGACAAATGGTGTCCTGCATAAACAATTTCCGGCTCCGGGTGCGAAAAATTCGGACACAAAGCCTCTATCAACGCCCTCGCTCCCAAATAGGAACCGCCAATGCCTATCAAAACAACAACTTGCGATTGCGATACAATTTGTTGTGCAATCTGTTTTACATCGCTAATATATTGATTATCAACATTTTGCGGGAAATCCAACCACCCTAAAAACTCACATCCTTTCCCTGTTTTTGTGTGTAAAACATCTACTGCTTGCTGCAATTGAGTGGATAAAACCTCACTCGCCTGCGCCAACATGCTTTCTTCTGCAACAAATTTTACCATTATCGTACAAGGAAAGTCAAGTAGCCTCGCAACAAATTTGTAAGAGACTGATTATTTGGTAATTCCTAATTTTTTCTTTACCAATTCCAAAATGTCATCGGCGGGGTCGCTGTACAAAAGTACCCCCAAAGAAGAGTCAAAAACGTATGAATAACCGTTTTCTTTTGCCACTGCTGCAATTGCTTCTTTTGCCTTGTCTATCAATGGTTTAAGAAGTTCTTCTTGTTTGGCTTGCAGTTCGCTTTGAGCCTGTTCTTCAAAGGAACGTATCCTATTTTCCAAATCCATGAGTTCTTTTTTCTTTGTTTCTTGCAAACTCAAAGACATGGTAGGTTGTTTTTCCTGAAAGTCGGCAATCTTTTTTTCGTATTCAGCATACATTGTTTTTGCCTCATCTTCTAATTGTTTTGCATAATCCTGTATTACTTTCTGAGCCGAATCAACACCCGGCATAACTTTCATCAAATCAGCCGAATTTACGTGTGCATATTTGCTCTTTGTTTGAGCATAAACCCCTGATAACAAGGAAGTTGCAACAACAATACCTATTATTCCTAATATTTTTCTCATCCTATATATTTTCTACTTTTTTTTTAGTGAAATACAAAGATACACAAATATTTCAATTAAAAATTAAAAACCTTTTTTTTAGAGTGAAGAGTGGAGAGTGAAGAGTGTAGATTTACGATTTTAGATTTTTTCTATTTTTTTTGCATTTTGGGAGAAAAAAGTTGTAAAAATTGAAGATGAGTTTTTTTAACGGACATAAAATATTTATAATCAAGTAAATATACACATATACACATGTAAAGACGACGCATGCTCCGTCTCTATACATTTTATTTTATTGCTTATTTTTATTCCGAATTTCCACTTATCAAAAACACAAGGGCGTTTTTTTATCTCTACACTCTGCACTCTACACTCTGCACTCTACATAAACTCGTACCCAATATCTTTTCTAAAATAGCGACCTTCAAATTCAATCTTTGCGGCTAATTTTGCAGACTTATCAACTGCGGTTTTAATGTCTTTGCCAAAGGAAGTGCAAGCCAAAACACGACCACCGTTAGTAAGCAAATTTCCCTTGTTGTTGAAACAAGTACCTGCATGAAAAATTATACTATCTTGATTTTCAGGAAGTTGTGAAATTATTTTTCCCTTTTCATAATTTTGTGGATAGCCCCCGGAAACAAGCATAATGGTCGCCACAGCACGCGGGTCGGTAGAAAGCGTACATTGTGACAACTCACCTCTGCTTGTTGCGATAAATAATTGTACAATATCGTTTTGTATTCTGGGCATAACCGACTCTGTTTCAGGGTCTCCCATACGCACGTTGTACTCAATCACGTAAGGGTCTCCTTTTACATTCATCAATCCAAAAAATATAAATCCTTTATAATCAATCTTTTCTGCTTTCAATCCTTCAATTGTAGGTGTAATAATCTGTTTTTCAACTTTTTGCATAAATTCTGCATTGACAAAAGGGACAGGCGACACAGAGCCCATTCCACCGGTGTTCAATCCTGTATCTTTTTCTCCAATTCGCTTATAATCTTTGGCTTCCGGCAAAAGAAGGTAGGATTTTCCGTCCGTGAGTACAAAAACCGACAATTCTATGCCATCCAAAAATTGCTCAATGACCACTTTTTGACCCGCTTGTTGAAATTTACGATTCAGTAAAATTTCGTTCAACTCTGCTTTTGCTTGCTCTAACTGATTGATTATCAACACTCCTTTACCGGCTGCCAAGCCGTCCGCTTTGAGTACATAAGGAGGCGACAAAGTTTGCAAAAACGAGTACGCATTGGCAATATTTTCTGCCGTAAATGTCTGATAATGAGCCGTTGGAATGCCGTATTTATACATAAATTGTTTGGCAAAATCTTTACTGCCCTCTAATGCTGCCCCCGCTCGTGAGGGTCCAATAACCATCACATTTTGAGTGGCAACATTAGATTTTATGGCATCCGTTAAACCCTCTACCAAAGGCTGTTCAGGTCCCACAACAAGCATGTTAATATCTTGATTAACAATAAATTGCATAATTTCTTCAAAATTTGTCTCCCCAATTTGCACATTTGTTCCGCATTGGGCTGTCCCTGCATTACCGGGTGCAATATAAAGCGTCTTACATAGGGGACTTTGTGCTATTTTCCAAGCCAAAGCATGTTCTCGTCCGCCGCTACCTAAAAGTAATATTTTCATAAATTGATATTTTTATTTATTTTTTTGTAATTTTGTATTTTTTTGAGGAATAATCTCTGTATTTTTTGCATTTTTGCGAAATTTAGTAGGTGAAATACCATATTTTTGAATAAAAAGTTGGCAAAATTCACTTTTTTTACCAAAACCACATTCATTGGCAATACGTTCAATATTTGCTCGTTTATGACTGTTACTCAATAAATTACAAGCATATTGCAAGCGTAAAATATTGACATAATCAACAAAAGGCATATTGGCACACGCTTTGACTGCCGCCTCCAAATACCTTTCATTGGTACTTAAATGCCGCGAAGTTGCATGCCGACTCACATTTTCATTGCGATACGTTTTGCTCAATTGCATATATTCATTGAGCCGTTTGAACAATTTTTGGTCTTTGTTTGGCTGTTGTGCAGGCTCTCCAAGTTGTTGCTCATGCCTGTTTTGCTCCAAAATATATTTGACAATAATGCGATTTTTTTGCCGCAATTGAAAAAAATACAACAACAAAACGATTGCCAACAAAAGCAATAATATTACCATAAAAGCAATATAAATGATTGATTGTGGGTTAATTATGCTATACATCAAATTCAATTAAGAGGCTTTAATTTCAAAAACTTTTGCGTCAATGGGTTTATTTACCACTCTATTGCTGAGTTCATAAAGTGTATAATTATCGGCGGTTTCGTCAATGCGAAGAGCCGTAATTTCCATGCTTTGTTTATTGACAGTCAGCACAATAGAGACTACTCCTTTTGAAAGATCTGCTTTTTTGGGGGTCAATTTGATGATGTAGTTTTTTCCGTTATCGGTATAGACCGCCGTTGCCGCTGTTTGTGCCATTGCAGCATCAATATCGCCATTCATGCAGGCAGTCAAAAGGACTTGTAATGTTTTCAATTTTGCATTCGATTTGCTGGATGCAACTCTGCGTTTTCCATTTGTAATCATCAGAAAATCAGTGCCATTCATGGTCATCAAATCACCCGCCGGCGTATCATACTGCATGGATAATTTGTCTTTTTGTTGATAATAAAATTGACCCGTCGAAACCAAATCTTTGGACATAATTGCCAAATGTTTGGTCTGTTTAAAACGACAATTCAAAGTTGTAATTGCCGAATTGTGCTCCTTAATCTTCTGCTTGAGGTCGGCGGTCAATTCCTTTTGTGCAAAAACGCCTACCGTTGCAAATGCAAATACAATAATAAATATTTTTGACTTCATCCTATTTTAAAATAATTCTAATATAATCCAATATAACGCAAAAATTGTGCCAAATATTGTATATTTATGCAAATTTTTTTAATTTTTGGGTTAGATTATTTTTTTTGCATTTTGGGATAAATTTGCTGTAAAATTTGTATCTCCCCTCCTGTACCGTCATTGCGGGCTTGTCCAGCAATCTTCTCTTTGTCTGAACTTTGATTTTCGTATGATTGGTGTGATTATTATGATTTTTAAATTGTCTGAACCACTGATTTTCGTATGATTGATGTGATTATTATGATTTTAAAAATTATCTGAATCACGATTTTCGCAAGATTTATCTGAATAGCATGATTTTAAATAATCACACAAATCATTAAAATCATTCAAAATCACAGTTCAGACAAGAGAATTTTGTCTAATTTTAGAACATTTTTATCCCAAAATGCAAAAAAAAATCATTCTCAATTTTCCATTCCCAATTAAAAAAAATCTTTATTTTTTAATTGCCTCTCTTCTCTCTAATGGTTCATTCTATGAAAAATGCAGGCTTGGTTGGAGGTTAATTGCTTGTCCCACAGGTGCATAGCACCTCCTTTGCAGTGTTGAAAGGCTTTACAAGTTGTACAAATTCCTTTTTTTGCCCACTGACGATGGCGCATAATTTGGAATTTATTTTCCCATATTTCTGCTATATTGTCCTTGTAAATATTGCCTTGTGAAAAGGTTCGGTCAATATTAGGGCAAGCCGAAATAGAACCATCTATCAACACAGACGCAATATTGACACCCGCACGACAAAAAAAGAACGTATCTCGCACCTTCCGCTCATATTTGCCCAAATAACTTTCACAACTAAAATAAGTATTGATTTTGTGTTCATTACGAGTCTTGGCAATAAATGCGAGCAAAAAATGAAGTTCTTTTGGCGAGAGGTGTAAGTCCGGATTATGAGCCGCTCTGCCAATGGGGGCTATGGTAAAAAGTCGCCAATTTTTCACTTTTTTTGACAATAAAAGTTGTTTTATTTCTTCTAATTCATTGATATTTAGTTTATTAACACATGTAACTATATCATAATTCAGTCGTTGAGAAGTAGCAATAATTTCAATTGCATCGACTGCATTTTGAAAACTTTTAGGGTTACAACGCAGCCAATTATGGTGCATTTCTAATCCGTCCAAACTGACTGTGATAGCCCCCATTCCGGAGGAAAGCAATTCTGTATGCTTCTGATTATCATATAAATAGCCATTGGTAACTATTCCCCAACGAAAACCATTTTTTCGCAATTGTTTTCCGCAATCGGGCAAATCTTTTCTCAATAATGGCTCTCCACCTGTAATCACAACTGTAATAGAATCAGGGGGATACATATTTTTCAGTGGCAAAACGGCATTCAAAAAATCCTCAAAAGGCATGTCCTTGTATTGAGCATCCGAAACGCAATCAGAGCCACAATGCAAACAACATAAATTACAGCGTTGTGTGCATTCCCAAAAAAGATAATTCAGCGGATGCAATTTTATCTCATTGATTTTGAACAGATTAAATAGAATCTGTAAAATCTTATTGCGCATCTTCTAACTGCATATTCACCTCAACTTTATGTTGATATTGAACATTAATATAGAGCAATGTGTCGGCATAAGCCCCATTTTCCGTGCTGTCAATATCTTCAAAAAGCAATGGATATCCTTCTCTAACGGCAGAAAGTGTATCAAAATAATCAGTTACCCTATATCGTGGCGAATAGAAACCAAATTCACCATTTTTATCTGTTATTGCAAAAACGGACTCCGATTTTGGGGATACTTTAATGCCTTGAATAGGCTGCTGGGTACTTTTTGAGATAACTTTCCCTGAAATGAACACATCTTCCTTATAATCATCATACGCTGTTCCATAACAGGCTTGAAATACAAACATTACTGCCGTCAAACTACTTGCTTTGAGAATGTTCCTAAACCATTTATTTATTTTATTGATTTTCATATAATTATATTTGTTTTTAAAATGAATAACCTGCATTTATATTAAAAAAACCTTTAAATCCAAACCCGATTTCACCGCCCAAAATAAAGTTTGCATTTTTGCCGATAGCCCCATTTGCACCAATCATTGTAACTTGCCAATAGTTTTTAGTTTGCGGAATATAACTGAAAAGATACGCAGCACCAAACGACAAACCACTATACAAAGTGATATGTTTTTTGTTAAGATAGGAAAAACGGACAACAGGAGCAATCCCAATACCGTAATGAAATTTTTCTTTGGAATAATTGCGAACAGCACCATTAAAATCATACTCCCGCCAGTAGAAAGTCTCTTCTCCAAAATAATTCACCACATCTGCCCCTATCCATAGCCATTTGAGCGGGCGATACAAATAAGAAACTGTTAATGTCCCGTACAAAAAATGATTGTACTGTGTGCACCAAAATACAGTCGGCAATATATTCCAACTGTAAGAGCATCTAATCTCGTGTCGGTGAAATTGCCACTGTTGTGCTTTTACTTCATTTTGCTGTGTCTCTTGCGACCACGCAAAACCAACACAAATCACTGTAAACCAAAATATTACAACTGCCTTTTTCATAGAAACCGAACTTTTTTAATTAAACAAAAAACTTATTTTGCAAAAATACACATTTTTTCAATTAAAAATTAAATAAAGTAGAAATTTATAAAATAATTCTCAAAAATTACCGTTACAATTGTATGGTTACAAAGTTGGTTGAACAGTTGCGAGAATTAGGCAATGAAAAAAAGGCAGTTGATATGCAGCGATATTTTAAAACTGCAAAAGGAGAATATGCCTTTGGAGACATATTTTGGGGTATTTCTGTGCCTGCTATTAGAGAAATAGCAAAGAAATATAACTCATTGAATTTGAGTGAATTAGAAGAACTTATAGTTTCTCCTATACACGAAATTCGTATGTGCGCACTTTTTATTTTAGTCAAGCAATTTCAATCGGCAAAAAAAGACCCTGCATTACAAAAAGAGATTTATGATTTTTATCTCTCTCATACTCAATATATTAACAATTGGGATTTGGTAGATTTAAGTGCTTACATTGTGGGGACATATCTTTTGGACAAAAGTCGGAAACCACTGTATGACTTAGCAAAAAGTAAAAATATGTGGGAACAGCGAATTGCTATTGTTTCAACAATTGTATTTATTCGCAGCAATGACCTCAAAGATGCCTTTGCCATTTCACAAATTTTACTCAATCATCGGCACGACCTTATTCATAAAGCCGTGGGCTGGATGTTGCGGGAATGCGGGAAAAAAGATATAGAACAATTAAAACAATTTTTAAATGCGAATCATTCTGCTCTGGCACGCACTACATTGCGTTATGCAATAGAAAAATTTCCGCAGGATGAGCGTTTGCAATATTTGAAAAAATAATTACAAAATATATGGAAAATCAACAACATCAGCGTCCTACATGGGATGAATATTTTATGGAAATTGCGGACACGGTAGCAAAAAGGGCTACTTGTGACCGTGGCAGAAGTGGCTGTGTAATTGCCCGCGACCGTCAATTGTTGGTAACAGGTTATGTAGGCTCGCCGATTGGTTTGCCACATTGTGATGACGCCGGACATCAGATGAAACGCACTGTGCATGAGGACGGAAGCGTTACCAACCATTGCGTAAGGACTGTTCATGCCGAACAAAATGCCATTTGTCAAGCGGCTAAATTGGGCATATCGCTCGAAGGCTCAACACTTTATTGCCGAATGACCCCTTGCCGTACTTGCGCCATGATGATTATCAATTGCGGTATTAAACGGGTTGTGTGTCAAAAAAAATATCACGCAGGCGAAGAGTCAGAAGAGATGTTTAAAACCGCAAAAATTCAAATTGAATTTGTTGAAAATGAAATTATGCAATATAGTAATCAGTAGATTGAGCCAAACAAAGTGAACAAATGCAACAATTTCAGAGCATGCACAGAATCTGTATCTTACTGATTATGTGTGTATTATGTATTTTATCTTGCACACAAAAAAAATCTTACAGGAATTTTGAAAATATTGATTTTCAAGAGGGTGATATTGTATTTCGGAAAGGAAACAGCACCAAATCGCAGGCAGTTTTGTACACCGATACTGCCGGAGTTTATTCACATGCAGGAATTATTGCATTGATAAACAATACTTTTATGGTAATACATATTGCACCCGGCGAGCGAAAAAAAAACGAAAAAGAGGACAAAATTAAAGCCGAACCTATCAATGATTTTTGGAGCAAAAAAAAAGCCCAACATGGAGCGATTTACCGCCTCAAAGACAATTCTTTAGGAAAAAAAGCGGCACAACAAGCCATTAGATTGTTAAAAAAAGAAATTCTTTTTGACCATGATTATAAATTGGATGATACAACGAAAATGTATTGTACAGAATTTGTATGGTATATATATTCCATTGAAGGACAAGATATTACATTCGGAAAACGGAGTCAATTAAATGCACCCCTTTTTACAGGAACATACATCTTCCCATCAGATATTTATCGACATGAAGAATTTGATTTGATTTTTAATTTTTAATTTTTAATCGGATAAATTGTGTATCTTTGCAAAGTTATAAAATAAAATTGATATAAAAAATGATGAATTTTTGGATTTCAAGTAGTAAAGTTATAGTATTTTTTGCAATTTTGGGGATATTTTTTGCTTGTGGAGGTAAAAAACATGCTCAACATGAAGAAATTGATAAGGAATTGGCGGCACTTTACCAAAAAATAGACCGCAGTCCCAAAGATGCAAAATTGTATTTACAATTATCTTCTTATTTTTTAGATAAAGGACTGTTAGACAGTGCATTAAATGCGTCATTAGTGGCTCTGAAATTAGATTCTAACAATTCCGATATTTACCTCCAAGTGGCGGATATTTATTTTGCAAAAAGAGATTTAACTTCTGTGGAAGAGGTGCTAAAAAAAGCGATTGCATTGGATAAAAACAACAATGATGCACGACTTAAATTGTCTGAATTTTATTTTTTGGTCAGGGATTACGAACAATCTGAAAATCTGCTCATTGAGACCATTAAATTGTTGCCTTATAATCCCAAAGCCTACCATTTGTTGGGAATGAATTATCAAGAAGAAAACGACACCGTCAATGCAATTAAAGCCTATTTGATGGCATTAGAGCAAGATGCGGATTATTTTGAGGCTTGCGAAAATTTGGGTGTTTTGTACGCTCAAAATTTAAATCCGTTGGCGATTGACCATTATAAAAATGCGTTGCGTATTCGCCCCGATGACCCACAAATTCTGTACAATATAGCCATGTTTTATCAAGAATCGGGCAATTATGACCAAGCGGTAGAATATTATAAAAAAATGTTGCAACTCAATAGAAAAAATCAATTTGCGTTACACAATATCGGTTGGATTTATCTGCAAACCAATAGATTTCGTGAGGCAGTTACATTTTTTACACAAGCAATAGAGATAGATACGATTTACACGGCGGCAATTTTTAATCGTGGTTTGGCGTTTGAGTCGCTCAAAGATTACAGCAAAGCACGGCAAGATTATATGTACACTTTGCGTTGGTCAGAGAACGATCCACTTGCTATTGAGGCACTTAACCGTTTGGACTCATTGCAAAAAAAAAAAAATAATTTAAAAAAATAGTATATAAATAATTTAAATGATAAAAAAGACATGGAATTTGAGGCAAATGCTGGAAAACAACTCAATATTGAGGTAAATGGAATGCAATATATGCGTATTCCTGTAAAAACGCATGTAATTGTAAAAGAGGATGTTATAGAAGATGTGATTGATAAATACACAGCATCAATACGTCAAAAAGGCGATATAATTTTTGTCAGTGAAAAGATTATTGCCATTATGCAGGGGCGTTCTTTTCCCATTGATGAGATAAAACCGTCTGCGTTGGCACGTTTTTTGGTCAAATTTGTGTATAAATCGCCTTATGGTATCGGTTTGGGCAGCCCTTATACGATGCAATTGGCGATTAAAGATGTTGGATTGTGCCGCATATTTTTAGGCTCTTTGGCGGCAGCGGTTACCAAACCTTTTGGCGTAAGAGGGGTATTTTACAAAGTTTGCGGTGCTAAAGCGGCAGCCATTGACGGACCTTGCGACTACACCATTCCGCCCTACAATAGATATGCTAAAATGGCACCTAAAAATCCCGACAAAGTAGCCAAAAATGTTAAAGCCCGCATCGGGAATGATATGGTGGTTTTAGATGCCAACGATTTAAATGTAGAAATATTGGGAAAATCTGATAAATCATTGGATAACAAGTTTTTAAAGGCTCTTTTTAAAGACAATCCATTAGGACAATCTGCCCAACAAACACCTATCGCCATCGTTAGAATGGCTAAATAAACTGAATTTAATAATATCCAAAAAATGAACAATATACAATCACCGGAAGAGAAAAAAGATTTGATGCAACAAAAAATGCAACTCATTTGTAATCAAATCAATCATAAGTCTAATTTGAAAATCAATGTGTATAAAAATGCAGCAAATGCGTTCAATATTCTTGACAAAATGTCGGAAAAATTTCCTGATTTTTTTCGGAAAAATTTCCCCGATTCACCTGTAATAGTGAAATATGAACACAATAATACACAGACATTTTCGCTGCAATTTGGCAGTGATATTTTGTTTTTTATGTTGCACAGCAATGTGTTTGACTTTAATCGCGACCATGAGGTGATGAAAACACCTTACATTCGCGACAACAAAGACAGAGCCTATTGCGGATTGATAAATATTTATAATTTTTTGACCGATTCTTTGCTTTACAATCGGTGCAACGACGCAGGCTATCTGATTGGCAGAGTGTTTATTAACATTGATAATCATTATTATATTGACGGCAAACGCGAGTTAGGGCATATTTATAACAATTTTGCTTCGGCTGAATTTACCGAAGAATTGGCACAGGAAGTTTTATTGTCGGCGATACAATATACATACAATTTTGATTTGTTAGTGCCTCCGTATGAGGTAGTTAAGGAAATTACAATACAAGATATGTTGGATATTAAGGAAAAAAGAATACCTATCCGCACCGCCAAAAGATTAGGCTTTCGCTTTCATGCCGATGAGTTGTGAAAATGAGATGGGTTTGTTAATAAAAAAAAACAAAATATGGCATCAAAATTCTTTACAAACGAAGACCAAAATACGCTGCTCAACAAGATTAAGGGCGTGTTTGAACATAAACAAATTCACTTTTTCGATGCACTTGTGGGCTATTTTCGTGCGAGTGGTTATTTTCAAGTGCGACCGTTTGTTGAGAAAGTCGCCGAAATTCGTGTGCTTGTCGGTATAAATATTGATGAGGCGGTCTATGATGCAAATCAACGAGGACTCCTTTTCTCAGGCAATGCAGAAAAAAGCGTAGAAAAATATATTGAAAACCAAAAACGCAACATTCTAACTTCAAAATACAACAAAACCGTTGAAGATGGTATATTGCAGTTTATTAAGGACGTGATTGAGAAAAAAGTGCAAATTCGTGTCTATCCCAAACAAAATTTGCACGCCAAAATTTATATTTTCCGCGAAAAAGAAAAACACGCTCACGGCTACGGCTCGGTGATTACAGGTTCAAGCAACTTGACCGACAACGGCTTGCAACGCAATTTTGAGTTCAATGTGGAACTTCGCGATGATGCCGACATCGACTTCGCAGTTGAAACATTTGAAAAACTGTGGGAGCAAAGCATTGAAATTGACCGTGAATTTGTAGAAAAATTGAAAACCGAAACCTATCTTAACGACACTTTTACGCCTTTTGAAATTTACTACAAATTCCTGATTGAGTATTTTGGCAAAAGTGTGGAATATGACCCCAATTCGTTGCGTGATATGCCGAGAGAATACAAAAAACTATCGTATCAGGCGGATGCGGTGAGCGATGGCTATGCAAAGTTGGAAAAACACAACGGCTTTTTCTTGTCTGATGTTGTGGGTTTGGGCAAAACGGTTGTGGCGGCGCAAATTGCAAAGAACTTTTTCTATCACAACGGATTCCCCGATTATTTGAGCAAGACGTTGGTGATTTGTCCGCCTGCGCTGCACGACAACTGGAACGAAACCTTTGAAAACTTTGGTATCAACGATTTCAAAATTGTTACCAATGGAAGTTTGCACAAAATTCGCGATGCGAAAAAATACGATTTGGTGGTTATTGATGAGGCACATAAATTCCGCAATGATACGGCGGAAATGTACAACGCACTCCAAAAAATCTGCAAAACACCCACACGCAGAGGCACGCAGAAAAAGGTGATACTTGTTTCGGCAACACCGCTCAACAATCGTCCCGAAGATATTGCCAATCAGGTATATCTGTTTCAGGACAAAAAGGATTCTACTCTCGAAATCAGCAATTTGCAACATTATTTTGCACCGAAAATAAAAGAATACAAGGAACTGAAAACAGAAACCGATGTCAAAAAAATGGCTGCGGGAGTGAAAAAATTGTATGATGATATTCGCTTAATGGTTGTTGAGCCGCTGACTGTTCGTCGCACTCGCACCGATTTGCTTGAAAATGAACAATATAAAAAAGATTTACAGGAACAGGGCATTTCGTTTCCGGTGGTAAAACAGCCACATAAAATTTTCTATCAACTTGATACGGAGTTGGAAACGCTTTACGACAAAACGATAAAATGCTTAACCGGGGGGATTGCGGGGCAAGCCCGCAATGACGGTGGCGGACTTATTTACTATCGTTACCAGGCAATAAAATTTCTTGTGCCTGAAAAGAAAAAGAAATACAAAAATGCCGATTTGGCATCCTTGCAGTTGCAACATATTATGAAAACTTTACTTGTGAAGCGATTGGACAGCAGTTTCTTTGCTTTCCGTCAGTCGTTGGAACGCTTTGCACAGGCAACGGAAAATATGGTCAAAATGTTTGAAGACAACCGCATTTTTATTGCTCCAAATCTGAATGTGAATGATTATATTGAGCAAAACAAAGAAGACGAACTTTTGCAACTGCTTATCAATTTGCAGGACAGCGACCCTACCATAGAAATTTGCACCGCTGCCGACTTTGAAGAGGGTTTTATTGACGGCTTAAAAAACGATTTGGGCATTTTGCAAAATCTTGTCAAGGAGTGGAAAAAGGTAAACACAGACCCGAAATTGGATGTTTTTAAAGAATATCTAATAAACACGCTGTTGTCCGCTAAAATCAATAAAGAAGGCAAACTTGTTGTCTTTTCCGAATCGCAGGAAACTACCGACTATCTTTTTGATGAACTGAAAAAAGCAGGTTTCGACAAAATATTGGTTTGCAGTAGCAAAAATCGTAAAAATCAATTTCCACTCATTCGTGAAAATTTTGATGCAAACATTCCAAAAAACGAGCAAAAAGACGATTACAACATTGTGATTTCTACCGAAGTGTTGGCAGAAGGCGTGAATATGCACCGCGCCAATGTGGTTGTGAATTACGACACGCCTTGGAACTCTACGCGACTGATGCAGCGTATCGGGCGGGTAAACCGTATTGGCAGCACGGCAAAGGAAGTGCATGTTTTCAACTTTTTCCCCACCGCCAAAGTGGAAAACGACATTGAGTTAAAGAAAAAGGCAATACTAAAATTGCAGGCATTCCACTCTGCGCTGGGCGAAGACAGTCAGATTTATTCCGATGAAGAAATTGTAGAAAGTTTCGGACTTTTTGACAAAACGGCAAAAGAAGAAAAAGACGAGAAACTGAAAATTCTGCTTGAACTTCGCAAATTCAAAGACGAAAATCCGGAATTGTTTAAGCAAATCAAAAATATGACTTTGCGGGCAAGAACCGGACGTGCCTCGACTACGCTCAGCAACCTGTCTGAAAAATTGTCGGATGCTACCGTCGCTTTTATTCGCAGTGAAAAACGAAACTCGTTTCTGCTTGTTCAGGGCGACGGCGAGCCACAGGAACTTACTTTTTTGCAGGCAGAAGAAATTTTCCGCGCCAACAAAGTCGAAAAATCCGTGCCACTCACCGAAAATCACCATACACAGGTGGAAAAAGCCATTTCGCTTTTCAAAGTGCAGTTGGAAATGGAAAAGCAATCGGAACGGGCGGTAGTTGTTTCACAAAGTCCGCAGGAAAAACAGGCATTGACTTATCTTGATGCAGTGATTAACTTTTCAACATCGCAAAATCTTGTCAATGAACAGGAAATAGAGTTATTATCTTTGGCAAAAGAGGCAATAAATTTGGGAAAATTCCAAAAATTGGCAAAGGAAATCAGCAAATTTTATAAAACGCTGAAAAAAGTAACAATGCCATCTGCAAAACAACTTGAAGCCGTAATAAATATCGCCAAAAAATATCCGTTGCAAGATGATGCTTCGACAAACTCAACGTCTGATGACGAAACAGAAAAGAAAAGCGAATTTTTGCCGGAAATAATTATTAGTGAAAGTTTTAAATAAAATGTGTAATTTTATCTTGTTTTGGGTTAAGAAAATGTGTCTATTTACCAATAAATTGATTAAGAAAATGTGATATGTACAGAAAAATAATAAAACAACTCATTGATTGGCAGCAAGATAAGCATCGAAAGCCGCTGATTTTGGAAGGTGCGAGGCAGACAGGCAAAACCTACATTTTGCAGCAGTTTGGCAAAGAACATTATCAAAACGTGGCATACGTCAATATGGAAAATGCCTCTGACGAATTAAAACAAATTTTTGCAGGTTCTATTTCGCCATACCGCATCGTACATCAGTTGGAATTGATGTTTGGTTTTGCGATTCACCCCAAAACGACATTGTTGATTTTCGACGAAGTGCAGGAAGTTCCCCGTGCGCTCACTTCTCTGAAATATTTTTGCGAGGAAGCGCCCGAATATCACGTTGCTGCTTCGGGCAGTTTGCTCGGTATTTTTATGCATCCGGGAACAAGTTTTCCTGTCGGTAAAGTTGATTTTATGAAAATGCAGCCTATGGATTTTGAGGAATTTCTTGTTGCCAACGGCGAGCAGCGACTTGTTAATTTTGCCCGCAAAAACGTCAATGATTTGAAATTTCTAACCGAGAAACTTCATGATTATTTCAAATATTATTTGGTTACAGGCGGTATGCCCGAAGTGGTGCAGTCGTGGATTATAGAGAAAAACATTGAGAAAATTGATAAAATTCAGGATTCGATTTTGCAAACCTACGTTCGCGATTTTTCAAAACACGCAAAAAAACAGGAATCTATTCGTATTAAGCAAGTTTTTGATTCTTTACCCGAACAGTTTGCCAAAAAGAATGATAAATTTGTGTATGACGTGGTACGTCAAGGGGCACGGGCGCGTGAATACGAATTGGCGATTGAATGGCTACTCTCCGCCGGAATAGCCCGCCGCGTAAACCTTGTAAAGTGCGGTGATAAAATGCCGTTGCGGGCGTACCGCGAACGCAATGCTTTTAAACTGTATTTCATTGATGTCGGACTGTTTCGGCATTTTGCAAAAATTCCAACTGCCGTTGTAATTGATAAAACAGCCATTTTCGACGAATTTAACGGACTGCTTGCCGAGCAGTATGTTTTGCAGGAATTGTCTGATTATGAACTGTTTTACTGGACAAGCGGGGCACAGGCGGAAGTCGATTTTGTTACGCAAATTAACAATAGAATTGTGCCGATTGAAGTAAAAAGCGGTTTAAAGGTCAAAGCCCAAAGTTTGAAAGTTTATCGCGAAAAATACAGCCCCGAACTATTGATTCGGTTTTCACTTTTGCCACTCGAAGAAAATAACGGACTGTTGAATATCCCGCTGTATTACAGTTTTTTGTTTCCAATTAAGAATTTAATTAAAAAATAATATGAACTTTCAACAACCTTACAACCGCCAAGCGTGGCAAACAGAACTGCAAAATATTTTTTGCAGTCAAGTACAATTTGAAGCACAACCCGAAAATGTAGTGCTTAACTTGCAAAATTCGCCCGCAAAGTCCATTCAGCGTTTTGCCTCCATAAAACTTGCTGACGGCAAAAACCTTGCTGTATTAGACATCGCAGTTGCCGAAAATGTAAAAATTGCCAAAAATCGTGTCGGACTGCGAGAACTTGTCGCCCAATTCATCGACCACGCACGTTATCACGGCATTTTGGCGTTTTACCATTGTAGAGACGCGGCATGCCACGTCTCTACGGGTGAATATCGTTTGTCCTTCATCAGCAGCGAACCCACAATAGACGCCCAAACAGGTGAATTTTCCATTGAACAGACCGCACCAAAGCGTTTCACCTACCTTCTTGGCGAAAACGTTCCCTGTCGCACTTTCAGCGACCGAATGCAAAAAATCGCCGAAAAACGCGGCAACATCGCTTTGGACGACGTTAAGGACGCCTTTGCTGTTGAAACACTTACCAAAGAGTTTTACGCCGAACTCTCGAACTGGTATTTCTGGGCGTTGCAAAATGTGCAGTTCCCGCAAGGCGACAACGAGGTGTCGGTCATTCGGCTTATTACCCGACTGATGTTTGTGTGGTTTATCAAGCAGAAACACTTGCCAACCCGTCATTGCGGGCTTGACCCGCAATCCCCACAATCATTAATCCCCAATGAAATTTTTGAAAAAGAAACACTCGAAAAACTGCTGAACTACAAAGATAAAAC
>JAISTU010000107.1 GCA_031272415.1 Bacteroidales bacterium | reverse complement strand
CTACGGATTGCCTTCCCCTTTGGCAACGGAATCAGCGCATTGAGAAAACTTATCAACAAATCAGGATGTTCTCCAAAAATTTTCTTAAAAACCAAATCCACACGCGGGTCTAAATATCTGCTCATAATGCTACATTATTTTGTTTATTACTAAATTACAAAAATACACTTTTTTTTGAATGGAGAATTGAAAACTTTTTTTTTCAGAGTGTAGAGTGAAGAGTGTAGAGTGTAGATTTTTTTTGTATTTTCGCATAAATTTGTTCTAAAATATTTTTTTCAACTTTTTTTTTGTATCTCATTGATAATCAGATAAAATAATAAATTGTTGATAATTAAGAATGTACAAAATAATTTGAAAAAAAACGTCTCTGTCAATACAGTCAATACTGTCCTTATTGCCATAGCCACTCCCCACCTTACTCGCAATCCTCTGATTTTCAGCGTAATAGTGTTTAGTAAATTTTGTCTTTTTATTTGCTTTCTTTTTTTGACGTCAAATCACCGATATTATTGTAAATTGTTCATTTTTTAGAACGTTTTCCCGACTTCTACGGTCTTGTCATTTTGATAAAAATTTAACTTATTGATTATCAGTGTTTTATATTTTTAAGGATCGGATTTTTGAAATGTAGTGCCCCTCGCTAAATCGTAATGTGTTGATACTCTTTTGTTTACAAATCGAAACCGTCGAAGTCGGGATTAACTTGCTCAATATGGCGATAGGAGCATAAAAAATTTTCTCCTCATTAACAATTACAGATAAGGATTTACTTTCCTTACTGCCTGTCATTTTTTTGGACAAAATACAAGCCGTAAGGAGAAGTAACCTTTTCCTACTTTTAATGTTTGCTCAATTACAATTCTGTAATGGCTTGTTTAAAACTTTCGCCTCTGTGTAAATGGTCGATGTACAAGTCATCACATTCACACGCAGGAGAGAGCAAAACGGTGTCGCCACTATTGGCTGAATAAAAAGCACTTCTAACCGCATCTGCCATATTTTGACGGCTAATAATGACCGGCAAATAGGGCGAAAATATGTTTATCAATTGCTGATTATTTTTGCCAATACAGATAAGTGCTTTTACCTTTTGAATTACATGACTAAGTAGTTCAATGTAAGGCGTTTGCACATCATTACCTCCTGCCATCCAAACAATTTTACTGTTGAGTTGGTCAAAAGTAAAGTAGGTCGCATTGACAGTGCATGCGTGAGAATCGTTAATAAAATTAACGCCTCTAAATCGAGTAACTATCTCAAATTTATGCGTGTCATTGCTCCCTAATCTGCGTAGCAAATTTTCTCTGTTGGCTTTGCGAATGGCTATCAATCGGTCATTTCGCGTTGCTGCTTCGTCGGCGATAGTATTCTCGCCATTTCTAAATAACTCTTCGTATCTCATACTTATATATATTATTTATTTTTTTTTATTTAATTATCTTAATTTTAATGTAACAAATGTCAAAACGGCAAGTATAATTCCTACTATAAAAAACCGTTGTACAATTTTGCTTTCGTGCATACCTTTTTTTTGATAATGGTGATGTATGGGTGTCATCAAAAATATTCTTTTCCCTTCTCCGTATTTCTTTTTAGTGTATTTAAAATAAGCCACTTGTATCATTACGGAAATGCTTTGTACCAAAAATATACCGCATAAGATGGGGATTAACAACTCTTTCCGAATAATGACCGCAAATACAGCCACAATACCTCCTAATGCCAAAGAGCCTGTATCACCCATAAAAATCTGTGCAGGATAACAATTCCACCAATAAAATCCAAGACAAGCCCCCACCAATGCTCCTGTAAATATCATCAATTCTCCTGTATTGGGAATATACATAATATTCAGATAATCAGCAAATACCACATTGCCGGAAACGTATGCCAATATCCCCAAAGTTGCTCCAATAATGGCGGTAGTAGAAATGGCTAAACCGTCCAAACCGTCTGTAAGATTGGCACCATTGCTGACCGCAACAATAATAAAGATGATGATAGGTATATATATAAACCATGCCCATTTTTGGTAATCTTTGCCTATCCATTTTATCAAAACAGCATAATCAAATTCATTATTTTTGAGAAAAGGGATGGTCGTTTTGGTAGATTTTTTTTCCAAACGAGCAGATTTGTATTCTTTTGTATTTTTTATTTTTGCTTGATTATCAGCATTTTCTACTCTAAAAACTTCGCCCGATTGAACGTAGGTGTTTTTTACACTTGCCCTGTCTCGTATAACAACGTCTGCATTAAAATAAAGCACCAATGCCACACTGAGACCCAATATTGCTTGCCCAATAATTTTCAATTTACCGGACATGCCTGCTTTTTTCTTTTTAAACACCTTAATATAATCGTCAATAAAGCCTAACAAACCCAACCATAATGTGGTGATAATCATTAGTATAATATACACATTATCAAGTTTATTGAGCAATAAAACAGGAATTAAAATGCTAATCAAAATAATAATTCCTCCCATTGTTGGAGTTCCTTTTTTTTGCATTTGTCCCTCCAAACCTAAGTCGCGTATATCTTCTCCGATTTGTTTTTTACGCAAAAACCGGATAAGATATTTTCCGATAATAATGGACAACAACAGGCTCAACAAGCCCGCCATCGCCGTGCGGAATGAAATGTATTGAAAAACCCCCGCACCGGGAAAATTCTCAAATTTGTCTAACCATTTAAAAAGATAATAAAACATGTCTAATTTATTTTAATTTGTTAATATTCAAGTATTTACAAACCTCTTCAACATCGTCAAAAGGCTCTTTTATTCCGTTAATTTCCTGATATTTTTCATGCCCTTTCCCTGCAATAAGAACAATGCTGTTTTTGGATGCAGTGGTAAGAGCGGTTTTAATTGCTTGCCGTCTGTGGCTGATAATCAATACATTATCTTCATAATTGGGTGGTATTCCACTCTCCATTTCGCTCAAAATAGCATCCGGGTTTTCGGTACGCGGATTATCGGAGGTGAGAATCACCCTATTGCTGTGCAAACAAGCAATCTTTGCCATCAAAGGACGCTTGGACTTGTCCCTATCGCCCCCGCAACCGACAACAGTAATAATTTCTTGTCCCTGTGTTGCCAACTTTTCGATGGTCGTTAATACATTTTCCAAAGCGTCAGGCGTATGGGCATAATCAACAATGGCGGTCAAATTTTCCCCCAACAGTGTTGTAAAACGTCCTTCTGCCGGCAAAAGCATACTTTCCTTACGTAGTATTTCATCTTTGGGAAGTCCTAATAATCCGGCAGTTGCATAAATCGCCAACAAATTGTACGCATTAAATTCCCCCGTTAATCTAAACCAAACATCCTCATTATCAATAATTAAATTGATGCCTTCGAGTGTAATTTGACGTATTTTTGCCTTAAAATCGCAATTTAAAGAATAAAGACTGTATGTTTTTTTGACCGCATGGGTGTTTTGCAACATCACTTTACCGTTTTTGTCATCAATATTTACCAAAGCAAAAGCCTCTTTGGGCAAATTGTCAAAAAACTTTTTCTTTGCGGCAATATATTCTTTAAAAGTTTTATGATAATCCAAATGTTCGGGGGTAATATTGCTGAAAATGCCGCCTGCAAAGGTCAGACCTGCAATTCGCTGCTGAACAATGGCATGAGAACTGACCTCCATAAAACAATATTGACACCCTTTTTCCACCATTTGAGACAGTAATTCATTGATTTTCACTGCATCAGCAGTCGTATGGGTAGAAGGGAGAACCGTTTGTCCGATTTTATTTTCAATAGTGCTTAAAAGTCCTGATGGACAGTTCATTAGCGTAAATAAATTATGCAAAAGCGTAACAGTTGTCGTTTTACCGTTAGTGCCTGTAATGCCGACCAATTTCAACTTTTGAGAAGGATGTCCGTAAAAAGCAGACGCCATTTTACCCAAACAATCTGCACTGTCGGCAACTTCTATATATGTAATATTTACTTTTAAATTATTCGGAATTTGTTGACAAACAATCACTTCTGCTCCTTTTTCAATTGCATTTTCTATAAATTGATGTCCATCTGTGAGCGTCCCTTTTTGAGCCACAAACAAAGAATGTGGCAAAATATTTCGCGTATCAAAACCTATCGCCGACACTTCTCTGTTGTCTGTTCCTACGAGCCGTTTTACTGATATATTTTCCAACAATTCTTTGAGATTCTTCATATTAGTGCATTTTATTCGTTAGTAAGTTCAATTTTTGCTTTATTTCCGGTTATGGACACATTTTTTACTTTTCCGCGTCCGAATACTGCCGTTTGATAGCCTCTTTTTTCGAGTATATAGACTGCATCGCGGGCGGATGTCCCTTCTAATAATGTGTTTAAATCATTGGTTTTTAAGTTATTAGGAGAAACTGCCAAATTGGTTCCATTATTGAAAACTGTTATCAATTTTGCATTATCAGGGATTTTCAATTTACATCCTAATTGCTTGTATATCAATGAAATATCATTTTCAAAACCAATAGATTTAGACGGTAAATATTCGGCAGGATTTTTCCTCTGATTCCCGTCTGTAATTTCTTTGCGGTAAGTTACCAATTTATCGGCAATTTCTTTGCAAACCGGCACCGCTATGGAAGACGCATCGGCAGTCGTTTCCGAAATGAATACCAAGCAAGTATATTCCGGCATTTCGGCAGGGAAATAACCAATAAATGATGAATTTTTAATATTTGTATATTTTTTTTGCTCATTATCATAAATAAATGCTGTCCCTGTTTTGCCGGCAATCAATGGTTTGACATTTGTTTGACCCGCTTTTACGGCTTCTTGATAAAATTTTCCTTGTCCGCGTCTGCCACTGCCTTCGGTAACAACCGCCTCCAAACAACCTTGTGCCAATTTGACCACTCTGGGGCTACAAAATTGCTTATCAATGATTTCCGTTTCATAAATTGTCGGCGATTGATTGCTGAAAGAGAGCGATTTAACCAATCGAGGCTTTACATAAACCCCATTATTGGCAATCGCATTGTAATATGCAAGCATGTAAATAGGAGGCAAACTAATGCTGTATCCATGCGTGATATTGCTGTAATCAACATTTGTTTTTTTGTTCAAAGTTTCCATTCTCATTTTGCCTGCATTTTTGATTTCTATATGTAAATCTTTGCCTAATGGCATGGTTTTCAAGCCTTTAACAAATTCTTTTAAGTTTGGATATTTTTTTAAAGCCGCATGATATAAACCTTGATTATCGGAAATGGCAAAGGCATGTTTGAGTGAAAAATAACGCGGTTTGCCGTCTGCACCTGCCTCACATTCAACAATATCGCTCGTGTCTACTCCCTTTTCCAATGCTGCTAAGAGCGTAATAAGTTTAAAAGTAGAGCCGGGTTCGTAAGATTCGGCAATCGTGTGTTCGCTTGTCTCCTCATATCTATCTCCAATGCGGTTGAGATTGGCAATGGCTTTGATTTCACCCGTTTTGACCTCCATCACCACCACACTGCCCCATTTGGCAGAGCAGTTTTTTAATTGATTTTCCAACGCATTCCGCGCAATTCGCTGAATATCTTTGTTTAATGTGAGCGTTATATCCCACCCGTCATGAGGAATACGCTCTTTGGAATGCGGCAAATTGACCATCACATTTCCATTGACCTCTAATTGCTTACAATCTACCAACTCACCCGACAACAAAGAATCATAATAACCCTCCAATCCGCGGTCAAATGCCAAAGAATCCCTTCTTTTAACATCCGAAACAGTGTAAAAACGCCCCAAAACAGTGCGCGGATACCCCCCTTTGAGCAAACGCCTTACCTCTTGAATATCTTTTTTGAAACCGCCTCTAAATGACGAATTTCCTTGCCATTTTTTAAACAAAGAATCAATAGGCGCAATATCCCGCGTACGAACCCAAGTCGCTTGTGAGTTAATATTAGACCTTTTTATCAATATACCCGCTCTGCTGTCCCATTTTGCTTTGGTAATTTTGCCTTCTTTGGAGACAACGGAGTCTTTACTTTTACTCTTTCTTACCGCTTCTTGATATTGATTTAAACTGTTTTTTAATGTATCTGCATATTGTTTGGCTGTCCATTTGGGATTGATTTTATGCAACAAAATAGAAAGTGAATCCAAATTATTTATAAAAAGTGCAATATTAGAATCATTTCTCACTTTGGAGGGATTCCAATAAATATCATAAATATAAACTGTTGATAATAAGAGTGTTTTGGAATCGTCTGCAAAAATATTGCCCCTTTTTCCTTTTTGAACTTGTTTTATAATTTCAAATGTACGATTTTCGATTGTTATAACGGTATCGTTAGGAATTTTGCCTAAATAATAAGTGTTGAGCATAATTCGGGTAGAAAACATTTTTCCCAAAGCCACAATGCCTCCCAAAAGGACAACAAAATACACAATGTTCATCTTTAATTTACTCACATTCATGGCGTTACCTCCTCTCTATCTGAAAAAATTTCATACGGAATACCACTGTTGGTAAATCCCTTTTCAACAGCCGTCTCTTGCAATTGAGTTTCCAAATTTTCATCGGCTATAAAACCGTCTTCTACTGCATCCATCAATTTATCGTGCGCAATGACCACCTCATCTTTTAATTTTTGAATTTCACCTCTTTGATTATGAAGCCTGAGATTGGTAAAAATTATAATGGCAATCAAAATGACCACCATAAGTAAAAACTTCCAATTTTTAGCCAAATTCATTTTGGTAAGCAACCTACCTGTAAAAATATTTCTAAAAATAAGGCGACTGCTACGTAAAAATCCAATAAATGGAGTATTTTTTTTATTTTTTGGAGATATTTTTTGTTCATTTATAGAATTTGCATCAGAATTGTCAAAAATGGGCGTATTTTGTTGCTTTTTTTGTTCTTTTTCTGCTCTTTTTTGTTGATTTCTTCTATTTGCCATAATTTTTTATCTCCTTTCTGCAATTCTTAATCTTGCGCTCCGACTGCGATTGTTGTCAGACAATTCTTGCTCGTCCGGCGTAAGAGGTTTGTGTGTAATTAAAATCCAGGGACTGAGAGAGTTACCGTAAAAATCTTTTTCTACTTTTCCCTCCATATTTCCACTACGCATAAAATATTTTACCATCCTATCTTCCAATGAATGATAAGAAATTATGACCAATCTGCCACCTGTTTTTATAAGTGTAACTGATTGATTTAAAAGCGATTGTAAAGCATCCAGTTCATCATTGACCTCAATTCTGAGTGCTTGATACAATTGTGCAGCATATTTGTATTCTTTGTGCAAGGGCATACAAGTTTGTATCCTGTTGAGCAAATTTTTTGAGGTCAAAAAAGGCTCTTTTTCCCGTTCAGCCACAATTAATTTTGCCAATTTTCCTGCATTGGGTATCTCCCCATATTTACGAAAAACGGACATCAATTCTTCTGCCGAATAAGTGTTAAGAATGTCGGCTGCTGTTTGCCCTTTGCGAGTATCCATTCGCATATCCAACGGACAATCCATGCGGGTCGAAAAACCTCTCGCCTCCGTGTCAAATTGATGTGAAGACACCCCCAAATCGCCAAAAATTCCATCCACCTGAAGTACTCCATACAAGCGTAAATGATTACTTAAATACTTGAAATTGTGGTTAATAAATGTAAATCTTGGGTCGTCAGGAACATTAGATTTTGCGTCCCCGTCTTGGTCAAAAGCGTATAATTTTCCATTTTTGCCCAAACGATTTAAAATTTGACCTGCATGACCGCCACCGCCAAATGTAAGGTCTACATAAATGCCATCCGACTTAATCGCCAGAGCATCAATACTTTGCATAAGCATAACCGGATTATGATAATTCTTCAAAGATTTTTCCATTGTCAAAAATATCATTAGCAATTTGCGTAATATCCTCTACATTTGTAGCCGATACTGCCTCCATTGCTTGGTTATACAAATTCGGATTCCAAATTTCAATCACAGGTGCAACACTCACAATGAGCAATTCTTTTTCCAATTGCGCATAATCGGCTAATTGTTGCGGAATGAGCAGCCTGTTTTTGGAATCCAACATAATTTCAGTAGCACTGCCCAAAAAATATCTTACCAATGCCCTCTTTCGCGGGTCAAAAGTATTGATTTTGTCTAACTTAGCCTTAAATACATCCCACACGTTACCAGGGTACAGATTGACACATTTATCTGTACTCCTGTTAACGATATATCTGCCGCCGGATGCAGGATTTACTTCCCTGAAAATGGCGGTCGGTAGCAAAAATCTACCCCTATCGTCTTTCGTACTTACATAAGACCCTAATAATGACATATTTAGTATATATTTAAAACTATTTTTTTTATTACAAATTTACTACAAACTTTTTTCTATTGCTCCATCGAAAATAACAAAAATTCCCATTTTTTACTACATTTTCCCATTTTTTCCCCGACAAAAAGAAAAAATAACAGTGCCTTTTTATACACCGTTTTTGGGAGCATTTTCTCCTCAAATTTTCTCCTAACTTTCACAGAACGAACAAGTTACAAAATTAACATTCAGGTCAAAAACACTATTTTTCTTAACCCAAATTTAACAATGTTATCTCTTTTGCAAATATACTTTTTTTTTTAATACAAATTTTTTTTTTAATTTTTTTAATTTTTTTTTTGAAAGATTTTTTTTAGTTCTGATTTTTTTTGATATTATTTTTCGAGTTTTTTGCTAACTTTTTAATCTGTTCAATCAGAAAAGGCATTTGTTTCTTCCCAGCACCTCCTCTTTGAACAGGTTGATATGCAATAATCGCACAATATCAAAATCGTCGGTATTGGAGTCCTTCGGTGGGGGCAAATATCAATCCATCTCTGAAAAGTCAAGACATTCCCCCTCTTCAATTTTTACTTGCAACTTTTTGAGAAATTCAAACTTTTCGAGCCACATTTTTCCAACTTCTTCTTCTGTGAGTTGCTCGTCTTCGTCATAATCATCTGAATGATAAAAACGAGGAGAGTACAACTCGTCATGTACAAATTCTTTCAATTTTTTAATTTCTTCTTCTGAAAATTCAATAACGATTTTTTTCTGATTATCTTCCATATAGAATTGTTTTTTTAGTTTCCTTTTTTATATACTATAGAGTTATTTATTAGATGGAATTGTTTCTTTCAATTTTACCAAATTTTTAAAGCCGTCTTTAAATGTGGTATATTTGGAACAATACCACTTTTCCGACAATTTATCTAATGGAGTATCAGGTATTATTTTTGAAAGACCGTCTATTAACAATTTTTCTAAATTCTTATCGTAATTATTTTCTCTTGCTTTGTCTTCAGGTTGATATGAATGATACAATGTAGTGAAACCGACTGATAATTTTCTGTTTTTAAGATTAAACTGTAAAGTTGCACAGAATTTCTGTTGTAAAATTACACCTACTCGATAATGTCCTTTATCATCAAGAACGATAAAAGAATTTGTGCCTAATTCCTTTTTGTCTAATTCCTTTTTCCACTCTTTAAAAATACTTGACACTAATTCGTTAATGTTACTCGCCAAATAGCAAGTTGTCTCTACCAAATCATCTTTAACGATTAGTTTTGCAATTTCTTTTACTTCTTCTTTACTCATACTTTGACCAGTTTTAGATTTCATATAATATATAAATTGATTTATTGTTTCACGAATTAATGGATAGTTTACTGTCTGTACTAAACATTTTTCTAACCATTCAGTAATAAAGTTACGAAAGGAAATATTGAAAAACTTTACTTCTTTCGCACTCTCCTCTCTTACCTCTTCTTTATCATTATCATTGAGTTCATATCGAGACAAATACAGAGTAACATACCCTTTCGGAAAATGTTTTTGCCCGTATTTATCATAGCGACACAACTGATTTTTTTGGTTCTCGGCATAGTTAAATTTGTTTTCAATGATAACACCTCTATCCTGTTTATCATTGATTAAAATATCTATTCTACCATCATTGCACTTTTCTTTGCATTCGCCGCATTTACTTTTTACGTCTGTCATTTTGAAAGATACTTCGGTACTTATCTTTGCATTGTTTGTTTGAAAAGTTTCTAAAACATCATTGTTGCCTATCTTTTCTCTCAAAAGTTCAATAAAAATTCTTAAAAAACTATCGCTCAATGCCGGATATTTACGTGGATTAAGCAAATCACAAATTAGAGAAGAAGTTCCATTTTCCAACACATTCAATATTTTAAAAATATTAAAATTCAGGCATTCCGATTCTTGCAACTCTTTATTTTTTTGTCTGATAATCGCAATTTGCTTAAGTTTGGGCAAATCTTTTTTTATTTGATTATATTCCATGTTTATTTTTTAAAAATTTTGCTTTTTATTTTTAATCGTTCTTAAATAAATGAACACAGAGTATCTTCATCGGTATCTTCATCCGAATTTCGCACAAGATTACCGACATCGGTTATCAGTTCCCTGTGAATTTCTTGGAAATGTTTATCATAGATTACATTCCATTCATTTTCAATGCACACAATGAAATCTAAATCTTCACGAGAAATGCGTAAATCATCAATCGTTTTCACAGGTTTTTCACCAATTTTGTCAAGCGATTTCACATCAAAAACAACATAATTCGCGTCTTTTTCGCAAATAACAATACTGTTGCTATTTGCACAAATTTCGCCGATTACATCAATTGACTTTTTACTTTTTTCCCTGCCTTCTTCGTTCAAAAGTTCATAGATGCAGTGGTTTTCAAAAGCATTTGCTATTTTCCCCCTTGTCGGTTTTTTGTTTACAAGCGTAACTTTTCTTCCTGTTTTATGAAACTCTTTATCATAAACAGTATATTCGACGTTGGGTATGCCGAAATATATTAGGCATCGCCCACAATCAAAGGGAAAGTTATTACCACTTACCCCTAATAATGAACCATCGGCATATTTTTGCAATTTTCTGCTGATTTCCTGAAATTTTTCATCATAGACAACATACCAATCGTCCTCGGAGCAAACAATGATTTCGTGGTTAAAAGCCATCACTTCACCCACTGCACCGACCAACTGTTCACTTATTTTTTCGCCTGCCTCGTTCAAAACTTGGTAGCGATTGTTTTTTGTAATAATTCCTGCTATTGCCATATTTTTTTTGCTTTACTTCCCGCCTTTTCGGGAAGGTTTTAATGTGTTAAAATTTTTCAAACTGCAAAAGTACAAATTCATTTTCAATTTTTCCCTTTCATCAACTCTCTGATATGCCGTATTTCTGCCGTAAGTTCCTCTTCCGTAGGAATATAGAGTTTGTATTTGGTGGCGAGCAGGTTCTTGTTGTCGTTGAGAATGGAGTAGCGGACTTCGGCTTTGTCTTTTTCTTCGCAGAGGATAATGCCGATGGTCGGGTTGTCGCCTTCGGTGCGTTTCAGTTCGTCGTACATTCGGACGTACATATCCATCTGACCGATGTCCTGATGTGTTAACTTACCTGTTTTCAGGTCTATAAGGACAAAAAACAAACTCGTTCACTGCCTCTTTGTGCGATGCAATCAACCGCTCATAGTAATGCTTATCAACCTGCTC
>JAISTU010000102.1 GCA_031272415.1 Bacteroidales bacterium | reverse complement strand
AAAATTTTACACAAAGAGGTTGATTTGTTATGGCAAATAACACAACAATTTGCGGGAATTAATAAAGATTTTTATGATGAATATTTTGCCGATAAAGAAATGGCATTTGCTATACAAGTAGGTAGAATACGTAAATACCCCAAACCGAAGCGATTATCTGATTATGATATTGATTATGCACCTCAATCGTTTGCTTATTTATAAATTATGAATTGCATATTTTGTCACGCAGTATCCGATAATTGCAAGAGTATTGAACATATTATTCCCGAATCCTTGGGTAATAAAGAACATACTCTTTGGAAAGGGGCTGTGTGCGATAAATGCAATAATTATTTTGCAACTAAAATTGAAAAAGAGTTATTAGAACAACCTTATTTTGTTGCTACCAGACACAATAATGTTATAAAAACAAAAAAGGGACATCTTGTTCCTAATAAATATCTATTTCCACACAAGCAAGGTGGCTGGCAAGATGTATGGTTTGATTATAATGATAATGGAATGAATATTATTTTTGAACACAATTCACCTGTTATTCAATTAATTAAAGATGGAAAAATTAATAAAATGATTGTTCCTATTTGCAATGAACCAGAACCAAATAATTATATACTTTCCCGCTTTTTAGCAAAATGTGCCTTTGAGTATATAATGCTAATTTTTGACTCTGATACGAATAATTATGCTTACAGAAGAGAAATCATTGAGTTTTTAAGAGAAAAACAATTTGATAGCATTAGAAAATATGCAAGATATGGTGACGAAGTGAAATTTTGGAAATATCACCAACGACGAATATATGGCGAAGAAACACAATTTATTGATAAAAAAGAAAGCGACGGACAACCTTATGAGGTTTTGCACGAAATGTGTTTGTTTGTAGATAAGGAAACCGTATCTAAATCAGATAATAGAATTTGTGCAGAAACTTATTTTGTAATTGTTATTATGGGAATAGAATATGTAATTAATATTGGTGAGCCCGAAATAAAAGGCTATGAAAAATGGCTACAAAAGAATAATTACAAATCACCGATTGAAAGAAATTATGAAAAAAGAATAAAATAAACAAGGGTATTCGAGATACCATTCGCAACAAGCCACAAATGTTTTTGGCTTTCAACAACGGAATTGCAGCCACAGCCGACCATATCGAACTTGACACAGAAAACCGTTACATTAAGAATATAAAAAACTTGCAGATTGTAAATGGTGGTCAGACAACCGCTTCTATTTTCAATACGGCTCGAAAAGAAAAAGTCGATATTTCCCAAATCTTTGTGCAGGTAAAATTTTCAATCATTGAAAATCCGGAGCAATACAACGAGATAGTTTCCGAAATTTCCCGCTGTTCCAATACTCAAAACAAAGTCAACGATGCCGATTTTTCGGCTAACAACCCCGCTTTAATTGCCTTTGAAAAGTTGTCGCGTTATATTTTGTCGCCTGTTACGGCTAAAAACAACATTCAAACCTGCTGGTTTTTTGAAAGAGCCAGAGGACAATACAAAACTTTGCGCAGCCGCGAGGGCAGAACAAAGTCCCTGCAAAACGCTTTCGATAAGAAATATCCGAAAAATCAGATGTTTACAAAGGTTGAACTGGCAAAATTTATCAACGCATATCAGGAAATTTTCGATGGTAAAAAGTTGGTTATCGGTCCTCATATAGTTGTTCGCGGCAACGAGAAAAATTATGCTCAATTTATTGCCAACAACCTGCCCGACAATGTAAAGAAAATCAACAATGTATATTTTGAAGATGCAATTGCAAAATGTATTCTTTTCAAAACCGCAGATAAACGTTACGGAAAAAAGCCCGACAGCATTGGCGAAATGAAACAGGTGGTTGTGCCTTACACACTTTCGTTGATTAACATATTGACAGAAAATAAATTAGACCTTTATAAAATTTGGAAAAATCAGGAACTTTCGCAGCAACTTTCCGATTTTATTTATGACCTGATGAAACAGGTAAACCAGTTCATACTGGATACTTATGCAGGGCAGCATTACATTGAAAAAGCAAAACGCGAGGAGTGTTGGGAACTGGTAAAAAAACACTTGTGGGCGTTCAATATCAATGAAATAAAAGCAGATTTGATAGATGAAAGAAATCCGCCGAGACGAAATGCAGAAATTGATATTTCGGAAGAAGAACTTGCACAGAACAAAGAAACTGTAAAATCAATTCCGGCTGCTCTTTGGAATGAAATCGGGAAATGGGGCAAGGACAGTGGATATTTCAACATTACAAAGCAAAATATCGTTTCCAATATTGCCTATAAATTGCGGCAAAACAAGCCGTTATCGGACGAAGAATATCAAAAGGGCGTTGAACTGCTTGATATTGTCGCCGCTCGAAACGAAGAACTGTTGCAGGAAACCGAAAAATACGCGGGCAAGTGGGTTCAGATGAAAAAAATCAAAATTTCGGACGAAGATAAAAACACGCTGATTTTGGAACAGATACGCACGATGTTGAGTTTCAACACAGACAAAAATATTTTGTCGGACGAAGAAACTGACTTTCTGTTTGATTTGGTGAACGGCAAACAGGAAAGGGATTATGATACAGATGCGATAGTTGTAAAATGTTTGCAAAAACTTGTCAAAAAGGGCTTTACGGTTTAGTTGTCCGCTGATACTCAACAATATCTTCGGCGACCATTAAAATTTCGTCCTCTTTTAACTCGTACAGTTTCAAGGTCATTTTCTTTGGAACTTGCGCAAGTAAAGCAGCCTCAATCCTGTCAATCAACGGCGTAATGTCGTGTTTTGG
>JAISTU010000101.1 GCA_031272415.1 Bacteroidales bacterium | reverse complement strand
AAAATTTTACACAAAGAGGTTGATTTGTTATGGCAAATAACACAACAATTTGCGGGAATTAATAAAGATTTTTATGATGAATATTTTGCCGATAAAGAAATGGCATTTGCTATACAAGTGGGTAAGATTACTCTCTATTCTAATCCACGTTTATTAAAGGATTTTGGGATTAATTATGCACCTCAATCGTTTGCGTATTTGTAAGTATCATTTACCTCTCCACAGAAAATTGTTTTTGAAAAAACGTTCACTGGCACCATTGGCAACCAACTAAAAAATTTCATAACAAAAAGGTTCTATTACTTCGTCTGCTAAACTTTCAGCACTTTGACTAACAAAAGTAAAAGACCTTCCTTTTATTTGTAATTCTTTGTTTATCAATTCTTTATTTGATATAACATCTGTTATTGACACAATAATAGAAACTTTTGTTGGAATACCTGACCATGCAGCCGCTCTGGGCTCCCAATGTACAATGACAGGTTTTACGATATAATCCGCATTTTGTGCTTTTGCGTCTTCTTTATAATTGGGTACGTTCTCTCCTATAATAACTGAGGCAGCAAAAGGACGCATATATTTCAAAAAGCAGTAGGCAACATTTTGACCTGATCCGCTGTATACTTTCCCGTCAAAAGTTCCATCCACCACATTAGCAATGTAAATGATTTTGTTTCTTTCAATTTTATTTTCGTTTTGCATCAAATTGAGATGTTGCATAGTCGTAAAGCAACTATTCAAAGTAAAACAGCCAAGTATTGTAATTAAAAATGCTATAATTTTTTTATTCCTTTTTCCCATTTTTTTAACTTTTTCTCATCGCTTCCACAAAAGGATTTTGATAATTTTGACTTTTTAAGACTACACCATCTAATCCTTTACCGCCTGTTTTTGAGCGTTTTACATCTCCAAAAATTCCTTTTTCGAGGGCAGTAAAAAGTCCTTCTTTTTGCATTTTTTCCAATAAATCAATGGCATCTTGCAGTACTTTTTTTGCTCTTTTTTGAATAATTCCATCTTTTTTAAATTCTATTTCTTCTCCAATATTTTTCATATTATTAAATATATATTGAGCATTTTCGATAGAAAGGAAACGGTCGCTCATAAAAGGAGTATGGATGGCTTCGGTAGGCATTCCCAGCAATTGTATTCCTTGTTGAGTCCAAATGCCGACCATATTAAAAAGTGCATCCTGAATATGACCTTTAAAAATATTGCCTGTCATAAATTTTGTAGGAGGCATATATTTGAGCGGAGCATGAGGGAAAATTTCTCTAATCATTTGAGCCTGAGCGAGTTCATACAAAAAACCATTTTCCATATTAGGGTCAATTTCAAACGCATGACCGAGTCCCATTTGTTCTTCGGGAATGCCAGCCATAAGAGCCAATTGTTCGTTAATACAATCGGATGCCAAAACGGTATGTGCTTGTTCGTAAGCATCGGCAGTAGTAAGATAATTATCCTCCCCTGTATTGATAATTACGCCTGCAAATCCATTGATAATCCGTGAAAAATATTGGTCAATCAAAGTCCGCTGCATATTGATGTCTCTAAACAAAATACCATAGAGTGCATCATTGAGCATAACATCCAAGCCCTCCAAAGCCCCCATTGCTGCAATTTCGGGCATGCATAAGCCCGAACAATAATTGCACAATCGAACATATTTACCTCTCTCTTGACTTACTTCATCAAGTGCTTGTCGCATAATGCGAAAATTTTCCTGTGTAGCATAAGTGCCTCCAAAGCCTTCTGTGGTCGCCCCATAAGGTACATAATCGAGCAAACTTTGTCCTGTTGTGCGTATAACTGCAATAATATCAGCACCTTGTCGCGCCGCCGCCTGTGCCTGCACGACATCCTCATAAATATTGCCTGTGGCGACAATCACATATAAATAAGGACGTTTGCCTTCTCCCAAAGTTTGAATATAATTTTCTCGCTTTTGTTTGCGGTCTTTTATTTTTTTAATTGATTGATTTACAGTAGATTGTAAAACTTTTTCAATTTCCAAACGTTCATGTAAAGGCAACTGAACAATGTCTAATTTTCCCTCTGCAATTTGTTCTGCAATCTTTTGCGGCGTAAGGTTCATCTCTAACATTGCATTGCCTAAAAACATCATCACGCCGTCTGAAAGCACATTTTTTCTTTTGAGTTCATCGACCACCACGTTAGGCAAAGGGACTTCATTTTTATCTGTTCCGTCAATGCCCAAAAGTCGGCAAATTGTGCGTTCAACGGCGACTGTTGTATAACGTTCCACAAATTGTTGTACATCAGTGGCTATATTTTTTGCAATCTGCTTTGCATAATTTACTTTTTCTATTTCTAATCCTAATTTACTACTCATTGGATGTTTTTTTATGACAAAATGCAAAATTACACATTTTTTTCAGTTGAGAGTTGAAAGCCTATTTTCAGAGTGTAGAGTGTAGATTTTTTTGTATTTTGGGGTAAAATATATGTAAACTATTGATAATTAAATCTCTACACGTTGCACTCTACTTTATAAAAATTTTTTTTTTTATTTTTAATTTTTTATTGGAGAAAAAGTGTATCTTTGTAAAAAGGTTATTATTTTTATTTTTCATTTTTTTATAGTCATTTAGAGAAGCCTCTTTAGCTCAGCTGGTAGAGCAACGCATTCGTAATGCGTAGGTCGTGGGTTCGAATCCCATGAGAGGCTCACCCCTTATAAATCAACACTTTGCGGGTTTTGGGGCAAAAAAATCCCCGCAGTATTTCCGCAAGTTGTGGGTTGTTTTATTTTTGGGATTGTTGTAGTTGTTTTACAATTTTTGAATATAAATAAAAAAAAAAAATAATATATTTGCATTTATGAAAATAGCAGAAATAAACATTGGAGAGGAAATTAAAAAAATAGCAAAAGACAGGTTAGGTACATATACCGCTTTTGCCGAAAAAATGGGCATACATAAATCGCATTTAAATGTTACTATTTTTAACAAAACGCATTTAGATTCAAATATGCTCCGTAAAGTTTCAGAAGTATTGGAGTATAATTTCTTTCAATTATATGTTGATAGTTCTCCAGAAGAAGAAGTTATGGAAAATAATGAAAATCTAAAAGTACATGCTACTTTTGAGGCGGATTTTACCTTTGAAGAATTGAGAAAAATGCTTAATATTAAACAAAAAAAATGATTATTTTTCCCCGCAGTATTCCCGCAATATTTTTTCATTTTGCGACTGTAAGAATGTCATTGAAAAAGTATGTTGTTGTAAATCAATTACTTGAAAATGAAACAATTACAACCCTGCGCTTGTGGGGTAGAATCCCATGAGAGGCTCAAAATGTTGCAAAATAATGTTTCTGACACTGTAAAAATTGGCGTTTTGTCCGATACACACTCCTTTTTACATCCGATAATTTTTGATTTTTTTAAGGATTGCGAACAAATTTGGCATTTAGGCGATATAGGAGATGTGAATATTTGGCAAAAATTAAGTGATTTTAAGCCACTAAAAGCCGTTTATGGCAATATTGATGGGGCTGAAATTCGTAATTTGACCCAAGAGTGTTTGTTTTTTGAAGTCGGTGGTTTAAAAGTTCTTTTGACTCACATTGGCGGCTATCCGCCTCTGTATCAAGCAAAAAGCAGAGAATTGCTTCAACGTTTTGAGCCGGATATTTTTGCTTGCGGACATTCACATATTTTGAAAGTAATGTTTGATAAAAAACGTCAATTGTTATACATAAACCCCGGAGCAGCAGGCAAATACGGATTTCATAAAGCCATCACAATGCTTCGATTTGAAATCAAAAACAAAAAACCACAAAATATGGAAATATTCCATGAAGATAAAAATTAAAATTGCGGAGATTGCGGGTTAGATGCCGTGTCGTAGCACGGGACACAATGAAGAGTGGTGGTGGGATGTTATAATGTTAGAACCATTTTGTACAACATTTTATCCAAAAATACAAAAAAATCTACACTCTCCACTCTACACTCTGCACTCTTATTTTTCTTGTTTATATTTAGCAAAAGCGTTGAGTATCATTCTTTCTATTTCGACTTCGTTGGAAATGCTGAGTGTGTAGTAAGAAAAGGAACAATAAAGCATAAAATCCTCTAAATCATCACCTTGTAAGTGGGTCAACCGTTGGACAATTTGTGGGTTATATTTTTCGGTCAAACGCATTACTTCTTCTTGATTATCTACCAAAGAGCGATACATTCTGTCCATTTTGGCTTTGTGGCTGAATTTATTATACAAAAAAGTAAAAGGAGAAGCAAGTGGTGTATTTCGCAGCAAATTTCCTGTAGTTTCGGTGGTACTGTATTCTGCTCTTTGCTCCGGCGTAAGGGTTGTGCCGGGAATATCTACTTTGTCGTGCGGAGTTGGTTTTGTTAACTCCTTGACAAACAATGGATAAGGTTTCATGGCATAGATGGTAACATTACGCAACATCAAAGAGCGAACAATGAGTTTAATGGTAATTCGTTCTTTGCTATTAACAATAGAATCATTGAGAAAACAAAGTTCTATATCATACCCCACGCGTGTGATTGCCAATGTATCATTTTTTGTAGCCATGATAGCAAAATCACCATTGCTATTGGAAAATGCCATATTTCCAACCGAAATATTGTGAATGCAAACATTTTCTAACGGCTGAAATGTTATAAAATCAACTATTTTTCCTTTTATTACGACTTGTTTTTGTGAAAAAAGCATGCCACTTAAACCCATTAAAAGGGTCATTATCAATATTTTGTATCTAAACATAGTTTGTTTATTTCAATTTAGCAAAGATACATTATTTTTTCAAAATTTCAAAAAAATGTGTATCTTTGCCAAACCGAAGAAAAATTAGATAAAAAATGCACAAACAAATTGTATATCAACTTTTATTTTTAGGATTATTAGGATTAGGCGTGTTAAGTGTTGATGCTCAGTCAGATACAGCGGTCAACAACGCGTCCGTAACCAATGTAGATGTAATTGCCGAGCAATTAGACAAATTGATGAGTACTTGGTATGCTAAAAAAGCAGAATATTATGAGAACTCACAAAATGCTGTTAGAGAGAGTGTTACGAACAATTTAACAGAAGACTCTTTGATTTTGTTACGCTTGCAAACTATCACCTCTCATACGCTTTTCCCGATGGTGTTTAATAATGAAATTCGTTCTTATATACAAATGTACATCAAACGGACAAGGCTACTTTCGGTGTTGTTGGGTTTGAGTAAGTACTATTTTCCGATGTTTGAGCAGACATTGGATAAATATGGTTGTCCGTTGGAATTGAAATATTTAGCGGTAATAGAGTCGGCATTAAATCCTTCGGCAGTTTCGCGGGCGGGAGCGACAGGACTTTGGCAATTTATGTATAATACAGGCAAAATGTATGGATTAGAGGTCAACACGTTGGTGGATTATCGGCGTGACCCTATACGTGCCACCGATGCCGCAGCCAGACATTTGAGAGACTTAAATAACATGTTTTCAGGCGATTGGGTATTAGCCATTGCCGCTTATAATTGCGGACCGGGAAATGTCAAAAAAGCCATTCTCCGTTCGGGCGGCAAAACTAATTTTTGGGACATTTATCAATATTTACCCAAAGAAACAAGAGGTTATGTGCCGGCATTTTACGGCGCTTGGTATGCAATGAAATATTATGATAAATATGGTGTTGAGCCGGCGAAAATGAACTTTGAACAAACAGATACTTTTCTCATTAAGACGGAATTACATCTTATGCAAATTGCGGAAGCACTTAATTTTCCAATTGATGAACTGCGTGCCTTAAATCCGCAATACAAAAAAGATATAATTCCTGTCATGGACGAGCCAATGATACTCACTTTGCCGATAAATATGGTAACATCTTTTGAAAAAAAGCGTGATACTTTGCATCTGTGGAACAAAGAAAAATATTTTAGCGAAGGGATAATTCAGCCAACAGTAGTGCCAACAGGCTCCATGAGAACCACTACCACTGCCGGCACAACATCGGCTGACGGCTATATTATTCAAGCCAAACGGCATACTATCAAAAAAGGTGAAAGTTTGTCCATAATTGCCAAAAAATACCGAACAACCGTCAGCGAATTGACACGTTTGAACAAAATTAAAGCCAATACAACGCTCTATCCGGGCAGAACTTTGATTGTCGGATACACCAAAACGCCCGCTCCAAAGCCTAAAACTCCTACTCCACCGCCCGCCACTCCCGCAAATAATACAACAGATACCACTGCACATCAATAGAGTGGAGAGTGGAGAGTGGAGAGTGGAGAGTGTAGAGTGTAGATGTGGAGAGTGGAGATGTTTAACTGCCTGTTAATCAGTTTAATCATAAAAAAAAATGGTTCGGAGAGTGCAAAAAAGAGCATGAAAAATTTTTTCTCTCTCATTTTCAATGAGTTAGGTACTTTTTTTTAACAAAAATGAATTTTTTTTTGACAAATTTGTATTTTGTATTATTTTTTTTGCTATCTTTGCAGATGTGTAGTCTTGCTCTTTTTTTGGTAAGCAAAAAAAACAGTAAGGTTGCAACAGAGATTAGAATTTTTTAACTTAAAATTTTTTAAAGACATGCATAGAAGAAACGGCAAAACAATAGGGAAAAAGGGTGGTAAAAATTCTGACAAAAGTCAGATGAATGATTTTTGTGCTCGCTATCTGCTTGATTTTCAAGCGATTACCCCCCCCCCAACTGCTTGATAATCAAGCAATTACGCGTGTTTTTACATTTTTATAACTTTATTGTTTCACAAAAGCAACATATTCGGTTTGTAAATATCCATCAATTGTAAATATAATATTTAATAACATAATATATAATATAAATTTTAAAAAGATAAAACTATGTGTACATTAACAGGAAAAAGAAAGATAATAAAAAATACTGTATTTGTAGTGGCAGTATTTGTAAGTAGTAGTTTAGGGCTTTGTGCTCAAAGTTATACAAAAGCACAAATGGATACTCTAAAAATGGTTTTAATACCGATGTGTAAAATGATGTTGCCGCCTGATGTAAAAGCAGAACTCAAAGCAATGAATATTAGCGAGGATTGCTACTGCGAAGTAAGTACCGATGTAACTATAGAGGTTATGATAAATCAGTTGAATAAGGACAAAAAAACAGCAGAGGATGTAGATATGGCATATTACCTGAAATTTATGCAAGACGTGCAAGATGAAAACAGTGCGTTGCACAATGAATTTTTGTCAAAATTAGAGGGTCAATTAACGAGAAAATGTTATCAAAAAAAGTCGAATGTAATCGTCAAAGGACCTGCTAATGGGATAATACCTTTGCTCAAAGTTGGTAATAATCACAAACTTGAAGTTGTCTTGGGAAATTCTACCAAATATTACCTTATGGACACAGGAGCAGATATATGTGTGATTTCGGACAAATATGCAAACGAATTGCGCAAAAATGGAATTATCAAAATGTCAAAATTTCAAGGTAACAGAACTTTAGTATTAGGTGATAATTCTATTGTAGATGCTGCCGTTTATTTAGTAGATGGTGTAAAAATTGGCAATTTTACGTTAGACAATGTAGAATTTGCTGTAATTGACGGTGAGATTGGTTTCCTTTTAGGGCAAAGTGTGTTAAAGGCTTTTTATGGATACCATGTAAATAACAATGATTCTACTTTAGAATTGGTGAAATAACGCTTTTTTATATGTAATTTATTGAAAATCAAATATATAAATAAAAAAAATATTCATTAACATCTAAAAAAAAGAATTTTATGGAAGACAAAACATTAGAAGTAAAAAAAGATTTATGGAGCAGTTTTAAGCATTATTTTTCCTTTAAGGGGCGTATTAGGCGAACAG
>JAISTU010000039.1 GCA_031272415.1 Bacteroidales bacterium | reverse complement strand
TTTTTATGCCCGTTCTCTTCGATAATATCCGCCAATGTACTTCGCATCATATCTACACCCTCATCTGTCGTTATAGAACTTATATCCAAACGAATAACCGGTGATGGCTGAAATTCTGCCCTATTTAACCATTCTTCGGCATATAAACCCTTAAAAAGTTCTTTCCTGCCTTGGAACAAAGCCTCAAATGTAGAAACGGTCAGCGTTTTGCCAAATCTACGCGGACGTGTAAAAAAATATAATTCCCCCTGCTCAATCAAATCAATCAAATATCGGGTCTTATCTACATAAACCAAATTATTGTTGATTAACTTCTCAAATACTTGTATTCCAAGCGGTAACCTTTTTCTTCCTGTCTCCATAATCAAAAATTTTATCTATTTATACAATTTTTTATTGCTGTTTAATTTTAACTAAAATACAAAGTTACACAAATTTTTCAATTAAAAAGTAAAATGTAGAAATGTAGAGGCGGTGCATGCACCGTCTTTACATTTTCCCTTGTCTGAACTGTGATTTTCATATGATTTTTTTGATTAGCATGATTAAAATAATCATATAAATCACAAAAATCATTCCAAATCAAAGTTCAGACAATGCAAAAAAAATAATTCTCCTTTCTCCATTCTCAATTAAAAAAAAGATTTTTTAATTAACTTTCACTCTTTCGCCTTTGCTGTGGGCGGCGTATTCGGGGGCATACATACATTGGGCAGTGGTAATGCCGTTAGAAAAAGAGCCGTTTTGGGTTACTTTTAAAGTGTATTCAAAAACGTAAGTTCCTGTGGGTAAATGTTCTATAAAAAAGTTAGCGGCTGCATCACGCATGGATTGGTAGTACCACAAACCGCCTTGAGAGCGGTAACCTGACAAAGTTTCGGTCGGCTCAAAAGCGGCTGCACGCATATCTTTGAGATGAATGTAGTCCATATCGCGGTCTGTTTTAAGCACCACTCTCACTCGCACTTTGTCGCCTTTGTGGAGGGGTGATTCGGGCGTAATTGCTTGTAAAACCTCTCCATATTGATTGGTTTTGACCACAAAAAGTTGTTTTTCGAGCGACAGCGGTGTTGCGGCGGAAGTTATTTTGTCTTGATTTTCAAAGTATTGCCAATAGGCAGCCCCCCATGAAATGGCAGAAGATTGATTTTCAATGGTAATTGTTGCCATATCAGCGGTAATGCTGTCGGCAGGATAGACAGTTTTAAAATAGCCTGTACCTGCCTGCGTTTTTTGTTCTGATAAGCGGAGTGTATGTTTTCCGATATGGATATTTGCTTGCGGAGTTTGGGTAAGATTGGCTAAACCGTTGCCTCGCAATAAAAGTGCATAACAGGCTGATACTGTTGCGGTTGTAGTACTCCAATGGGTGGTTTGTTTTTCTTTCAACAGCCAACGTTGCATATTTTCAACCGCAAGGCTGTCCCCCAAAAGGTGAAATGCCTCTATCAGTTGTGCCTGTCGCTCTATGGGAGCATCATACCAACGCCAGCCGTAGCCCTCTTTTTTCCACCACATTCCCATCTCCTGCGAATATTGAGATTGATTTTTTACATCTGTCAATATCGCTTTTGCATTGTTTTTGAGGTTATTATAAAATAAAATACAACTTAAAAGGGCTTTTTGATAAATGGTCAAATCTTTTGCTGCAATTGCCTGATTAAGAAAGTAATTGTATGCGGTTTGTTTGTTTTTGTCAATAGGATTTTCTTTGAGAAAAAAACTGCGTGCATAGAGGTAATAAAACATGTTTATAGAGGGACAATATTTTGCATGCTCGGTTTTTTGAGTTGCCATAATTTGCGTATATTGATTTTGCATTTCATTGTCTATGAAAGCAATAGCCTTATTGATGTCCGATTTTTTGAGCGGATGAGCAACATTCATGCTTTTGAGGCGACCGCAACCGCCAACAATGTAAGTCGTAATGTAAAAACTTGCCTTTTCTCCTTTGTCAAACCACGACCAACCGCCGGCTGACAATTGCCTGTCAGACAGTTTATCGGCTGCATTTTTCAATTCAGAGGTAAGTTGTTGTTTGTTAAATAATTTTGCAATACGCTGTTTATCAACACTTTCAGAATTTGCATCCATGAGCCAAGGAGTCTCTTCCAAAACAATGGATTTTAATTCCTGATTTTTTTCCAATGCCGAACAAAAGGCATCAGAAGACTCATTGAGCCACAAATTAAACACTTTTTCAATTGCAGGAGAAGAATTGGCGATTTTTGACGCTATAGCATTGGCATATAATCTACTGAATATCTGCTCATTACATTCATAAGGATAGTTTGCCAAATATGGCAAGGATTGTATAACATACCAAAGCGGATTGGCAGTATATTCAAACGTAAATGATTGATTTACAAGTGTTTGTGATTGTTTGTCAGATGCAAGCATTTTTTTCATTTTTTCAAATGTAAATGTCTTTTTTTGTTGTGCATTGGCATAAACAGGTAGGGTTTCTGTTACCAAAATCCGATTGCTCAACACCGGCAAAATCTGCTCCTCACCGTCCGTGTAAACAATGCCCTCTACAGCCTCCGAACGGGCAATAACCTTATAACCTATCGCCGAAACACCAACAGGAATAACAATCGGATACTCCATTAAAATTGTTTCTGATTGATTATCAAGCGTTTGTGATGACAAAGAAGGCTGAATAATATCCAATTCTTTGCCACTTAAGGCATCATAAAAGAGAAGCGAAATATTGCCCGAAAAAGGAATATTTTTGTCCAAACGAACCACTTTAACAGCAAAAATCATCGTATCTCCTTCCCTGAAAAATCGTGGTAAATTAGGCACAACCATTAACTTTTTCTGCGTCTGCAATATTTTTTCAAACCAGCCAAGCCTCAAATTCTGTGTGTGTGCAAAACCCTGCATTTTCCAACGAGTAAGGGCATCCGGTACGGTAAATGTGAACGATACCTCTCCCTTCGCATCCGTGTGCAATTGCGGATAGAAAAAAGCAGTCTCACTAAAATTAGTGCGTAAGGGAATTATAGTTTGTTGATTATCAGAGTTTTTTGCCTCCCCTTGTCCACTGTTAAGTGTTGTGCCATCTTCTGTTATATTTGCAAAACTAATGTCCCTTCTCATGTCAAAACTAAAGTCGCCGGCATCTACTTCAGATTCTGCCACAGATTCAACCTCGTCATGTTCTAAAGGTGCATACTGTACCATTTTATTTTGCACACTTCCCGCTAAATAAACTCTTTTTGTAGCATAACTTGATAAAATAATTTTCCAAAGAGGAGTGTTATAATAAAAATATGATTCTTCGCTAAATAAACTATATGTTCGATTTGCTTGCTTATATATATCTATATAAACTTGCTTATATATATCTATATAAAAAAGTCTCAAAGTTGGGGTAAAAGGATATGTGCCTTTTTGGTAATCTATTTCGGGGATATAAAAATTGAATTTATTAACCGCAAACACATCCAAAGAGGCATCGTACATGCTACACAACAATTCGGCAGCAATTTTTTCGCCTTTTTCCCCGCGTATGCCAATTGTAAATGTTTCTTTTTCTCCCGGAGTTAATTTATCTCTAAATGTAATAAACTCAAAATCAATGTTTTGTGCATTGTCAATATTTATTTGAATATCTTTTGCATAATATCTGCCGTCTTGTATAAGACTTGCATAAAAAGTTATTTCGTATGGAATAGATTGATTAACAACAAATTCTATGCTTTGTTGCTCTTGATTTAAATGGATAAACTTTGTTTGCAAAATTTGTGTATCACTTTCTATTTCAAATAAAATGTTTGCATTTTTGAGATAAGTGCCTAATAATAAGTGAATTGTGTCGCCTGTTTTGGCGGTTTGTTTGTCCGCTGTTAATGTTATTGGCTCGTAAGCGACACATTTTTTGGATTTTGAGGAATAGAGTAATACTATTTTTTCTGTTTTAATCTCTTGATTATCAGCATCTTTTGCAATTGCTGTAAATTTATAATATCCCTCTTGCCAATGGTGAATGTTTGGCAATTTTAAAGTTGAAGTATCAGATGTTTGCAGTTCCCCTGTTTGGATTTGAGCAGCAATTTTCCAGTTTTGTTTTTCTGTTTCATCTCTAAATTCGAGAGTAGGGAAATTTTTCCTAAACTCACTCTCTGTCAATGTGTTATCTGTTGGAATGGGAAGCAATCGCTCGTGCAAAAAATTGTCGGGAGTTATCAATTTTTCAATTTTGTAATCCACTTTTGTACTTATCATTTTACCTGCTAAATTGTTGGCTGTCAATAAAAAAGAAGTTTCAGTGTTTTGTTTATCTATTTTTTCGGGCAAAATCAGGTTCAAAATCAGGCTTTTTGTTCCCACATTGACGGAGAAGTCTTTGCTTTGCATTTCGCCTGAAATATCGGTCGCATCTATTGTGATATTGTAGACATAAACAGGCTCTAAATGAATATTTTCAGGGTCAGAAACTGCCATAAAATCAAAGGAAAAAGCACCGTTTTCATCTGTTTTTATCTCTCCTGTTGATATTTCGGCTACAGGGTATCTGTAAATATTAACATTTCTCCACCACGGCGAATAGGGGAAATATGCCGAGCGAGTGATACGATATTTGACAGTCGCTCCGTCCACTGCATAGCCGGCATAAGCCTCCACTTTTCCGGTAATGTGTATATTTTGCTCTAATTTATAACTCCCTGATAATGTGTCTGTTACAATTTCAAAAGTCGGTCTTTTGTATTCTTCTACCAAAATTACGTGAGCATCACCACGAGAATTGCCACCTACTTTGTGTTCTAAACGATATTTGCCTGTGTTTTTGCCCAAAGGAATGCTAAAACTGCCACTAACAGAGCCATATTCATTGCTTGTAAGTGTAAGAGAATCAATTATTTGATAGTTATTGTCTCGGAAAATAAAGGTAATTTTTTCATTTTTGAGCAACTTTGTTCCGCTTTTTGTATTTGTTTTTGTTGCAATTCCTTTAAAATAAACAGTTTGTCCTGGTCTATAAATGGCTCTATCAGTAAAAAATTGAACAGTTTCAAAATCCTTTTCATCATTATCTTCATCGTCAAAAAATGTAAAATAGTCATCATGTTCCAACGAATAATCATCTTTAACATTGGCTACAGCATCAAAATAGTTGTAATGTTTGTCCGCAAATTTATTAATCCTAAAAGAACATTTTCCCTCCGAATCGCTCTGCAACTCAAAAGAGGGACTGTTTTTTTTCCCCTTATTTATATCCACTTTCACTTTTGCTCCTTTTACGGCTTGTCCTGTGGTGCGATTGAGGCACAAAAATTCATATTTATCCTTATTTTGTCGCCCAATGAGTGTCAAATTGCTGACCGAAAAATCAACATAAAACCAACTATCATCTTTGAGGTCGCTTTCAATGTCCTTTCTATGCACAATCAAAGCATATTCGCCCGCCTCAAGCGCCGGCAAAATGGTTTCAATGCTGTGTTGTCGGTAATCTTTTTTGTCTTCAACGGAGTATATCTCCTTGAAAATGAGGGGATAAGATAATATTTTTTGATTGCGCTCCACAGAAGTATATTTTGAATTATATGCCCGCAAAGATGCTATTTCACCTTTTTTTACTTTCACCAATCGCACATAAATTTGGTCTGTATTTTTATATTCCAACAATGCCAAATCGGGTTGAGAAGGACAACTTTGGTTTGCCATTTGTACCCCCAAAGTAGGATTTTGAATTTCAGAAAGTCTTGATTTTGAATTATTTGCACTAATACTATTGGGAGCAATTTGTATCGTTTTTTCAAACCATTGAACAGCAATTTTGTAATCATCATAATATTGTGTTGCAGTTTGAGCATCATAAAGTCCCCCTCTTTGATAATATGTCTCTCCTAATTCAAAAGTAATCATTGGGTAGCCTTTTTGTTGGCGAAATTGCTGCTCTGCTTGCCATAAAGTTCGTAAATAGAGAGTGTCTTTATTTTTGAGAGTAGAAACTGATTTTGCATATTTTAATCTATTGATTGTCAATGAAATAAGTGCCTCATTATTTCTCTCTTTGATTCTAAATTTTGTCCATTGTTGATATATTTTTAGTGCATAAAAATCGTATGAAAGGGAATCGGGAGTACTTATTAAATAATTTATAAAAGTTTGATTATCAAATAAATACACTTCTTTATCTACATAAAAAGGGGTAGCACTTTTATTATATTCGTTCACTTTTTGCAAAAGCGAAATTGCTTGTTGAGCCAAAAAATCATACAAAGTCAAACAATAAGGCACAGCCCGCAAAGAAGATGTATCCAACAGAATCATATATTGCTCAATATCAATGTTTTGCAAAATATTTTCGGCTTCGAGCGATTGTTGAATATGAGATAAAAACCGTTTTTGCAAATTCTGTTTATCCCACTGCGAAATGGGTACCGTATCGGCGGGCATTTCCGCTAATGCCGTGCGATTGTTAAGTTTATACGCATTGAAATCCATATAATTTTGCAACAAAGATGCCGCATAACTGTGCCATATAGCCACATTTTGAGGCACTTTTTCCTGTGCAATCTCTCTGCACAAAAGAAAATAAGTGCTATCATAAAAGTTATCCAATTTCTGCAATTGAGACATGGCATTCAAAGTTGAATAGATTTTTTGTGCCTCAATGTTGTTTTTTTGTGCTTGTAATCCGCTCATTATCAACATAATAGTTGATAAATAAATAAATTTTCTCATTTTGGTTCTATTTTTTTTTTAATTTTTATATTTTATCCATTTCCAGAGTTCTTTATAAGTATTTTTTTTGCCATACATGAGTATCCCTGTTTTGTAGACTTTTGCAGCGGCGTAGGCTGCTAAAAAACAACTCATTAACAATATCCCGCAAGAGAGAAATATTTCCCAAGTTGCTACATTATCCGAAATCCCCGGCAATCGCATCATCATCACTATCGGAGACGTAAGCGGTATAATAGAAAACCAAAATGCCACCGCCCCATCAGGATGATTGGTGATGTATGTTAACAAAATCAAAGACAAAATTAAAGGCATCGTAATAGGCAACGTAAGTTGTTGAGTATCAGTATCATTATCTACTGCCGACCCTACCGCCGCATACAAAGACGCATACAAAAAATAACCCGCCATAAAGTAGAACAAAAACAATCCTAACAAGGTCAATATTTGTGAAAAATTTACTGCCGAAAGGATAGCCGCCAAATCGCCCGCTTGTATATCTATTTGCGTAAATTGTTCAGGCTGAGGCAATAATGGAGGCATCGCAATCATCAAAATAAGCCCCAACAAAATTGCCCAAATCGCCACTTGCGTCAACGCAATCAGACATACACCCACAATTTTCCCCACCATCAATTGCACCGGCTTAACAGAAGAGACTATCACCTCCACAATCCGAGTCGTTTTCTCCTCCAACACCCCCCGCAACACCATAGAACAATACATAAAAATAAACATGTATATCAAAAGTCCGGCAAATATACCTACAACTTGTTGAATTTCACGCAAATAAGAAGATTTAGGCTGCTCAACACCATCCTCATCAATAAATGTATAACCCAATGAAACCGCATCTGTAATTTGCGACACAAAATAATCCAATGAATCTTGTGAAATATTAAACTCACTGATTATCAATCGATTAGATAAAATTCTTTTCATTGACGCCAAAATATTGGACATCACTCCCGTCCGCAAAGAAGAAGCAGAATAAACCATTCCATTGAATTGCAATTCATTAGCAGGAATAAACAGCAAAGCATCATACTTTTTGTCCACCAATTCCCTCTTCAATACCACCAAATCGGGATTTTGAGGATACTCAAAGGCAATAGATTTATCATTGACCGCATTTAAATCCGCAAATAGTCCGCTTTTGTCCACCACCGCAATCGTACTTTGCTCATTATCATTAAGTAACAAATAAGAAGGAATAAAAATCAACGCCGCCATAATCAAAGGTCCCAAAATGGTCATAATCAAAAATGACTTCTTACGCACCACGTGCAAATATTCACGCTCAATGATAATCCCTATTTTACTCATCTTGACCAAATATTTCTGAATATAATGTGTCCGTAGTAACTGATTTTGAGTCTTTTTTATCGCTTAATTGTTCTTTTTTTATATGATTTTTGTCCAAAAAATCAATTACTCTTCTAATGCCTAACTCAAAAATACGCAAATCCTCTTTTTGAATGACAATTTTGCTTTTTGCGTAGGTATATTCTCCTGTGTATTTGTCCGCTTTGCGTTTGCTTTCAGTGATAGTCAAATACGGCTCGCTCATGTGGGACGATTTTACATCTAAAAAATAAGTCCTTTTTCCGGAGCGAATAACAGTGGAATAAATTTCTTCTTTACTCTGATAATCAACATTTTCAATTTCTTCTTCCGCAATTTTTTTCATATATTTTTTTTACTGTTTAATTCCAAATTGTTTTGACACTTGCCAACGGTTTTTTATCTGCTTCTCTTATAATAACAGATATAAACTCTTGATTTTCAAGTTGATATGTCTCAATATAGCATGCCTCATACGGATGTGCTTCTGCTAAAAAATTGACTATCACCTTTCTAACAGTATGCTGTCGCTGAAAATCAAATGAAAATGTATCCATTGCCCATTGGACATATTTTGTGTTATTAACGTGCAAATTCATGTCAATATCAGACGGAAAAACTTTAAAAATATCTCCCTTAATACCACCCTCAACAGGAAGATTTACTTTTTGAGGCTTTTCCTTAATAACATGATAATCAGGAACATATATAAAATTCCCCCTATAATCCAAAACAGAAACAGGTCGCTTTGTGTCCATATTTAAAATGTGCCACGAAGAAGTCGCCTTCACCAAAGGCTGATTTTGAGCATCAAAAAGTTGAAAATCTCTGTACGCCGTCAGCAATTCAGGCTCTTTGGGGAAAGTCTCCAAGCGGACATCCGCTCCCCATTGCGGCAGTTGCTCAATATGCACCTCCACTTTGGCAAGCACCCAAAACAATTTTTTTGCTGCCAAATCTGCCCACCCCGCTCCTTTGCTACTCGCATGTCGCCAGGCACTCTCCTGCAAAAAACAAAACAATGATGTAATGCTCAATTTTTGCGTAAAATCCGCATGATATGACCTTACATTGTAATAATCGGCGTGAATATGTTCGTTTGCCATACTTTTTATTTAATATATCAACTTGATAATCAAACTATTAAAAGTTAATTGACCCACCTATTTTTCCTTTTTCCAAACACTAACAATCTCTCCAAAAAATACATAATGACGGTCAATTTTTTTCTCATTAGTATAAAAATCGAACATGTTCAGAATCTCTTTTGAACTGATATTGTGAGGGTTAAGTTGGTCTTTGTATAAAATGGAACATTCAATAATCATATCCGCTTCCGCAAACGCCATACTCCCTTGCGGCATTTGCAAAGGTGTAAAACCGGACTCTTTAATTTTGTCCGTATTGCGTCCCGATTTAGTGCCTAACATGGTCAGCACATCTTTGTATTTCGCTGTGTCATAGAAAGATATGGTGTAATTGACATTCTTTTCCAAAAACTCAAAAGTATAACGCGTATTGCGAACAAACATAAAATTGATAGGTTTGTTCCACAGCGTCCCAAAGCCTCCCCAACTTGCGGTCATTGTATTGAAATCCGTTTCATTGCCACTCGTAATGAGCATCCATTGATGATTTATCAAAAACAAATCATTGGAAATAGCCTCAATCGGCACTTTGTAATAGCCCTCATATTGCTCTGTTTTGAGCGTGTCTTTTACCTCTTCCATAGTTGTAACATCTTCTTTTTCAACACTTTGTGTATTGCATTGACAAGCCAACAATAAAACAATGCCTGCCAATGGAGTAAATATTTTCTTCATATTGATATATTTTTTTATAATTCATTGACTAATAAATATTTATGGTAATTCCAAAACTAATCGGATGCACTTGCGGACCATCCCCTTTCTTAAACATCGGAGTTATCATATAACTTGCATTCAAACTCACAAATTTCCACCCTGTACGAAACGTAACTTCTATCGGAATTTTAGTGCGATTAGGAATATTATAATCCTTAATTTGCTGCTTTTCATCCGTAGAAACAGTGCCGTCCTCATGAATATAAGGACCAAAATATTTGCTATGAATGTCCGCCATCAATCCCACACGTACTCCAACAGACATTTTGAATCCACTTTTGTGGAAAAACCTAAATTCCAATGGAATATGCACGTATGTAAAACTCAAATTGCTCTTAAAAGCACTGTCGGCTACAGGACACTCTTGCGCAATCGTTTTGCCACCATCCGCATTATCTATTTTCCATAACGCATCCGAATGCAAATTTTGATTGGTAACTCCAACCCCCAAGCCAAAACTAAACGGTTTGCCCTTCTTTACAGGTATATCAAACATAATCGCAGCATTGCAACCCATATTGACCACCTTTTGGGTAATATCTTTATCCACGCCAAGCCAATAACTCGAAAAAATATCCACAAATACCCTGTCTTTAAACAAAAGATGTTTGGCAGGTGTTGCCTGTTTTTTCGGTGTCGGAACACTTTTTAATGTATCTTGTGCCCACAAACCGCCCGCTGTTATTATGCAAATCAGCCCTATTACAAATGGTTTTTTCATCTATATTCTTTTATTTATTCTCAAAAAAATTTTTTTACAATTCTATTAACGTAAAAAGTTTTACAAAATTACATTTTTTTTTGAGTTGAGAGTTAAAAGCCGATTTTTTTTTGAGTTGAGAGCGGAGATTTTTTTTGCATTTTGGGAGAAATTTGTTGTAAAATTAGACATTTCCTGTCCTGTCTGAACCACAATTTTCATAAGATTTTCCATGTTTTTAAGCAAAAAAAGGTCGCCACCACACCAGCAGCAACCTTTTTTCCGACATAATTCGTAAGATTTTTAATTGAATTTTGGCTGTTCGTAATTGAAGGTAATCCTGTATTGGGGATATCGGTCATTCGTACCCGGTTTTGTAAAGCCGCTGTCATACGCCAAATAAACCACTCTATGTTCTCCTTTGCTGATATATTGGAAAGTGTGTGCAAGAGCATAGTCGGTTACTGTGGTCATGTCAAATTCCAAGTCGGTAGTGAGGGCGTTGTAAATCTTACCGTCATCCGAAGCGGCTTTTATTCCTTCGAGCATTTTAGTAAAGTCCCTTTTGAGGTCTTTTTTCGTGCCTTTGGTTTGCAAAAAACCGACAACTTCCTGCTGCTGTCCGAATGAAAGGAAGGTGTAGAAAGCGTTTTGCGGCGCGATAGCCGCTGCTGTCAGACCGTATTTTGCCAGCATTGTTTTTGCATCGTCCGAAGCCTCCAATGCTGCCGATGCGGACGCTTTCACTTCGGTTTTTGTTTCCGAAGCATTGCTGTTTTGCTGTTTGCTACCACCGCCACTGTTGCAGGCGGTCATCACTGTTACTGCTGCGAGGACGGCTACTGTCTTCACCGTGTTCCTCAAAATGGTTGTCTTTGTCATTTTATTGAATTATTGTTTATTAATTATACCAATCATAACAGTCATCATTGAAAGCCCCTCTGGTGTCCCCGTCTTGCGGACGAAGGTGATAGTTGTCCCAATCTTCCTGTGACGGAGTTCCTACTTTCAGTGTGGTAACTTCATAACCGTATATCAAAGTTCCGTTACTTTTGCTTTTCTCTTCGTATTTCAGCGTAAAACCTGTGGAAAGGTCCACCCAAAAAGTAAAATCGCTTCCGCCTGCACTCCATGTGAATATGTCGCACATAATATCCATCACTTTTTCACTTTTGTTGGCAAAATATAATGTAACGTCTTTGTTGTCAGGCAGCGAGGAACCACCGCTGTGATTTTCACAATAACGTGCAAGTATACCCCACCCATCTATTTCACGTTTTATCATTTGAACACTTACAAAACCTGCAAAGGTTTCTAATGGATATTCCCATTCAATGGATCTATTCGCCCATTCGGAATCAAAATACATTCCGGAAGCTGGTTCTATACAAGCTTGACAATCGCCTGTTTCAGTATGCCAGTAATGATTGCAATCAAAGTCGTTAGGCAACACGTGAGTGTAAGTATATCCGCCGGAATTGGTATAATCAATCCAAAAGCTATTATAGTCATAATAATAATGAACCGGATTAGTGTACTGTCCCAAATTCTTGTTGTCGTAGGCTACTACCCTATCATAATCAAAGTCACCTCCAAAAACTTTCAATTTATAATAATATGCCGGTACACGTTGATTGTACGTAAGGTACTTCTTTGCCGTCGTATTTGTTACCGTTACCACACAGGTTGCAGACTTGGCGCCGCTGCCGGTGAGACAACCGATGATTGCCGTACCTTCGCTTACGGCTGTTACGACGCCCGAAGCGCTAACGGTGGCAACCGACGTATTGTTGCTGTTCCACGTAACGCTTTTGTTGGTAGCGTTTGCTGGTTCAACGGTTGCCGTGAGCGACGCTGTTTCGCCCACTTTGAGCGTTACGGCTGAGGGAGCAACCGTTACGCCGGTAACGGCTACGGTCTCCGTTTCGCCGCCATCCCCGTTACCGTTTCCATTCCCGCTTGGCGCGACAACTGTTACCTCGCAGGTCGCCGACTTGGCACCGTCGGTCGTTGTGGCGGTAACAGTCGCTTTGCCAACGGATTTTCCGGTTACTGTACCTGTGCTGCTGACGCTTGCGACCGATTCGTCGCTGCTTTTCCAAGTAACGGTTTTGTCCGAGGGGACTACAACCGCCGTGAGCGTTGCGCTACCACCGACTTCGAGCGTAAGTGACGTCTGGCTGAGCGTTACGCTGGTGAGAAGGCTTTCAATCTGTTCCTCTATTTCTTCGCACGCGACGAAAACGGAACTCATTGCTGCGAGGCAGGCAAAACTAATTGCCACTTTCCTCAAAAAATCTTCTTTTTTCATAGGTTCTTGTTTTTGAATTTTATTGTAAATAAGTAAATTATCTCTTATTGATTGGCATAAAAAAAGCGTGAAACTCAACTGCTTCCCGCTATCGTGGTATTTGGCGTAACCTTGTGCAAAGAGAATAGGTCAAGTTCACGCCGTCTAACGTGAACATTCAACTTTCTCTTCTTTGCACGATCATCTATCGCCAAATTTCCGATAGCAAAGATAAAAAGCCCAATGCTTCCAATATGTCTCGTAATGAGCGCATTACCGCACAAATCCCTGCACAAGAGGTGCAGGAATCGCATCATTACGGCGTCAAATATAGGAATAGTTTTTGAAATGGTTGATATTTTCGGGGAAAAAATTTTTACCCGGGAAAAATTATCAGGAAAATTCGGAAAAAGTTTCCTCTTCAAAACTCAATCTTATAACTCAAATTCGGGAACGAAACCGCTTGCAGAAACAGTTCGGGCTGATTGGTGCGGTGGTTGTAGTTGATGCCCCAGAACTCCTTGTAGCCGGTTACGT
>JAISTU010000214.1 GCA_031272415.1 Bacteroidales bacterium | reverse complement strand
CCCAATGGCTAAAATTTTGCTCACTTGATGGGCGAACAATAGCCGTCTTTGAATTGTGCTACTGTATTGATTTTGTTGGCAAAAAGGCATTGAAAAGCACTCTCTCCCATGCCTAATTTTTGCAATCTGTGGTAATGTTCGGACTGTTGAATGGATTTTACATAATTTTTTTGCAAAGACTGCCAAATTGTCAGTGCTGCAACAGTCGAATCCGATAGAAGAGAAAAATCACTCTCATTGATAATTTTATCGCACAAAGCCCCTGCAAAAAGCGTATCTTCAAGCGAAAAATTTCCCTTAAAGCCGGAACACATAATGACAGTATCTAAATTCCTGTTTTTGACGTAATTAACCACTGCATCCCAATTCAAAAAAGCCCCTAAAACGACCTCCCTTGCATCGGCGGCAGCAATATACAACGCATTGCCTCCGTTGGTGGAACTGAATGCAAAATGAGCATCTGTATCTACTTGATTATCAAGGAATAATATAGGGTCGTTGGCATAATCTGCAAAATCTGTCGTACAGCCCTCCCTTTCGGAGACAATTTTGTATCCTTGGGCTTTCAGTGCTTGCAATTTGTCCAAATTCTGCTCTATTTTTATAGGCTGTGTTAAGCGACTTGCCATTGCGCTGAGCGTGCTTGTTGCTCGTAAAACATCAATCACTACCGCCAAATGTTCATCCCCGATTGTGTTGCGTTTGGCGTACAATTGGGGTGTCAAACATACTTCTAATGTAGGTTTTTCTTGCATTTTTTATTCAAAAAATCGTTTTACTCTTTGAAAAAATGAGGCTTGTTTGGGCGGTTGAGGTTGAAAATTTTCCGCCGTAGAGAGCGTTTCAAGCATCTGTTTTTCTTCTTTTGTCAATTTTTTTGGTACCCATACATTTACATTAACAATCAAATCGCCACAGCCGTAACCTCGCATTGTAGGAATACCTTTTCCATTGAGTCTCAACAAAGTAGAAGGTTGTGTGCCGGGTGCTATTTTAATAATTGCTTTGCCGTCAAGGGTCGGAATTTCTACTGTTGCTCCCATGGCGGCTTGCGTAAATGAGATGTAATATTCCATGTAAATATTGTTGCCGTCCCGCTCAAAAATAGAGTGTTTTTCCTCTTCCACCAGTACAATCAAATCACCGTTACGCCCGTTGTCTTTTGCTGCATTTCCTTTGCCGGATAAACTTAATTGCATTCCGTTCTCAACACCGGCAGGTATTTTTACATTGATAACCTCTTCACCTTTGACAATACCGTTACCTGAGCAATGCGGACATTTATCGGTGATAATTTTTCCCTCACCTCTGCATTGATGACACGGCTGCTGCATTTGCATTTGACCAAAAACAGACTGCTGAACATGCACCGTAAAACCCCTGCCTTTGCAAGTAGGACACGTTTTGACCGCATCCGCCGATTTAGCACCTGTCGAATGGCACTCTTTACAAGCAATATATTTATTCACTTTCAGATTTTTATCCACCCCTTTGGCTATCTCTTCGAGTGTCAATTTGACCCGAATACGGATATTTGTACCTCTGCGTCTTTCAGGCTGGCGATGAGAGGAAAAACCGCCTCCACCTCCAAAACTGCCTCCGAAAGTTCCAAATCCAAAATTTTCAAAAATGAACCCATATTTTGACAAAATATCTTCTACATTCATGTTGAATCCCCCACCTCCGGAAGCACCACTGACGGCATCATGCCCAAATTGGTCGTATCTTGCTCTTTTTTCGGCATTACTCAACACTTCGTAGGCTTCGGCTGCCTCTTTAAATTTCTCTTCTGCCTCTTTATTGCCCGGATTTTTATCGGGGTGATATTGAATGGCTTTTTGTCGATATGCCTTCTTAATTTCCTGTTCTGTCGCATTTTTAGCGACCCCTAATACCTCATAATAATCTCGTTTCTTCATATTCTAACTTATTGATATATAATTACTTTTGAGAAACGAATTACTTTATCATTGAGCAGGTAACCCTTTTCAACTTCTTCCAAAATTTTGCCTTTATCTTCCGGATTTTGTGCCGGCACTATGCTAATTGCCTCATGAAAATCTGTGTTAAAAGGAACTTCTTTGGTCTCAATTGCTGTTAAACCTCTCTGTTTGAGTAGATTAAGCAGTTTTTGATATATCAACAATTCGCCCTCACGCATGCTCTCTATGGACACATCACTGTTGGCATTGTAAGAAATGGCTCTTTCTAAATCGTCAAGAACAGGTAAAATGCCGGTTATCAATGATTGAGAAGCATTTTTTATCAAATCCAAACGCTCTTTTTGGGTACGTTTTCTAAAATTATCAAATTCAGAATACAGTCGCAAAAATTTATCCTGTAATTCCGCATTTTCAGTTTTTAATCGATTGATTTCCAACTTACAATGATAATGCCTGTCTTTTTTACCAAACATGGTACGCTGTTGTGCCTGATTTACCTCAACCTCTGCATTTGTGTCTGTTGAGGCATCATTTTTTACATTGCCTTCATTTTCAGGCTCATTAAAAGTATCGTTCTCTATATTTTCTATATTATTTATTCCTTCGTTTGTCATGTTTTTTGTTAAAAAATTGTTATTTTTGTTACACGTCTATATTATTTCTAATGTACGAACATTTAAATCAAAATGCTTGCCAAAACAAAATTCCTGACAAAATGGCAGACTTTTTTTTCAGAGTGGAGAGATTTTTGCATTTTCGCCCCCCCTTGTCTGAACTGTGATTTGGAATGATTAACATGATTACTATGATTTCACACAAATCAAAAAATCATACTAAAATCAAAGTTCAGACAAAAAAATGTTGAAAAATTTTTTCTCCTTGACAATCAACAAATTATAAAATAATTGCAAATTT
>JAISTU010000151.1 GCA_031272415.1 Bacteroidales bacterium | reverse complement strand
TTATCCTTTTTTCTAAATATCCTTTCATTGAGTACTTATTTAACTTTTTGATAAACAATATCTTACAAAAAAAATTAAAAATTTAATAAGATTTTGCAAAGATACACTTTTTTGTCAATAAAAAATTAAAAAACCTTTTTTTAGAGTGTGAGTGCAGAGTGTAGAGTGTAGATTTTTTTGCATTTTGGGAGAAATTTGTTCTAAAAAATTACAATAATATCGGAGATTTGACGTTAACAAAATTGTACAAGGTAAAATATTGATAAAATGAAAGATAGAATAGAAGAATACACAAAGCATTATTACACCGGTAATCACTTGAGTAGCACGCAGTTAGTAACAGATGGGACGGGTGATGTTGTACAACAAGTGGAATATGCACCTTTCGGGGAAGTTGTGAATGAGTATAACATTGATTGGAGCAGCGGACAAGTACCTGATTTTAAGTTTAATGCCAAAGAATTGGATGAAGAAAGTGGGATGTATTATTTTGAGGCGAGGTATCAGAGTCCGCCGGTGTTTATAAGTAGAGATGTGATGTTTGAAAAGTATCCGACTTTGTCGCCGTATGCGTATTGTGCAAATAATCCGGTGAAGTATATAGATCCTGACGGTAACGCTCATACAATTCCTATCCTTCTATGGAAAGCCACAGGATATATTATGGAAAAATTGGGAACTAACAATAATGTGAAAACGATTGGATATGCGATGAATCACCCAATTAATGCATATCAAGTTAAATATAATTATAATATTGCGGCTACTAATTTTCAAGTGAATATTGGGAAAGCGATAGGAGAGTCTGCAAACAAAGATGGTTCGCCTCAAAATGCTATTAGACATACTCTTTGGCAAGCAATGATGGCAAGCAACTTGGGTGCTAAACACGCAACGCGTGTAGGCGCGGCACATGAAGACAACAATGCCGTAGATATTACGCAAAGAACATTTTCGTCATTGCTTGAGGCTGACAAAGTAGTAGATTTATTAAACAACCAAATAGGTCGAGAAATTGGTAAAAAAAATAAAGGTGCTACAAATAAGGAATTGGCAGGTGAAGTTATGAAAGAATATCGCGATAACGGATTATGGACAGCGTCTGAAAATAAAAACGGAACAGTTAGTATACAAAAAAGTAGAATAACAAAAGACCAATATAAAGCTGCACTGGAAGAAATAAACAAGAAAGGTGAAAATGGGTTAAATCAATAAATTATGAGAACTAAATCATCATGCCTATTCGTATTATTTGGTATACTTTTTGTTGGTTGTATAAATAATAATTTTGATATAAAATTATATAATTACATACAATCAAATTGCAACTTTGTCGAAAAAGATACCTGTTTAATTGATTTGCGAAAGATATTTCAGAGGGAATATGATACATTATATATATTTGATGGTTATGAATTTGCAGCAAGTGTTCCCTTAATAGCAGAAGATAAGCAACCGTCTGATATTGCTCATAATGGATTACTATATTCTGATGAAATAGATAAAGTTGTTTTAGTGAAAAATCATAAAATTATTTATGAAACAAAATGGCAACATCAATTCTTTTTTATCTGTAAAGAGAATCGAATTGAGAAAAAAGGCATTTTTGACGGAGACAGTATAATTGTTTCGGCTAATTTTTATAGTACTCCTCTTTTTAAAGTTGTAAAAAAGCACAATGTCAAAGAGAGAAAAATTTATATTTTAGAAGAATTAAATGAATAGCCTTTGATTTTCAACAATTTATTATTTTCATTGACTATCAACAGGATACAAAAAAAGTGGAGAAAAAAAGTGAAAAAATGGATTTTTGGCAAGGCAGGTCATTGCCCTGCAATCTTAATTTTTAATTGAAATATTTCTATTTCTCTTCTGCATAGATAATAATTTCGGGTTTGAGGATGGTGTATTTTTGTAAATTTTCATCGGACTCAAAACCTTGCCCAAGATAAACAGAGCCGTCAGATTTGGTTTGTTTGATTTGTGAATTGGAATAGATAATATGTTTGTTCATATCCCACACAAGATGCTCTGTTTCAATGATTTCATTCTTTTTAAAATTGGTGATAACGACATTGTTTTTTGCCTCCATAAGTTTGCGGTCTTCGTAATTGACACCATATTTTGCGGTCAAAGTTACGTCTTTTTCATGCTGTTCGTCATAACCTATAATTTCAAAACCGTCGGGCGACTCCAGATAAGTTTCAGGTGTTTTATATTTATTCACTTTGGGGAAAATGAATTCATATTTAATATTGCCTCCTACACTGTAATAGAGGTGCATATTAAAAGACTGTTCTAATGGCTGTTTATGCTTGTCTATCAATGAATTAACTTTTGCAATATCATTTTTACAGCCTCCAAAAAATGTAAGGATAGTCATCAAAACGACTACCCTTACTATATGTACATGAAATAGATACATTTTTAATTTTATCTAACCAATTATCTAATCGTGGTAGTCTCGCCTATCCAGCAACCTACCTGATACGTTTGACCTTTGGTGAGACCTCTTTGGAAGTATTCTTCCGTTTTGGGAAATCTGGCAACAGCCGCATTGAGTTTTTTCTGTGCTTGCTCTGCAATAGCAGGGTCTGTTGCTATAGATTTGGCTTTGGCGTATTTATCTGCCGCCGCCCAATAAATGGACGCAGGCAAATCCAAACCGCTACATACACCCGAAGATTGACTGTATAAATCTCCCATCAAAATATATGCTTGTGCCTCATTAGGATTGAGTTTGAGAATTTTATACGCACAATCTCTGGCATTATTATATTGCCCCATTTGCTGATAACAAGCCCCCATCAATAAATAAGTGATAATGCTGTCCGACTCTTTGTCATATAACGATTGTGCTTGTTTAAAATATTCCAAAGCCTCGTTATATTGTTTTTTCAAAAATTTATTTTTACCCATAAAATAAGCCGTTTTCGCATTAGGCGACATTTTATGCAACTCCTCAACTGCTATAATATACACCTCATTATCCTCCGGACAGCCTGCTTTTGGGAAAAACTTAATAATTTGTTTCAAAATACGCTCATCTTTTGAAATATCTAATTTTTTACGATAAATTTGTGTCAATAAGTCGCAAGACGCATATTTTGAGAAACGAATATCTAAATTATTGCTTGCTTTTTTAAGTTGTTCCAAATTATAGGCTGCTTTGGCAGAATCTTTTGCCAATCTTTCATAAGTAGCAATATAATCCTCATCTGAAATCAGAAAACCATCTTTTTGTTCTTGCAATTGATAAATAGGACGCATGGCTTTTTCAAGTGCTTTTTCGGCTTGGTCTAACATGGCATCCAAATTTTCCGTAATTTTATCATAAGCATCAATCAAAATAGAGGTATCCAAACGCTCTTTTTTCATATAATATTCTGCCGTAATAAAATAAACGTCAAGCACTTGCGGTGATGTTTCCAAACCGCCCAAATCAATGGCTTGTCCTAATATTTCGTATGCTTTTTTGTATTCATGCTGCCTATATTTCATCATATAAATGCCAATACGTCCCAAAACATACGCCTGTTTATCAGGGTAACATTTTATTCTTAAATCAAAGAAATCAAACATTTCCTGTATGTATGCTTCTTTTTTGACGCTGTCGGTTTCATTTTTTATCATATAATCCAAAATATTGGACCCGTCAGCAAAAACATACTGCGTTGACATCGGACAATCCTGCAAAACCTTTTTCCATGGCTCATAAGCCCGCTTGTAATTCCCTTGTTTATAGTCCTCCCGATAAAGAGAAATATTGGTCTGACAGTCAATACTATCCTTACCCCACTTACTTTCTTGCCCTTTTAACATAGGGATGATACCCATAAAAGCAAATACTGCACTGCTAATTGTTTTTACATTTAAAATCTTCATGCTTTTTTTTTATATTCTATTTCTAAATTTTATTTTATATATTTATTTTATTCTATTCGTACTTAATGCGTTGATACCATCTTTCATGAATTCTCAAATTGAGTGTTATTGAAAAATAATCTTCTTTTATCAATCCATTGGAGGTAGTACCTAAACTTCCATATTCAAAAATCATGCCAATACCCGTTTTTGACCGCTTAATTGGAAAAAATAATCCAGCACTAATGGCATATTTTGCCAATTGTTGCTCGTTAAATTTAAGATGTGTTAATTCATAACTTACTCCAAGACTGTATGTTACGCGTGAAAAATACATTTTTCCTGTCGCTTGCGGAGTAATATTGGCTCCTATTGAAAATTTCAACGCATCAGATAATGAATCATTTTGACCATCAAGTGCATATTTTGACCAATTTGTCCACTTAACATCCATTCCTACAAAATATTTATCCCTTTTTATCCAAGACAAACCACCGCCTATCGACAATGGCATACTGTGCTTTTGCTTGGACTCCGTTTGCGGATAAATGGTATCTATATACGTAACCGCATCTGCTGTACCTATATAAGTGACAATCTCTTGATTGTATTTGGAAAATATGGGAATAGGAGGCGTACAAACCAAACCAATCCCGATTTCACCCTTATCTTTAACAGGTATAAAATATTGAGTACCAATATTTAAAGCCACTCCATTAACATGATTGTTGCGACTAATGAGCGAATTAAAAAAATCACTACTATCCCATTCCACTTGTCGCTGACGAATATAACTGCCAAATAGATAGGAAACATTAAATCCTAATGAAAAATTTTTGAACAAACGAAACGCATTGCCCCAATAAACCTCATTGATACCTCCACGTCCGGTATACAATATATTATATGTATTGGAGTCCAAACTTTTTGGCTCAATCACCGTGTAATTCATGGAAGAATAAGGCTGAAACCCTAAACTTGTCTTCCACCAACGCCGAACAGAAATACCAAAGGCTACATAATCAAACAACATCGTTGCTCCTTTTTGTGTTGAGGCTGCCGTTAATGTATGATTTTTGAACGAAAATGCCGCATCAAAAAGACAAGAAAGCGAATCATAAGCAATATATGCCGCCGGATTAGCATAATTTACCGCCGAAGACGACTGAAATGCAAAAGCCGTCCCCCCCATAGACATAATACTTGCCGCCGACCGTGAAGATATATCTCCCACCCCAAAACGCGAATACGGCGAATTGAGTTGGTTCTGAGCCTTCACCCCCACACACAACAATAAATACAAAAGCACACAACATGCTAACTCAAAACATTTTATCAAAAATGAATGAACTCCTACTTTATATAGTTTCATATTTACAAAGATACACTTTTTCTTGGATTAAAAATTAAAAAACTTTTTTTTTAATTGAGAATGAAGAATGGAGAATTATTCTTTGCATTGTCTGAACTGTGATTTGGAATGATTTTAATGATTTATATGATTATTTTAATCATGCTAATCTTATAAATCTTATGAAAATCGTGGTTCAGACAATTTTTTTCATTTATTAGAACGTTTTTATCCCAAAAATGCAAAAAAAAACTCTTCACTCTGCTATACTCTTTTCTCCCTATTTATCATTATTATTATTTGTTTTTTTCACTATATTTGGGGAATATTTTTTTCATTTTTTTGTGTATCTTTGCAAAATGATTTTTCGACAAAAGGTAAAAATGTTTTTTATTTGTAATATTAACAAAATGAGGTTGTTACCTCTGTTTTTAGGTTTATTTATTTCTTTTTCGGTTGTGGGGCAAAAAACAATTACGAAAGAGGAGGCTAATGCATTAGGCTCATTATCAATCTTTTATAATGGACGAATTGCGGTTTTGGATAGTTATGCCAAAGATTTTTGTCGCAAAATTTATGGACAATCTACCTACAAGGATTTAGATGCCGTACAAGTGCTATCAGGCTGGTTATTTTTCCCGGAAGAGTGGCAAAATGAGCCGTTTTTTAAGATAAAAAGTAAGCAATTGCAACAAAAATTGGGTGTCAAAAAATATGCTAAACTGACTGATTTTCTGGGGAATGCGGAGACATATCAATTGTTTCGTTGGGGAGGTGGTTACGACCCTCACAATGTAGCCATCAAAGAAGCGATAGAAAAAATCAGCCTCATTCGCGCTCTGCATACAGGAGAATCTTTGAAAATATTCCCGCAAAAATCACAATGGTATGCCCAAAATGATGATTTATCGCTCGCAGATGCAAATGATACTTTGTTCATTTCCAATGTTTTTCAGTTGCTTTATGAATCGGTTGGAGAACAAAATCATGCTCAAATTTTGGAAATTATTCACAAAATATCACTTTTTCAAAAAAGCAGAGCCGAAAAAGGCAGCATTGATGACAAAAAAGTACGTATTGAATTGATTTACAATTCATTTAACATTGTCAATGTTTTGTTTAAAATTCATTTATCGGCAGGAATATTGCTTGTCTTTTTTTATATATTTTTCATGCAAAAAGGCAAAAAAACAACTTGGATTTCTGGTGTAAATAGATGTATTTTGCTGATTTGTTGCGTTTTATTGACACTTTATTTGGCAATTCGGTGGTATTTGTCCTCTCATATTCCTTTGAGCAACGGATATGAAACAATGTTGTTTTTGTCGTGGGTTATTGTGTTGATTTGCATTGTATTAGCAAAGAAATCACCTTTGCTTTCGCTGGGGGGATTAGTCATATCGGGCTTTACATTATTGGTTGCTTCGCTCAATTTTATGAACCCGCAAATCGGCAATTTGATGCCTGTTTTAGCCTCTCCGTGGATGAGTATACATGTTTCATTGGTAATGATTGCGTATGCTGTTTTTACGTTTACATTTATTAATTCATTGATTTACATTGCATTACGAATTTTTACCAAAGGAGAAACTCCACAGATGGCACAATTGCAGACCATTTCGCAGACACTTTTGTTGTTGGGCGTTGGTTTTTTGTCGATAGGTATTTTTACGGGAGCAGTTTGGGCAAATATTACGTGGGGACGTTATTGGGGCTGGGATCCGAAAGAAGTTTGGGCTTTGATAACATTGATTGTCTATTCGATGCCTTTGCATGGTAAAATTTTATCTTTTTTTCAAAAGCCGATATTTTTTCATATATTCTTAATTTTTGCATTTTTTTGCGTTTTAATGACTTATTTTGGGGTCAATTATTTATTAGGAGGCATGCATAGTTATCGGTAAATCAATAAGATAGCGTAAAAATTTGCATAAAAATCTTTTTTTCTCAAAATAGAAAAAAATAAAATATTTGCGAAATTTGTGTATTTTTGCAAAATATAGTCATAAATTATAAATCATAATATAAAGGGATTCAATGAGTGGAAATGATACTCCTTTGATGAAGCAATATAATACATTTAAGGCGAAATATCCTGATGCGTTATTGTTGTTTCGGATAGGGGATTTTTATGAGACATTTGGGGAAGATGCGATTAAGACATCTAAAATATTGGGCATAGTGCTTACACACCGCAATAACGGGTCGAGTAGCAGTGAGTTAGCGGGTTTTCCGCATCATGCGTTAGATAATTATTTGCCAAAATTAGTGCGTGCGGGTTACAAAGTAGCCATTTGCGACCAATTAGAAGACCCGAAATTGGCAAAAACGATTGTCAAACGTGGTGTTACTGAATTGGTTACGCCGGCGGTATCTTACAATGACAAAATATTGGAGGCAAAAGCCAACAATTTTTTAGCCGCCGTACATATAGGCAAATCCATTTTGGGAGTGGCATTTTTAGACCTTTCAACGGGGGAATTTTACCTTGCCGAAGGGAGTTCGGATTATGTTGACAAATTGTTGCAAAGTTTTGCACCTGCCGAAGTGATTGTTGAAAAAAACAAATTATCGGAGTTTAAAACTCTTTTTGGGGATAAATTTTTTACCTCTACATTTGAGGATTGGGTTTTTACATCTGATTTTTCTAATGATTTGTTACTCAAGCATTTTCAAGTAACATCTTTTAAAGGATTTGGGGTTGAGAATCAAGAAAACGGATTGATAGCCGCCGGTGCTGCTTTGCATTATTTATTTGATACACAACATAATAATGTATCTCACATCACCAAAATTTCGCGTATAGAAGAAAATAAGCACGTTTGGTTGGATAAATTTACTATCCGCAATTTGGAATTATTTACTTCTCCGCATGAAGATGCAGTTACGCTTTTAGATGTGCTTGACCAAACCATATCTCCAATGGGGGCACGCATGATGCGGCGGTGGGTTTCTTTGCCTTTGAAAGATAAAAATCAAATTGCAGAGCGGCATGATGTTGTAGATTATTTAATTCAAAATCAAGAAGTTGCAGATGAGTTGGCAGTTAAAATTGAAACTATTGGCGATTTGGAGCGTTTGATTTCAAAAGTAGCCGTTGCCAGAGCCAATCCGCGGGAAATGGTACAACTCAAAAAAGCACTTTATGCCATTAAGGAGATTAAGCAAACATTGAGCGAAGTCAATAATCCTACTTTGGCAAAAATTGCAACACAATTAGATGAGGCTCAATGGGTTAGCACACGCATTCATAAAACAATAGTCGATGACCCGCCCGCTAATTTGCAAAAAGGAGGTGTAATTTGTCAAAAAGTTGATGCTCAATTAGATGAGTTAAGAAATATCACTCAATCCGGCAAAAATTATATGATTGATTTGCAGAACAATGAAGCCCTTAAAACGGGTATCAGTTCTCTTAAAATCGGCTATAACAACGTTTTTGGGTATTATTTAGAGGTAACTAATGTACATAAAAAGAAAGTGCCTTCAACATGGATACGAAAGCAAACGCTCACAACAGCAGAGCGTTACGTTACCGAAGAGTTGAAAGAATATGAAAATAAAGTGCTGGGAGCAGAAGAAAAAATTATTGAAACAGAGCAGCGTATTTACAGCGAATTGCTGACCGATGTTTCTACAAAAATACAACCTATTCAATTGAATGCCAGACTAATAGCAGAATTAGATGTATTGCTTTCTTTTCAACAAACGGCGCAAAGCAATCATTATGTAAGACCGCAAATTCATGAGGAATATTCGATAGATATTGTTAATGGGCGACATCCTGTGATAGAAACTCAATTGCCTGTGGGGGAAAAATATATCGCCAACGACATGTATATTGACAAAGATACACAACAAATTTTGATGATAACGGGACCCAATATGTCGGGTAAATCTGCTCTTTTGCGTCAGACGGCTCTGATTGTACTTTTGGCTCAAATCGGCTCTTTTGTGCCGGCAGATTCGGCTTCGATTGGAATTGTGGATAAAATTTTTACCCGCGTTGGGGCATCAGACAATATTTCTTCGGGCGAGTCAACATTTATGGTGGAAATGATTGAAACGGCGAGCATTTTGAACAATATTTCGTCTCGCAGTTTAATTCTTTTAGACGAAATAGGCAGAGGTACAAGCACTTACGATGGCGTTTCTATTGCATGGGCTATTGCCGAATTTTTGCATGAACATAAACAATTTCGCCCCAAAGTGCTTTTTGCAACTCATTATCACGAACTAAATCAAATGGAAAAATCTTTTCCTCGCATCAAAAATTTTCATGTTACGGTCAAAGAAATTAACAATAAAGTGTTGTTTTTGAGGAAGTTAGTAGAAGGTGGCACCGAGCATAGTTTTGGGATACATGTTGCACGCATGGCAGGAATGCCGGTAGAAGTTTTGCAAAGAGCCAACGAAATTTTGGCTAAATTGGAAAAATCGGAACATGAAACTTTGACCCGAAAATTGACTTCTTCTGCGGCAAAAAGTACTGCCAATAATAAGGCTATGCAATTGAGTTTCATTACTTTAGACGACCCTGTTTTGATACAAATAAAAGAAGATATTCTTAATACGGACATCAATACACTAACACCTGTTGAAGCATTGATGAAATTAAATGAGATAAAAACGCTGATAAAATAGGGCAAAAAATTAAAAATGTAAACAAAAAGGAATAAATTTGTAAAAATGATTGTGGCAAAAAACAGTGCAATATTAGTTTTGGAAACAACTACCGAAATATGTTCAGTAGCAATCGGAAAAGACGGACAATGTGTATCTTGCGTGGAAAATGACAACAAAAATTCTCATGCCGAAAAAGTGATTGATTTAATACAACAGGCTCTTAATGGGGCGAATATAAGTCTCAATGATTTATCTGCGATTGCCGTCAGTCAAGGTCCGGGGTCTTACACGGGCTTGCGAATAGGTACTTCTACCTGCAAAGGTTTGTGTTATGCCCTTCAAATTCCGCTCATTGCTGCCGATACTCTGTTAGGAATTGCTACTGCCGCAAAAATACAATATCCTGATACTCAATTGTTTATATCTATGTTAGATGCCAAACGAATGGAGGTTTATACAACTGTTTTTGACCAAAATTTGCAAAAAAAAGAAGATGTTACTAATGTAATTTTATCCGATGATACATATTTACAATTGCTTAATAATCAGAAAGTTGTATTTTGTGGCAATGCCAATACAAAAGTGCGTCCTTTGTATGAAAAACATCAAAATGCGTTTTTTTGCGATGCTCCCATTTCCGCTCGAAATTTATTGCAAAGTGTTCATAATCAATACGTTAGCAAAGATTTTGCAGATGTAGCCTATTTTGAGCCTTTTTATCTCAAAGCATTTCGCGCAGGAGTTCCCAAAGTGAAAGGACTGAATTAGAGTGGAGAGATTCAATTAAAAATTAAAACCCTTTTTTCAGAGTGTAGAGAGTAGAGTGGAGATTTTTTTTTTGCATTTTTGCCCCCCTTGTCTGAACTTTGATTTTGAATGATTAACATGATTACTATGATTTCACACAAATCAAAAAAATCATTCCAAATTACAGTTCAGACAACAGTTCAGACAAGAGAATTATAGAGACGGCACCGTCTTTACAATCATAAAATAATCCTGCCAATCACATAAATCTTATGAAAATCGTGGTTCAGACAAATGCAAAAAAAAAATAGAAAAATCTAAAATCCTAAATCTAAAATCTCTACACTCTGCACTCTTCACTCTTCACTCTAAAAAAACTCTACACTCTGCAAAAAAAAGGTTTTTATTTTTTAATTAAATTTTTGTGTATTTTTGCAATAGTCTAAAAAAAGGAAAAAAATGGAATATAGCATAAACAGTAATAGATTGATTATATGGAGATTAGCAGGAATGTTGGTGTTTTGTTGGTTTTTTTTTACAGCCTGCGAACCGCATTATAAATATCCGGTTGAGCCATATTTGGAGTTTGTAAGTTTGGAGCATATCGCAAGTGTTCAAAATATAGAAGAGTTGCGACTGTTGTTGAAATTTACAGACGGTGATGGTGATATTGGGGAGACGCCACGCCCTTCGGATACGGCTGAAAATCTGAAGATTATGCTTTTTTTGAAAGAAAATGAACAATGGCATTGTGTAGATACTTTTGGCAGTTTTGGCGCATGGGTTACGCCTTTGTTGTCTTCGGGGGAAGAATCTATTTCAGGCACTATTGAAGTCCCGCTTAATGTACGGTATATAAGAGAGTTATATTTTCCTACGGACACTATTCGCTTTGAGTGTTGGCTCATTGACCGCCAAAATCACCACAGTAACCATGTTTTTACCGATGAGTATGTGATTGTTAAATATTGAGCCTATGCCGTGCTATCAATTGCGTCTTTTCCCGTCAAAAAACATGCCCGCAGACGAAATACATTATAAGTATTACCCGACTGTGCCTGATAGTGTTTTTTGGCAAATTATGGAAACGGATAGCATTTCGAGCAATATAGCGACAAAAAAAATGGGAAAATATGCCAAATGGCTACTCAATTTATACAAAACAGATAACCTCAAAACAGAAGATTTGTACAAAGCAGAAGAATATTTGCCTGTATTTGATAAAGCAGTAAAACATAATCAACTAAAAATCAATGATTTAAATAAATATAAATCCTTATCGGAGATGTATGTTGTTATACAAGATTTTATAGAAACACCGATTGAAAGCAAAACAGAAATTATCAAAGAAATTAAACATGAAGAGGCGGAAAAATTGTACGAAGATGAGGATTATTTATTGGTACACACCAAAACTTATGCCGCTAATTGTCTTTATGGCAAGGGTACGCAATGGTGTACGACCTCAAATATAGACACTTTTGAAAGTTATAACAAAAAAGGAAAATTGTACATTTTAATCCTCAAAAAAAGCGAGAAGAAATTTCAATTGCATTATGAAGAAGAAAACCCCAAATTATACATGAGCGATTATCAGACATGTCAGCAGGGGGAGAGAATATCATATATTACAAAAGGATATTCAAGCCGTTATTATAATTTATATGCCGCATATAATCCCTCAAAATATGAGCCTTATATTACTGACGAAATGGACAGATGCATGCATATTGGTCGAATATTAGATTCAATAAAAAATCCTCAATCGCGGGCAGCAATAGAGACTATACATAAAGAGTTATCAGCACAATGCCTTCAACTTGTTAATAATCAATACAATAATTTAAAGTCGATAGTGGATGTGCGAAATAAAAATATGGCAGAGGTGATGTCCGAAAGAACAGAATTAGTTGCAATAATCAATGAAATTATTGACAATGAATATGGAGTAATTTTTGAAGATGAAACTTTTAAGATTGTAGATATTCGCAATCCTTGTATTTGTTACGCTCATTTTGGAAAAACAGAAGTATGTCACGGGAAAGGGAGTTTGCATTGCTCTTATACTATGCCTCTCAAAGATCGTCTAAAAAAAAGATTTGTTGTTATTGTTGAAAAAAAACGCAATGAACATTGTTTTTTGGAATATCTGTTTCCTACAATAGAAAAAAAGGAGTACAAACGAGAATGTGGAGAAGAAAGTTTTTATATTACACATGATTATCAAGATATTATAAATTATAAGCCATCACGTGTGATTTATGGTAATGGGCGTCGAGATAAATATGAATACCTGTTGAAAAATTTGGAAGATTTTAAAAATGTACGTTCATGCGTGGAATCTTTCACTGAATCTATGGCTTCATTAGCATTAACGAAGTTTTTGCAACTTGAAAAAGAAGTGGAGAATAAAAATATTCAAATACAACAAAAAGAGGATAAACCGACAGAAATAGTATTTGAAAATGACACCTATCAATTAGCATATCTTCACAGCCGACCGACTTGCTATACCTATTTTGGCGATAGCAAATTTTGTACGGAAAAGTGTTATTATCACCCCAATCACAGAGATTTTTATGCTTTGGTCAATAAAATTACCACTGAAAAATACATGATAAGTGTAGACAAAGAGTGGACACAATGGGGTGAAAAATGGGAAACAATGGGGCATAAACATTTCAATACCAAAACATTAACATGTAAAAACATGGGATATATTATAAAAATTGAAAACTCCAAGTATCATCCGTTTATGTATCTTGGAATAGCATTAAACTCATTGAATGACAATAAGTTAGCAAAATGTATTAAAAATCTTCCTGCAAGGCATTGGTTAAAAGAAAATCCGCAAGAATGTATTGATAAAATTGACAAGAAAAACAAAGAAATTTTTGACAAAAATACGGCAAGAACTGAAAGTTATATCAATGGATGCGACATCCGTTTTGCGTATGAAAAACTATTGCCGAACAACAATTGCACCATCATAATTCCTAATAATCATGTTGCCTGCTGTCATTTTGGCATAAAAGCACAATGGATGCACGAAAATAAGAAAGGTTTAAGAATACATCGTTTTTTCAAAGCCGAAAATTTTGATTGGAGAAATAAACGTAAATATATGGAGTTCAATGAGTTATTATATACAAAAAATTTATTTATTATTATCATTTTTGACAAAATTGGCAACCATAAGTATCAATTATGCAATTTTTATATCCGAAATATGGAAATTCGTTTTTTTGACCATTTTATTCTCATAGATGAGGCAAATAATGTAATACCTATCCCCAATATACCTCTTTTTTATTCACTTTTGACAAAATTTGCCAAGCAAGGTCGCAGCATGAAATATTACTATAAAATTCTGTTTAAATATGTGTATTTTTTGTTGGATTTTGTGCGTGAAAAAGAAAAACAAGCCCCTTCTGCAGTTATTAATTGACTGCTTTTCATTTTTTAGAACAATTTTATCCCAAAATGCAAAAAAAAAATCTACACTCTGAAAAAAAAGTTTTTAATTGATAATTGATAAATTTGTGTATTTTTGTATTTTACTTATAATATAAAACAATAGATAAAAATTTGCAAAAATGATTAAAAAGATTCTAATTTTAGAGAGTTTGTTGGTTTTTGTAGCGATTTTATTGCTCACATGTGATAAAATAGAGAAGCCGTATTCTACGCAGACGGTTGAGATAACGTATTGTGATACTCCTACGTTTCCGCCTTTGAATGCTAATGATGTGATACAGAAGTATTTATTGGAGGATTTTACGGGTCATAAATGCCCTAATTGCCCACGCGGACAACGAACAGCAGCACAAATGAAAGTTGCAATGGGCGACACTTTGATAGTCGTTTCCATTCATACCGGCAGTTTATCACGTCCCGATGCAAGCGGAGGAGATTGTGCCTTTACCACCGATTTTCGTACCGACATGGGAACGGCAATTGATAATGCGTTTGGAGCGTCCGATGCCGGATTACCCAAAGGAATGATTAACCGATTGACCTTTGGCACAAAACCTTTGGTAGATGACCTTAATTGGGAGGCATCCATGCGTTCCATTGAGCGGAAAGCACCATCTATCGGCTTGCAAATTATACCGGATATACACAACGATACGGTTTGTATTTTTGTTAAAACGAGCCTTTTGAGTACTATTGACTCCGGTGCTCGAATTTGTGTTGCATTAGTGGAAGATTCTATTGTTGCACCTCAAAAGGGAAATGTTGCCAATGGAGATTTGGCGACCATGTGCGATTATGTTCATAATCACGTTTTAAGATGTGGAGCAACTTCGTATGAAGGAGTAGCACTCGGCATTTCGCAAGCCGGCGATACGACTATCAATGCGTTTGCCATTGCACTCAATACAACACAATGGAACACAGCACATTGCCACTTAATTGCGTATATAATTGACAAAACTACGCAACAAATTTTGCAAATTGAAGAGAAAAAACTAATAGAATAATATAATTTTTTATTCAAAAATGGAAGAACCGCTCAAAAAATTAGCGACACAGACGGTCATTTATGGCGGTACGACTATGGTACAGCGTTTTTTGAGTTATGTGCTGGTGCCTTTCCATACTTATATTTTCGGAAATCCTGAATATTATGGCATTTATAACGAATTTTATGCCTATTCAGCCCTTTTGTTGGTCGTTTTATCCTACGGAATGGAGACCACATTTTTTCGATTTTCGGAACTTGAAAACGACCGTAAAAAGGTGTTCCGGACGGCTTTAACGGCTCTTTTTTGTACCTCTTCGCTTTTTGTGGTGTTGGGATTGATATTTTCCGGTCAAATAGCCTCTTTGATAGATTATGCCCAGCACCCCGAATATGTGCGTTGGTTTGTGTTAATGTTGGGTTTAGATGCCATGACTTATGTGCCTTATGCCAAATTACGCTCCGAAAATCGCCCCTATTTGTTCGCTTTTTTGAAAATTTGCAATGTCGCCCTCAATGTTGGCTTAAATGTTTTCTTTTTGTGGATTTGCCCCAAAATGTTGGAAAATAATATACTCCCTGACCTGATTTCACATATATATAAGCCCGAAATAGGAATAGGTTATGCGTTCATTTCCAACTTAATAGCCTCCTGTGTTCAATTTATAATGCTCTTTTTTACGCATTTAAAATTTATCAAATTGTCTATTGATTGGCAATTGCTCAAACGGATGTTAAAATATGCCCTTCCTTTAATGATTTTGGGATTGGCGGGCATTGCCAACGAGTCTATAGATAGAATTATGCTCAAATTTTTGGCTGGCGATATTTCGCATACTGCTATGTATTATGTGGGCGTTTATTCGGCTTGTGTAAAAATTGCGATATTGATGCGACTGTTTCAGGAGGCATTTCGGTTTGCTGCCGAGCCGTTTTTCTTTTCTCTCTATCAAAAGCATAACGACAAAGAAAAATATGCACAAGTGATGACCTATTTTGTGATTGTTTGCGGATTTATATTTTTATTTGTAATGATGTATATTGATGGTTTTCAATACTTTACGGGAAAAGAATATCGAGAAGGAATGGCAGTTGTTCCCATTATGTTGCTGGCATATTTGATTTTGGGTATCAATTTTAACCTTTCCATTTGGTACAAATTGACCGGCAAAACGCAATATGGGGCTTATATTACAGTCTGCGGGACGGTGCTGACAATAGGTTTGAATTTCCTTTTAATCCCGACCATAGGTTTTATGGGTGCAGCATGGACGCATTTAATTACTTATTTTGCGATGATGCTTGCCTCCTACTTTTTGGGGCAAAAAGTCTATCCAGTGCCTTATAATGTCAAAAAAATATTGCTGTATATAAGTGTTGCATTGGCTCTTTTTTCAATCTCTTATTTTTTGATACCTTTTCAATACTTTGGCGAACATCAATTGGTTATTAAATTGATTATCAATACTTTAATCTTATTTTCTTATGTTGCCTTTGTCTATTTTAAGGAGTTTAAATGTATCAGAAGAATGAAAAAAGCATCACAAAACTAAAAAAGCGTGAAAAAAGAAGATTTTAATCAATTGGTTATCAATTATTTACAAACAGAACCAACAGAAGGGCAAAAAAATGCCATAACAACTTTTATGAACTTTGTTTGTTGCAAAGAACAACAAAAAGTGATGTTGTTGCAAGGCTATGCAGGCACCGGAAAAACGTCGCTTATCAGTGCTTTTGTACATGCTTTAAATGCCTGTGGAATAGAGACTGTCCTTTTGGCACCAACAGGTAGAGCCGCAAAAGTGCTGGGGGCTTATGCTGCCAAAAAAGCATCTACCGTCCACAGAGAAATTTACAGAATGAAAATGGACAAAGATGCAGGGCTGACATTGCAACAAAATGTAAATAAACACAAAAACGCTTTCTTTTTTGTAGATGAGGCTTCTATGCTGTATGATGACCCAACAAGTAACGGAAATGATTGGTTTAGAGACAGTTATCTTTTAAGTCATCTTTTTGAATACATAGAACAGGGGAGCAATTGTCGTTTAGTGTTGATAGGCGATAATGCACAATTGCCACCGGTGGGATTGAATGAAAGTCCTGCTTTAGATGCCGTTTTGTTGAAAGATAGATATTCACAATTGGTTTTTGAATGTGAATTGAAAGATGTTGTTCGGCAACAGCAACAGTCTGATATTCTGTTTAATGCAACAAAAATCAGACATTTATTGACATCGGGAGCACACAAAGATTATCAAATTCATTGTCAAAAGGAAAATTCAGATGTCAAAATCATTTCCCGTTCAGAAATATTGGAAGAAATAGAAAATGCTTATAATCAATCAGGTATGGAAAATACAGTTGCCATTGTTCGCACCAATAAACAAGCCAATATGCTCAATCAGGCTATCCGTAATCGCATTCTTTGGCGAGATGAAATTTTGCAACACTCTGATTTACTGATGAATGTAAAAAATAATTACTACTGGTTAAGCCATGAAAAAAAACAAGCCGACTTAATTGCCAATGGCGATATTTTGAAAGTTATAAAAGTGTATGATATTGAAAATAAATACAATATGGACTTTGCAGATGTTTCTTTGCAACTTTTGGACACAGAAGAGAAAATTTTCGAGGCAAAAATTATCCTTTCATCGCTTTATACCGACACCCCCGCTTTGCCCTATGAGCAATGGAGAGAACTCTTTTTTGCAATAGAAAAGGATTATATGGACATCGTGCCACGCTCTCAACGGTTTAAAAAAATCAAAACTGACCCATATTTGAACGCCATGCAAGTAAAATTTGCATACGCTCAAACTTGCCACAAAACACAGGGCGGTGGCTGGGATACCGTCTTCGTTGACAAAGGCTATGTACCTGAAAATGAGATAAAACAAGATTATTACAGATGGCTCTATACCGCCATCACACGTGCCAAAGAAAAATTATTTTGGATAGAAGAAGGTACAAATATTAATTAAAAACCTTTTTTTTTCAGAGTGGAGAGTGTAGATTTACGATTTTAGATTTTTCTATTTATTTCCCCATTTTCGCACCAAAATGCAAAAAAAATCATTCTCAATTCTCCATTCTCAATTGAAAAAAAAGGTTTTTTAATTTTTAATTGAAAAATTTGTGTATTTTTGCAAAATGCAAATTCAAAAGAGTACTAAAAACAAAAATGTTGGAATTTTGATTCTATGAGAAATAAACTTGTAAAAGCCTACTTTTTTGCTCATAGCGGACATATAGATAAGATAATGCGTCATTCTGTTGCATCACAAGAACTGATTTTTAAAACTTTGATAAAATCTGCTCAATGCACTCAATGGGGCAAATCTTTTGATTATCAATCGATTAAGGATTACGCTGTATTCTCTAATCGTTTGCCTATCAATTCATACGAGCAGATAGAGCCTTACATTAGTCGCATGATGAGAGGTGAAAAAGATGTGCTTTGGAGAGGTAAAATTAGTTGGTTTTCAAAGTCTTCCGGCACCAGCAATGCCCGCAGTAAGTATATTCCTGTCAGCCGTGAATCGCTGTGGGAAAATAATTACAAATGCGGACGTGATACTTTTGTTTTGTACTTAAATAATTGTCCAAATTCTACTATTTTTGGAGGCAAATATTTGTCGCTCACCGGTGCTTTGCGGCAAGTAGATAACAAGCCGTCAGTGGTTTGTGGCGATATATCAGCCATTTTGACGCAAATGTTGCCATTTTGGGCAAATACAATGCGAACACCCCCAAAATCTATCGCTTTGTTGGACAATTGGGAAGAAAAAGTTGAAGTTTTTGCACAATATACTAAAAATCAAGATGTTAGAATAATCGGTGGCGTACCATCTTGGTTATTGATAATTTTTAAACGCATTATGGAAATAACAGGCAAATCCGATATGTCTTCGGTCTGGCAGGATGTGCAATTGTTTATGTATGGGGGCGTTACATTTTCGCCATATAAGGAGCAATATCAAGCCCTTTTCCCGAACAGCAATTTATATTATCAACAGATTTACAACTCAAGTGAGGGTTATTTTGCCGCTCAAGACCGTAGCGATTCGGAAGATATGCTTTTGCTGACCGATAATGGTATTTTTTATGAATTTATACCGTTTGAAAATATTTCGGATATTTCAGGCAAAGCCATTCCATTGGAGGCAGTCAAAACGGGTCAAAAATATGCGCTTGTGATTTCTACCAATGCAGGTTTGTGGCGTTACAGAGTGGGCGATGTGATTGAATTTACGTCTATTGAGCCATATCGTATCAGCATTTGCGGTCGGACAAGTTATTTTATCAATGCCTTTGGGGAAGAATTGATGATGGATAATGCAGACAAAGCATTGCAAGTTGCTTGTAATCAGACCAATGCGGTCATTAGTGAATACACGGCAGCCCCTATTTATTTGCAATCTTCTACGCAAGCGGCACATGAATGGTTGATAGAATTTGAAACACAACCATCTGATTTACAATTGTTTACAAAAATATTGGATGCGGAACTCAAAAAACTCAATTCCGATTATGATGCCAAGCGTGCCAATGATATTTTATTACAGTCGCCTTTGGTTTGTTCGGTAAAAAAAGGGACTTTTTTGCATTGGTTGGCGGATAAACAAAAATTAGGCGGTCAATACAAAGTTCCCCGACTTTCCAATGATAGAAAAATGGTGGAAGAAATTAAAAGAATAATAGATAAATAATTGAAAATAAAGAAATTACATAATAGAATATGAGAGATATTTTTGAAAGAATAAAAGGAACGCCCGGTCCATTGGGGCAATATCAACAGTATGCTGATGGTTACTATATGTTTCCACAGTTGGAGGGCGAGATAGGTCCTCACATGAAATTTCAGGACAAAGAGGTCTTAAATTGGAGTTTAAACAATTATTTAGGTTTGGCAAATCATCCGCAAGTTCGCAAAGCAGATGCCGAAGGTGCCGCCGAATTTGGCATGGCAGCGCCGATGGGTGCAAGAATGATGTCCGGCGACACCAAATACCACAAAGAATTGGAGCAAAAATTAGCCCACCATGTAGGAAAACCATGCGGATATTTAACCAATTTCGGCTATCAGGCAATGGTTTCTATTGTAGATTCATTGGTCAATCGGCATGATATTATCGTTTATGATTCCGATGCACACGCTTGCATTTTAGACGGTTTGCGGTTGCATATTGGTCGCAGTTTTGTATTTCCACACAATAATATGGAAAAACTGCGGGAGGTTTTGCAAAGAGCAACTAAATTTGCCAATGAGCAAGAAGGCGGTATTTTGGTCATTACCGAAGGTGTGTTTGGCATGTCGGGCGATTTGGGTAAATTGGACGAAATTTGTGCCATGAAAAAAGATTTTAATTTCAGAATTTTGATTGATGATGCACACGGTTTCGGCACAATGGGAAAAACAGGTGCAGGTACGGCTGAACATTTTGGCGTGGCTGACCAAATTGATGTTCATTTTGCCACTTTTGCCAAAAGCATGGCAGGCATTGGTGCATTTGTTGCCGCAGAAAAGGAAATTGTTGATTATCTGCGGTTTAATATGCGGTCTCAAATTTATGCCAAATCATTGCCCATGCCTATGGTAATAGGGGCTTTAAAACGCTTGGAATTGTTGCAAAATCAGCCTCAATTGAGAGAAAAATTGTGGACAATTACGCACGCATTGCAAAACGCTTTACGGCAAAAAGGGTTCAATATCGGCACAACGCTCTCGCCGGTAACACCTGTATTGCTGACCACCACTACTACCGACCAAAACAGAGCAGTCGCAGAAGCAACCAATTTGGTAATGGATTTGCGTGAAAATTATGCACTTTTCTGCTCGATAGTTATCTATCCTGTTGTCCCCAAAGGAATTGTGATGTTAAGACTTATTCCCACCGCTGCCCACGAACTGGAAGATGTGGAATATACCATAAAAGTCTTTTGCGAAATCAAAGAAAAATTGGACAAAGGTGTATATGATACCGGCGTAATTTTGGACAAAAGATTGGTCAATTAGTGGCAATTTTTGTAAATAATCAATAAAAAATGTTGGAAGTCATACAAAAACGGCAAAGTGTGCGTGCATATCAGTCTCAGCCTGTTGAAAATGAGAAGATTACGCAATGTTTAGAGGCGGCTCGATTGGCACCTTCTGCCTGCAATGCACAAGCGTGGCATTTTGTGGTAATAGATGAGCCTGAATTGAAAAATGCAGTCGCGGAATGTTCTGCGAGTTTGGGAATGAATAAATTTCTCACACAATCGCCTGTTATTGTGGCAATTATACTTGAAAAGCCCAATTTTATGTCAAAAGTCGGCACTTTTGTTAAAAGAAAAGATTACACGCTCATAGACATCGGTATTGCGGCTGAACATTTTTGTTTGCAAGCAACAACACTCGGACTGGGAACTTGTATTGTGGGGTGGTTTAATGAAAAAAAAACAAAAAAACTGCTCCACATACCCCAACGAAAACGCGTCCCTTTACTCATTTCAGTAGGCTATTCCGCTGATAATCAAAGAGATAAAAACAGAAAATCATTAGAGGAAATAGTTAGTTATAATAAGTATTAGTCAGTGGAGAGTGGAAAATTGAGTGAAAATATAGAGACGGTGCATGCACCGTCTTTACATTATAATATCGTAGTGCCATAAAAACAATCCATTGTATAAAAGTGGAAATTGCAGATTAAGACCGGACAGTACGGTTCAGACGAGAAATGTTTAATTTTAGAACGTTTTTATCCCAAAATGCAAAAAATCTGCACTCTACACTCTAAAAAAAAGTTTTTTAATTTTTAATTGACAAAAAGGTGTATTTTTGTAAAACATTTAATAATTTAGGAGAATGAAAATTGAAACTATGAGCGTTCAAGAATACAATAATTTGCATTTGAATTATAAATTTTACACCATAAAATGGGGAAAAGTTTTGTTGGCAACTTCCGAAAAAGGCCTGTGTGCTTTGTTGTTTGCGACAAGTGAAGAGGAAGCCATTGACGACTTAAAACGGAGATATAAAAATGCCATTTTAAGGTCGCAATCGGATGCTATTCAACAAAAAACAATTGAAATATTGCAAAATTGGGACAAAAGTCATCAAAATATACCAAAATTTCATATCAAAGGTAGTGATTTTGAGTGCAAAGTATGGGATAAATTATTGGAAATTCCTTATAATCAAAGAGTTACATACGGACAAATAGCACAACAGATTGGTAAATCATCTGCCTGTCGAGCCGTTGGAAATGCAGTTGGAAACAATCCGATTTCTATTCTAATTCCTTGTCACAGAGTGATTAAAGCCACAGGAGAATTAGGAAATTATAGATGGGGAAAAACACTCAAAAAAGAATTGTTGCAATTTGAAGCCACAGAAAAATAAATTTTAATACATAAACAATTGATAATCATATAAATACATGAAAATAAACAAAATTTTAAACAATAAATACCGATGGCTGCCTGTTTTTATATTTTTATTTACAATGCGCTCATTATCAGCCTATTGTCAAGAAGATATAGATGTTACTTATCATCGGGCAAGCGAGCCACCCAAACAAGGCAAAGATAAGTCTTATTTAGAAAATATTTCTGTTGGGGGCAATGTGGGTTTGGCTATCGGCAATTATATTTTGTTGGCGTTGAAACCGGAGGCGGCGTATCATTTTTTGAAAGATTGGATGGCAGCCGGCGTGGGAGTGAATTATACGCTTGTATATGAGGCAAATACAAAAATAAGTAACCATACTTTCGGTGGAAAAATTTTTGCTGAGGCGCATATTTTTAATTATGTGGGAATTAGGGCGGAATACGAAATCGTAAATTTTGAAAATTATATACTCAACACTCATAATCAATGGGTTAATGAGCGACAATGGTCAAATATTTTCCGTGTCGGCGGCGGTTTTTATCGCAAATTTGAGCGAATTGCGACTTATGGTTATTTGCTTTATTCTTTCGCCGATAATTCGCAATTTACAGGCTTAAATTATGCGGTAGGGATACATGTTTTTTTGCGTTAAACCATTATGAATATCAGTTTTTTTATTTCGCAAAAAATTCTTTCGCAAAAAAATAAACGGCTTTCGGGAACAGTGGTCAAAATTTCTGTTCTTTCTATTGCTTTGGGTATCAGTATTTTAATTATATCTTTTGCCATTTCGGAAGGGTTTGCGGACAATATTCGGGAGAAAGTCATCGGATTTGGTTCGCATATTGAGGTTACGCATTTGAACAATAATACTTCTTATGAAAATGACCCTATTGAAAAGATTGATTTACAGCAACTTACATCTATTTACAATGTTTCAAAAGTACAATTTTTTGCCACCAAAGCAGGAATTGTGCAAGGTGAAGAAGATATTGAGGGTGTGTTGTTCAAAGGTGTTGATTATGAGGATTCTATGCCATTTTTTTCGCAACATCTTGTCAAAGGTCGCCTCCCCAAAGCAAATGATTCTGCTGTATGTGATGAAATTTTGATTTCTCAATCGTTAGCAAATAAATTGAATGCGGATACGGCGACCCGTTTGCCTGCATTTTTTGTCCAAAAGCCGGTCAGACAGCGTATGTTTAAAGTGGTGGGAGTTTATAATACAGGCTTTTCAACTTTTGATAAGTCATTGATTATATGTGATTTACGACAAATACAAAAATTAAATCAATGGACACAAAATCAAGTCGGCGGTGCAGAAATTTTATTGAATGATTTTAACAAAATTGATACGTCTAATACATTGATAAACAATGCTTTACCATATAATTTTGCTGCCTATAGCATCATAGAACGCTATCGGGACATATTTGAATGGATAGAACTTTTTAAACAGAACGTGTTGATTTTGATAATATTGATTACAATTATCGCCGCCGTGAGCCTTATTTCTACACAATTTATTTTTACTTTGGAACATATTACAACTATCGGCATTTTGAAAACTTTGGGGTGCAATTATGCAAAAATCGGCAATATTTTTGTTTTTGTTTTGTTAAAAATACTCGCATTGGGGCTAATTATCGGCAATGTGGCGGGTTTGTTGCTCTGTTTTGTGCAGTCGAAGTGGCATATTATCCGTTTAAATCCTGAAAATTATTACGTTTCGTATGTCCCCATTGATGTTCAGATTTTGCACGTTTTGCTCATCAATGCAGGTGCTATATTGTTGAGTATCTTGATTTTAATACTCCCTTCGTATTGGGTTTCAAATAAAATAAAAACAGTTGACGCTTTAAGAATGGATTGAAAATCAATAAATTACAAAATGCACAAAATAAAAATTCATCACGCTCAACTTGCACAAAATTTGAATGTTGAACTACCTGCTTCAAAAAGCATTTCCAATCGCTTGTTAATGTTGCAATTTACAGCCAATAATAACTTGATAATCAACAATTTATCAAATTCAGAAGATACTTTAATTTTTGCCTCTCAACTTTCAAAAATCCGCCATTGTTCGCCCGATAGTATAACAAATATCAATGTCGGCAACTGTGGTGCTGCCTACCGATTTTTGTGCTCCTGCTTGGCAAATATAAAAGGTAAATGGATTTTGGAAGGCAATGAACAATTATCTCATCGCCCGATTGAGCCGTTAATAACTGATTTACAAGCAGTTGGAGCAAATGTTCAGTGCCTGCAAAAATATCCACATCCTATACTGCAAATAGAAGGTAAAAATTTGAATTTCAACAATATACACGTAAACACATCATTAAGTAGCCAATATTTGAGCAGTATTTTGCTTTCTTTGCCACTGGTAGGGCAAGATATTGTAGTCAATTTTGAGCAGCCTACCTTGTCGCAACAATATGTAGAAATGACCATCAAACTAATGCAACAGATTGGTATTCAAATAGTTAGAAAAGAAAACCTGATTTTTTATAAACATTCTTCTTTTTTAGCCCCGCAAACTGTTGTCGTTGAGCAGGACTGGTCAGCAGCAGCAGTATGGTTTGTTTGGGTAGCATTGTCCAAAAATGCAAAAGTGCAAATTAAAGGGTTGCAAAAGTCTGATATTCAGAAAGATAACATAATAGCCGACCATGTAGAACCATTTGGGGTAAAGACCACATACACCTCACAAGGAGTAGCAATATGCAAAATTTCGGCTCAACAACCGTCTCAATTGCTGTTGGATTGTGCTAATAACCCCGATTTGGTGCCGTATTTAGCCGTTTTATGTGCAGGCAGTCGCACGCCGGCAATTTTCTATAATGTTGATAATCTTGCATTTAAGGAAAGTAATCGCATTGAAAGTATGCAAAAAAATCTATCCCTTTGGGCAGATATTAAACACGACAATCATTGCCTCCGACTATCGCCTACCACAAAATCAATTCCACAAACAGTTGAATTTCAAACATTTAACGACCACCGTATGGCAATGGCATTTTCGGCTCTCTCTCAAAAATGTTCACAAATTGTCATCAATAACCCAAACTGTGTCAAAAAATCTTATCCTACCTTTTGGGCAGAACTATCAAAAAAGATAGAAATTCCATGCAAAAAATGAAAGGATAAAAAGAAATTGATATTAATACCAAATTGATATTAAATTATACCATTTATTATCCTACACCGTCATTGCGGGTAAAGCCCGCAATCTCTTTGTGTGAACTGTGATTTTTTTATGAGGTTTATAAAATTAACAGGATTAAAATAATCATATAAATCACGCAAATCATTCAAAATCATAGTTCAGACAATGCAAAAAAAAATCTCTACACTTTCCACTCTAAAAAAAAAGTTTTTAATTTTTAATTGAAGAAAAGGTGTATTTTTGTAAAATGGGTACTCATTTTCGGGTACGTTAAAAAAATATATTTTATTATTTGGGTTAAAAGTTTACAAAACAGATGAATAAAAAAATCATATATTGTTGTTTTTTAAGTTGTTGCATTGTAGCGACAAAAGCGCAGCCATTGACCGAATTATACTCCAATGGGAATAAAAAATTTGAAGGTACATTGTCGGACAATTTACCTCATGGAAAATGGATTTATTACTACAAAAATGGACAAAAACAAGCCGAAGGGGAGTATGAAAAAGGACTCAAAATCGGTTTTTGGACTACTTGGTACGAAAATGAACAAAAAGCATCCGAAGGCTACCCACAAACAGGTTTTGTCAAAACGTGGTACAAAGACGGTCATTTAGAAAGTTCAGGCTATTATCTTGATTATCAAAAAGATAGTGTATGGAATTTTTATTATTCCAACGGTCAATTGCAAAAAGAATGCAGATATATTTTTGATGTTTTGCAAGGACAATACATTGAATATCACCCCAATGGACAAAAAATGTGCGAAGGTTTTTACAAAGATGGTGAATTTGAGGGATTTACAAAATGGTGGTATGCCAACGGTGCGATTGAAATGGAAGGAAATATGACCAATGGTTTGCAAGAAGGTGAATGGAAATTTTATTATTCAGACTCTTCGTTGGGCAGTAAAGGCTTGTTTTCCAAAGGATTACGACAAGGTGAATGGAAATATTTCTACCAAAGTGGAGAGGTCTGGAAAAAAGGTAATTTTGTTGACGACAAACGCAGCGGAATCTGGACAGCATGGTACGAATCGGGCAAAAAACAACGGGAGGGTAAATTTGAAAACGACAAAGAAGATAGTCTGTGGACGCAGTGGTATGAAAGTGGCAAAAAAGAAGATGAGGGCTGGTTTTGTGCAGGATTGAGATGCAAAACATGGACAGGCTGGTATCCTAATGGACAAAAGAAATATGTCATTGATTTTAAAGATGATATGGAACATGGGACTGCACAATATTTTTGGGAAAGCGGTAATATTCAAAAAAGCGGAAAATATAAATCAGGTCTCAAAGACGGCAAATGGACACAATATTCCGAATTTGGAAAACCACTCGAAGAAGGCAACTATCGTGCCAACAAACGCAATGGAATGTGGACTTTTTACAATGATAAATATGGTCGTCGCACCCGCCAACAAGCATTTACCGATGACGTGCCGAACGGAAAATGGATAGATTATTACTCCAATCAGCAAATCAAAGCAAAAGGACAATACAAAATGCTCTCAAAAGAAGGCAAATGGACTTACTACACTGCCAATGGAACAGTTATTTTGGAAGTTTTGTATAAAAATAATCAAAAAATCAAAACATTAAAAGACCATTCACGTCCTGCTGTAAAACAATGAATATCAATGAAATAGAAATCAAAAACGCATTATTGGAGCGTTTTACAACTTACATTGCATACGATACACAGTCTGATGAGACCACTGCTACACGTCCAAGCACTCGCTCTCAACTGTTTTTTGCACAATATTTGTCAAAAGAGATGCAAAAAATGGGGCTAAAAGAGGTGAAAACAGACAAAAATGGCTATTTAACCGCCTTTTTACCCGCCAATACGGACAAAGATATACCTGCGGTCGGTTTTTTTGCCCATTTAGATACATCTCCCTCATTTAGAGGCATTTGCGAACATCCACGTTTTGTTTCACCTTACAATGGAGGCGATATTGTGCTAAATGAAAAAGAAAACATAGTCTTATCGCCCCAACAATTTCCAGAACTAACTCAATATCAAGGAGATACAATCATTCACACGGACGGCACATCTCTTTTAGGAGCAGATGATAAGGCAGGAATTGCAGAAATATTGACTGCGATGGAAATTTTGCTCAAAAATCCTCAAATTAAACATGGAAAAATCGGTATTGCCTTTACACCTGACGAGGAGATTGGTACAGGAATTGATTTGTTTGATATTCAAGCATTTGGAGTAAATTATGCCTACACTATTGACGGTGGTGGTATCGGCGAGTTGGAGTTTGAGAATTTTAATGCAGCAAAAGCGGATATTGTTATCGAAGGATTAAACATACATCCGGGCGAAGCAAAAAATAAAATGCTTAATTCTCAACAAATTGCAATAGAATTGGAGACACTTCTCCCCCCCACCGAAAAACCTGAATATACCGATAATTATCAGGGCTTTTTCTTTTTGGAAAATATTACAGGTAGCGTTGAGAAAACAACTATGACCTATCTCATCAGAGAACATGATAAACAAAAATTTGAAGAGAAAAAAAAACTATTGCAAAACATTGTTAATCAATTAAATACAAAATACAATAATAAGATTTCATGCCAAATCAAAGACCAATATTTTAACATGAAATCACAAATAGAGCCTGTGCAATTCATTGTTGATATAGCAAAAAAAGCGATGCAACAAGCGGGAGTAAAGCCTAAAATTGTTCCTATCAGAGGCGGCACTGACGGCGCCAAACTTTCATTTATGGGGCTACCTTGCCCTAACATTTTCACCGGCGGACACAATTTTCACGGAAAATATGAATACATTGTAGTAGAAAGCATGCAAAAATGCGTGCATACAATTGTCAATATTGTGAAATTATTCGCTCAAATGGACAGAGAAGCATAAAAAGCCAACTTTTATTTTTTAACTTTTAACTCAAAAAATTGTGTATCTTTGTAAAGCAGTAAAAAATCTTAATTTTATAAACTTGATAAAAAAATGAGAAATATCATACAGACATTTATAAACACTTGCAAACGTGCTTTGGAAAATCAACTCAATAGCACAAATTTTGGCGAGGCGGTTGTTGCTACACTTAAAAATCGGCAACCGTTGCATAATTGTCTGATTATCAAGCATTTACCCCCCCCCCAATGTACTGATTATCAAGCAGTTACGTGCATTTTGTCGCTTCCTCTTCAAGGGAGAAGACAGAGATGTTGTATCCACATTGGGACAAAACGGCATCATGCCATTTCTACACAAAAGTATGAATTTAAATCCACAAAGCATGGGTGGAGGTAATTCTCTGTATATCAATTCAATATATCTATTCGGTTGGTGTAAAAAATCAATCGAATTTTGTTTTGTAATTTTAATTTTAACAATATATAAATAAATTTTGTAAAGATGCTTAAAAAAAGTAAACATTTAGCAATTATTTTAGTGGGCATGATTTTGAGCCTTATGACAGGCTTCGCCCAAGTAGCAAGAACGACTTTTACCGAAAATTTTGACGGTAATACAGTTTCATTTACAACATCACCTGCCCAAAGTTGGGTGGCAAATGGCAACTATTACGCAACGCCACCTTATTCTTATTGGGCTGAAGTACCGAATGTACTCGGAGACGAGATTATTCTTGTCTCACCTGTGTACGATTTGACCGACTTTGCTTATGTTGCATTGCAATTTAAGCATATATGCAAAGTATCTCAAATGGATTCGATATTGGTTGAGTACAAGATGTCAAGCACATCGGATTGGACACCCTTGCCGACAAGCAGTTACAAAGGCTCGGCGAGCAATTATGCTTTGAGGGGGTTCAACGCTACTTCATACGTCGAATGGCAGTCTGCGGACAGCCTTATGATGCCACAACAATCGTGGTGGAAGAGTGAGTTTTTTGATGTCAGTTACGAGGTCGGATATGATAATTCAGTTCAATTTCGATTTCGGCTCAAACGTGGAACTATCAACGGCACACAAATCAATTACGGTTGGTTGATTGATAATTTTGAATTGACCTGCTCTACAGGCGAAATTGTGCCGCCGGAAGTTGCATTTATTGCTCCCTTTCCGCAAGATACGGTTTATAGTGGAAAAACTGTTGCCGTTACCGCCAAAGTGAAAAGCAATACTGTTGCTGCCATTGTACCTCCCTATCTCAAATATAGGACAGATTACAACAGCATTACACATATTGACTCGGTTTTAATGGACAATTTAGGGGGCGACACATTATGGAGAGCCACTTTGCCACAAGTTGCACTCGGAACAAATGTATCCTACTCTGTTACAGGGATAGATGGCAATGGAAATATGGCTACAGCGATAGCAAATTATACTGTTGCACTCAATTCTGCTATCGTTTATGATACGCATTCGGTGGCATTGGAAAATTTTGTTTCACCTTCTCTTAAAGGTACTTTTAGCGGTGTTTCTACTCCTGTAAAAGTGGTTTTACGCAATAAAGGTTTAGCCAATCTGACCTCTGCCGTTATCAAATGGACGGTTAATGGTGTTACACAACCTCAAATCAATTGGTCAAACAATCTCTCGTGGGAGTTGAGCGATACCGTTACTTTGGGAAATTATACGCCTCGAACCGACAACTTTGACACAATTATTGCTTACGTAAGTTCGCCTAATAGTGTAACCGACAATGTATTAAATGACGACACCATTAAGATTGTTGTTTATAGTAGTGTTACCGGATTGAGTGGAGATTATACCGTTGGAACAGGCGGCTATTTCTCTAATTGGCAACAATTTAAAAATACACTCAATTATATTACCATATCAGGCGATATAAATTTGAATTTTTTATCGGGCAATTACACACAAAGTATTGATTTAGAGGGAGTTTCTGAATTAATGATGGGACACAAATTGACTTTGACCTCATTTGCTAACAATGCCGACAGCGTTATTTTGACCAACAATGTGGTAGGAGTTAGATTTTACAATAGTAACAATATTGAAGTAAAATTTTTGACCATAGATGTTAGCGGTGCAGTCAACAATGCGGGGATTTTATTTGAGGGTACATGCTCTGATATTGTGGTTAGAGATTGTCATATATTGGCAAATTCTGCAAGCGGAGCAAGTACACAATCAAGAGGTGTATTTAAAGCGGGAACTGCGTCTTTGAATGCTATTTCTTTGATACACAATATTTTTGATGGTGGCTATGCTCCTGTGTATTTCTTTGATGGTACCACAGCCACAAATATTGTTTTTGACAGCAATACGATTCATACAGGTTATGAGAGCGGTGCTATGTTTGTCAATACGAATTTGAGCAGTTGTGCAAGCAATATTTTTTATAGCCGTACTATCGGGTCGCCTGCTGCATGGAAACCATTGCAATTTTCGTCTTGTGTAGGAGACATCATCGGCAATCGATTTTATCAATTGGATACGACCAATATTACGCAACCGACAGGTATTTATACAGAATATCACAACAGATATGTATCTGAGGCTGTGATTGCCAATAATGAATTGATACTTTACGGAACGGCGACATCTTATGGACTTTCTATCCAATATTCTAATGCAAAAATATTAAATAACAGTATTTATTTGCGTGGAGTACAGACTGTTTCAACTTATCACCCTGTCGGAATATATGTAGTTGGCAGTGGTTACAGTTATGTTATCAAATATAACAATATAGTGATGGCGGGGCAATATGCATATCCGTTAAGTATTTCTGCAAGTGTAAGCGGTTATGATATAGACCATAACAATTTATATGCTCCTACGGTGATTGGATATACAAGCACTACCGAACATACAACGTTTTATAGTTTCAGGTCAACGATAACCACAGATAGGACATCTTTTAGGTTATTGCCTTCGTTTATAGATATTTCGCAAGATTTACAGCAGTCTGATTACACCGGTTTTTGGGCGTCTGTAGATGCAGATGTTCCTGTGGATATAAACGGCAATTTGCGACAAAATATAACAACAACAGGGTGCTATCATATAGCGGCACAAAGTGCAAATGCGTCATTGATTTATATTTTCGGCTGGCGACCAATAGGAACAGCAGCAGGACAAACGGACACGCTGAAAGCAGTCGTTCTCAATACAGGTAATACAACCCTTACGGATATAGAACTTCATTGGTCTATCAATGGCACAATCAAAACACACAAAATATGGACAGGCACACTCCCTGTGGGCAGCAATGATACGATTATTATTGGAGAATTTCAGTATGTATCTGGTAATCAAGATATTAAAGTGTGGGTTGACAATATCGGAGGCACTCTTACCGACAATAATTCTTTTGATGATACGCTTTCGGATTCATTTTATACATGTATTACTCCATTGAGTGGAATAGTATCCGTAGGTGTGGGGAATACTTATGCAACTATCAATGATGCTTTGGCTGCTATTGTTTCCTGCGGAATGATTGGAGATGTTACTTTGAATATAGCCTCCGGCTCGTATGCAGAAAATGTAGATTTGACCAATATTAACGATTATTTGTGTGGTTATTCATTAACTTTTATTTCTGCTGCCAACGATGCTGACAGTGTAATAATATTGCCTGCAACAGGTGCCGGCTTTACACTCAAAAATAGCGATAATATTTCCATCCGTGCATTGACAATCAATGCAAGTACAGGTACCGCTACCCGATATGGAATAAATTTTACAGGTGCAGTCAATAATATTTTAATCAGAGATTGCAAAATATATGTTAATCCGACAACAACAACAGCCTCTGTCAAAGGTATTAACAAAGAAACAACAGGATTGGCTACCAATGTATCTATTATTCACAACGTTGTAGATGGCGGTTATTCAGGAATTTATTTTCAAGGAGGATTAAACACTACCGCCTATGCAGGAGGTACTGTTATTGATAGCAATACGATTACAAATGCTTATCTTTACAGCCTGCTGAGTTTATACACCGATTTTACAAGTTTGTCTTATAATACTATTTTAAGTCGTACTGCGAATACCACTACCCAATGGTTTGGTTTTTATAGCGAATATTGTAGTGGAAGGATTATCGGCAACCGCATACAACAGCGTTCCTCTGCTATCGGCGGACCAACAGGATTAAGGTTATCCTATTTTAATCGTACTGATACAGGTTTGGTTGCCAATAATGAAATTATTTTCAGCAATGCAAGCGGTTCGGCAGGGATAGACCTTCTTTCGTATGCCAATGTCAAAGTTTTGTACAATTCTATTTATATCGGCTCAAGTTTAGGTTATGGCATACGGATATTTAACATTGCCAATCCTGTAACGGTGAAATATAACAATATTGTAATACCGTCCGAACAAGCATATCCGATATATATTAATAGTTTGACAGGTTTGTCTATGTGGGATATAGATGCCAACAATTTGTATTCGCCTAATTATGCAGGTTATGCAGCGGCGGCAGTGTCTTCCATAAGTGATTGGCAAGCGATTGTTCCTACCGACCACAATTCTTACAGCGTTTTGCCTGCTTTTGTAGATGTGCCAAATAGTTTAAAATTAACCAATTACAGTGTTTTACAGTCGAATGGACGCATACATCATTATTTGGCGGAAGTTCCGGTAGATATAGAAAATAAAAGTCGTGCCGCCATGACCAATGCAGGCTGTTACCACAGCGGAAGCAATACAGATGCCTCATTGGTGGGTATTATTGATTGGCGAGACGGACACATTGTAGGGCAAAGCGACAACGTCAGAGTACTTTTATTTAATAACGGTGCCAATACATTAGATACTGTTGTTATCAATTGGAAAATCAATGGTGTATCTCAACCAACAGTTGTACACAAAAACATGCCCGCAGGAAATTTTGATACAATTACCTTAGGGACAATCAATTATGTGGTAGGAAATCTAAAAATAGAAGTCTATATCAGTGCATTGTCATCTGGTCAGATAGATGACAATCTGAAAAATGACACTCTTACTGTAACAGGATATATTTGCAATGCTTCTTTTAACGGCGATTACACCATCGGCAATGCAAATGCTGATTTTCCAAGCATAGCCAACGCCTTGTCCGCCATTAAAGTTTGTGGTGTAAGCGGAGATATTGCTTTAAAATTACAGTCGGGATTGTATAACGAAAGTGTAGATATGACCAATATGTCCGACTATATGAATGGCTATCGGTTAACATTAACTTCCAAAGCAAATAATGCCGATAGTGCAACAATTCATGATTACACAACAGGTATTTTGTTACGAAACAGCAATAACCTCTGTATCAGTGCATTAACTATAGATGTCAGTGATGGCGATAACAATTCTAACGGTATTTTCTTCAAAGATGCTTGCAGAGATGTAACAATAAGAGATTGTCATATTTTGGGCAATCTGACCACTACTGCTACACGTGGGCAAACATCAGGCGCATGTATCAAAAATCCCGACAATTCTACATTTTCGGATAGCATATTTATCATCAACAATCTGTTGGAGGGTAACACGTCAGGGATAGATTTTTATGCAGGCACAGGCAATACATGGTCTTATATGATTATTGACTCCAACACGATTCTCAATTCATATAATTTTGGTATTTATATTTATCGTGCAACATTTGGCAGTTTATCTTACAATACTATCAAAAGCAGTAATACTTTTGCACCATACCAGACGTGGGGAGGTATTCTTTGCTGTTATACAAGAGGCTCAATTATCGGCAATCGTGTATGGCAAGGTACTGCTGCGACTGCACAACCTACTGCCGTTAAAGCAACTTATACAGATACCTTATTAGTTGCCAACAATGAAATCAAATTAACTCCCTCCGGCACAGGGATAGGAATAGGATTTGATTTTAGCGACGGTGTTGTTCGCTTTTTCCATAATTCGGTTTATATAAAAGGATATAGAGGTGAAGGCATTGTTTTTGCGGCTCCTCAAAGTGGATTTTTGGATTGTCGGCACAACAATTTCTATATTCCATGTACTTATACAGCACAAGCAACCCCTATTTGGCTGGGCTCGGTAGCAATACTCAGTTCTTGCATTTTTGATTACAACAATCTTAATAGCACCGCAGATGTGGGCTACATTGGTGGCGTACATTATACATCTATAGCCGATTGGCAAAGTGTGGTCGCCACTGACTTGCATTCGGTAAGCATTTTGCCTGATTTTGTGGATACAACTGTAAATTTAGAATTGGCAAATTACGCAGGTTTTGCTACCCCTTCATTGGCAGCAGTTCCCTTTGATATGGAGGGAAATAGCCGCTCTACCGTAACAAGTATGGGTTGCTATCACGGTTTAAATTCTGCCTCTGGGGTTGATGTTTTTGTAGCAGATATTCTTAACTGGAACAATTTGTATTACAATGCACAATCAGAACCAATAAAAGTAATCGTTGTCAATACAGGTACGACCACCGTTAATGAAATCACCTTTGATTGGGAAGTCAATAATGTTGCTCAAACTCCTTTTACATGGAACGGGACTTTACTTTCAGGCGGTGTCGATACCATAACCATTGGAGGTATCAATTTTGTAACAGGTAATTTGACATTGAAAGTAAATATCGGCTCTTTGGGAATATTGACGGACAATAATCATCTCAACGATACGATTGTAAAAACGGCATTGGTTTGTCCGTCAGGGTTTAGTGGTACTTATACTATTGGTACAAGTGGTGTTTATGCTACTATTGCCGATGCGGTGTTGGCATTAAAACAATGTCAGGCGGTCGGAGATGTTGTTTTTGAATTGCAAACAGGCTCTTATACTGAAAATGTTAATTTAGCATTCATTAACAATGTATTAAATGGATATTCACTCACATTAACTTCTGCGGCGACGGATGCAGATAGTGCTACCATTATTTGCAATTCAGGTAGCGGTATTACGCTTTCATACAGCGATAATATTATCATCCGCAATATAACGGTTCGTCTTCCTAATACAACGGCTAATACTTACGGCATCAACTTTACAGGTGCTTGTACAAATGTAGTGGTTAGGGAATGCAAAATTTTGGCAGATACTGTCTCCACGGCTGCAATAATGCCCATTTATAAGGCAAGCAGCGCAGGTGTGGTTAGCAATATTTCATTTATCAAAAACACTATTAGAGGTGGAACTTACGGCTTTAACTTTGCAGGAGGTACAGGGACGCTTACTCGTGGTAAAGACATTGTTTTTGACAGCAATACGGTAACTCATGCCTATTCATACAGCGTATATTTCACTTATTCAGACGGAGCAGTTAGGCATAATACTGTTTTAAGTCGCACCGCCAATACAACTACAAGTTGGTATGGTTTATATCTCGGTTATGGATTAGGAGATATAATTGGCAATCGTGTTCAACAACGCAGTACAGCAATTACCAGTCCAACAGGTATGTATTTTACTTCTTGGAATACTTATACTACTGACACACCATTGATAATCAACAATGAAGTTCGCGTCAGAACAACAGGCAATTATCAAGGTATGAATATTGCCTCTGCAAAAGGTAAATTTTTGTTTAATTCTATTTATGTGGAAGGTACAACAGCAGGTAATCCAAGAGGCGTACAAATTGCTAATAATGCGGCAAATATTTTAATTTTTAAATACAACAATATTGTTATGACCGGCACGGGGGCTTATCCTATCTATTTGTCGGGAATTACTTATCTCGGTCAATGGGATATAGATGATAACAATATGTATGCACCAACAAATGTAGGATGGGCACAAAATGCAAAAACATCCATCGCAGCATGGCAAACAACGGTTACTTCCGATAAAAATTCAGTAAGATTTTTACCCGTTTTCAACGATGTTACTTCTTCTTTAAAAATGCAATATGATGATGCATTGATTTGTAATAAAGATGAACAAGTAAGCGTTGATATTGACGCAATGCCTCGTTATGCAAAAACGCAGTTGGGCTGTTACACGGTAGAATTAAGTCCATCCGATTTAATGCTCAATGATTTTGCTGAAAAACAAGCAGTTATACATCAAACGTTTTATGTTAAAGTACAGGCAGTCAATATGGGGCAAACAAATATTAACAGTGCCGTTTTCAAATGGAGTAAAAATGGTATTGACCAAGGCAGTTCTACTTGGACTGCCGTACCTTCATTAGGTATCATGGAAATGCAAGATGTTACTGTCGGCAATTTTGTATATGACGGAACACCTACAACAATTAAAGTATGGGTAGAAATGGTAAACGGTGTCCCTGAAACCGTCAATTGGAATGACACTATCAGCATGACACTTTATGCATCTCCTTTGGCATGGTTTACAACGCCGTTTGTTGCAGATACTATTGATAATCAAGAGTTTGATGTTTATGCGGTTATCATGGAAGGTAGCGGGGCATTATATGTCAACTCTAATCCGCAATTGCAAATACAAAGCATTGTAGGTTCGCACGTAACTTCTACCTCTTTGCCAATGAGTTTTGCCAACGGTAAATGGTCGGTACACATTCCTACTCAATATTATGGCAGTAAGGTAATTTATTCTCTTTCAGTTAGTGATACAGTAGGCAATTCAATTATAATCACCGATTCCACTTACATTCGTTTTACAGAATATGTAATACCATACAATGCTAAAAATTTGACTATCACCACTTTAGATGGTCTTTCATTTGGAAATGTAACATGTCTGCCTGACTACACAGCATTGAATTTGAAAATTGCTAACACAGGGAATCAAAATTTTGATTTTTCGCAAGATAATTTGACCATTCACTTGCAAGTTACACAACCTATTGCAATGGCTATAGACACGGTTATCAAGAGTGGTACTTTGAATACAGGTAATACTTTAAATATTGAATTGAGCAATGCCTTTCCCATTATGGTGGCAGGCAGGTACGATTTCACTATTTTTATAAATATTGCAGGCGACAATATGCTTTACGATGACACATTGTTATACAGTTATGTATCAGGGCGTTTCGGCTTGCCTATTGACGAGGATTTCTCCAACAACACAATGAATATGGTCTTTAATTCTGTTGCCGAAGTAGGGAATGC